>NZ_JBKORJ010000019.1:0-103104 GCF_047314585.1 Shewanella sp. BJSY2023SW005
TTCAGACGCTCATCCCTGATTCGACTGTCGCTGCTTCGGCATCCATGCCTCAGCCACGTTATTTGCGCCAACGGCTTTCGGCGACACCGAGGGGGGAATAGGTGCAACTCTGTTAGTCCTGAGCAGCTTGAAATATTTGAGCGATTTGCAGACATACGCCTATTTTCCAGGCACAGGATAACTTGTGCGAAAGCTCTCCCCAGGTGTAAAGCCGAGGCTTTGCAGAAACACTCATTAGTGGCTTTCATACTGATTAAGATAAATACACCTTTGAAGCCATCTTTGGGCTTGACTTCAATGACAGTTTCTCTAGTATGTGGACATATAGACGTCCAAACGTCCAGATAGACAGTTGAGGGAATTTTCAATGGCTTTTCATCACGCACAACATGCGCACTCGCTGAACCAGAGCTTGTCCGAGCTCAACGGCGACATCAATGTTTCTTTCGAGTTCTTTCCGCCCTCAACGCCTGAGATGGAAACCTTGTTGTGGAACTCAATTCAGCGCCTGGAGCCACTGAATCCCAAGTTTGTTTCTGTCACCTATGGTGCCAACTCAGGAGTGCGGGATCGCACTCACAGCGTGATCGAGAGGATCCAGCAGGAAACCGAGCTGGTGGCGGCGCCGCACCTGACGCTGGTGGATGCCAGTGATGAAGAGTTACTGGAGTTGGCGCGTCATTACTGGAACAGCGGTATTCGTAACATAGTGGCGCTGCGGGGCGATCTGCCGGAAGGCAGCCCCAAGCCGACACGTTTTGCCTCAGATTTGGTGCGTTTGCTGCGCTCGGTCGCCGACTTTGATATTTCGGTGGCTGCCTATCCTGAGGTGCACCCGGATGCGGCCAATGCCCAGGCTGACCTTATCAACCTGAAGCGCAAGATTGAGGCCGGTGCCAGCCGTGCCATCACCCAGTTTTTCTTCGATGTGGAGTCTTATCTCAGGTTCCGCGACCGTTGTGTGGCCGCCGGCATTGATGTGGAAATTGTTCCCGGGATATTGCCTGTGGGCAACTTCAACCAGCTCAAGCGTTTCGCCGCCATGACCAATGTGTCTTTGCCGGGATGGCTGCACCGCCAGTTTGAAGGTTTGGATAACGATCCCGGCACCCGGGCGTTGGTGGGCGCCAACGTGGCCATCGACATGGTCAAGGTGCTTTCCCGTGAAGGGGTGAAAGATTTCCACTTCTATACCCTGAACCGCGCCGAGCTCACCTATGCCATCTGCCATACACTGGGAGTGCGTCCAGGCAAGTAATAGCCTCTAAGTGAACCTTTGATAAAAGGAAGCCCACCAATCGGTGGGCTTGTCTTTAGTGAGTTAAACCTTGAATTGGCTGACCAACTGCTTGAGGCGTACCGACAGCTGCGCCAGCTCTTCACCGGCGACGGCTATCTGGGCGGCGCTTTCACTGCCCTGAGCCACGCCATCATTGATATTGTTGAGATTGCGATTGATCTCTGCCGAGACGGCGCACTGCTCATTGGCGGCGCTGGCTATCTGGATATTCATCTGGGTGATGGCGGAAACCGCGGCGCGGATCTCATTGAGAGCCGCATCGGCGTTTTGCACTTCGGCAACACACTTATCCATGGTTTGATTACTGCTTTGCATCACACCGACGGCTGATTGCGCCCCTTGTTGCAGGGTTTCAATCATCTGCTGAATTTCGGTTGTCGATGCCTGAGTGCGGCTCGCCAGGGTGCGTACTTCATCGGCTACCACGGCAAAGCCCCGCCCCTGCTCGCCGGCCCTGGCTGCTTCAATGGCGGCATTGAGTGCCAGCAGATTGGTCTGATCGGCAATATTGCGGATCACTTCCAACACAGAGTCTATCGCCTGACTGTCCTGCTCGAGCTTGTCGATAGCAGCCGCAGCGCCGCGGATCTCTGACTCCAGCCCGGCCATCAGCTCAACCACACTGTTGACCACCTGTTTACCCGAATCTGTGGCGGCATCGGCTTGCTCTGCCGAGTCGGCGGCAACAGTGGCATTTTGGGCGACCTCCTGAACCGTGGCAGCCATCTCGTTCATGGCGGTAGCCACTTGTTCGGTTTCCCTTTGCTGCTGCTCGGCGCTGTGGCGGCTGGCGCTGGTGATGCCGGACATCTCTTCGGCTGAGGTTGCCAGTGAGTCTGTGGCTTGAGTCACCTGCTGAATAGTTTGCTGGATTTTGGCTACAAACAGATTGAATGCCCGCGCCAGATCGGCAATTTCATCCTTGCTGCTCACTTCGATACGCTTGGTCAGGTCGCCTTCCCCTTGAGCGATATCTTCCATGGCGCTGGTAGTTTGCGCTATAGGGCGGGTGATGCTGCGGGCGATAAAGAAGGCGATAACGGCGCCCGCCAACAGCGCTATGGCACCAATGGCCACCAACTTGAGTTTGATATACCAGAGGCTGGCTTCCGAGTGGCTGCGATCCATGGCGATCGCCAGTACGCCAATGGGATTATCGGAAAAGTCAGTCACCTGATGCAGGTAGAGGACATGACTATTGTTATTCAGACTTATCAGAGACTTGTCAGCTTTTCCCTGTTGTACTTTCTGCAGCAGCGCCGTGTCTTTGAAAGCCGCGGTTTCAAAGGTTCCGCCAAAACGGCGGTAACCGCTGCTGTCAGGTGTCAGCAGGGCAATTTCGGCCTGGTAATTCTGTTTGAAGGCATCGAAGAAAGGCTGGCCAAATGACATGCCAAACTCAACCGAACCTGTGTGTTTTCCCTGATAAGTCATTGGCGCCAGGCCACGGATCCCGAGGCCGGCCACACCCTTCTCGAGCCCCATTATCGGCTGCTTGCTGTTGTTGGTCTGCACTACGGTTTGGCGAAACCCTGAGAGATCGTCACCGAACTTTTCCGGTTTATGTACCCTGAGGAAAGAGGTGGCCGGTGGCAGATGGAACTGAAACTGCTGCACGGCAAAATCCCGTTTCAATGGGGTGAACAGTTGTTGGCTGCGGTTGTTGAGTGAGTCCCTGTCGCCGAAGGCGAATTCCTGCTGCATTTCCGGGGTGTTGGCCACCACTGTGGCCAGCGCCTCGGCCAATCTGCCTGAAGAGTCAATTTCAGCAATCGCAGTTTGATACAGCTTATGCAGTTCACGCTGCTCGGCATTGTCAATTTGGCCGGAAAATTCCGACAGTACCAAGGGCATGATAAAGCTCATCATGGCGATAAGCACGGCGCAGATCCCCAGCACGATTCGAGTGCCGATTTTCAAATGTGAGAACAAGTTAGCCTCCAGGCATGGGAGTGATTAAAACGAGGGCGCAGGATCTCAATAGCCTTGTAATAGCCACCGACCTTGCGCTGGGCTCATTGTACCTTCACCGGGTCAAACAAGGTTGGAAAATTATAGTGGCCCTTGTGTTAACTGATTGCGACGTATGACAAATTTTTGTCCCGATCCGTTTACTTACTGAACAGATGTGCGAGGCAGATCGGGTTTATTTTCGATCGGCTATTTACTTAGCAGGCTAAATAAATAAAATACTTAGCCTGCTAATTAATCAGTTAATCAAGATGCACAGATATATAGAACAGCTGACCGAGACTTCTCTGGGAGAGCGCTTGGGGCGTTTACACAGGTTGTGGCGCATGGTCGCCGATAACGAGTTGGCGCCTCTGGGGCTGACCCATCCTCGCTGGACCGCGCTGTGGAAGCTGAGACGCATGGGCGACCACATCAGTCAGAAGCAGCTGGCCGAGTCTCTGGAGATAGAGCTGCCTTCTTTGATGCGTACTCTGGGGCAGTTGGAGCAGCAGGGGTTGATCACCCGCCACAGCTGCGAGCACGACAAAAGGGCTCGCATCGTTTCCATGACGGCCCAAGGAGAGGAAGTTATTCGCTCCATGGAAGCCAGAATCATCCAGGTGAGGGCCAAGCTGCTGGTGGGTATAGATCCGGATGAGCTGGCCCATTTTGAAGCCGTGATCACCAGGATTTGCGATAACGCCCAACATCAGCTGCAGCAAGAACAAGATAAGTGAGAGAGACTTTATGACGCCAGATCAACAATTTGCCAGACTCGTTAAAATTTCCATGGCAGGCTTTGTGCTGGTCTTTGCCTATTTCATGTTGGCGGATCTGGAGATGCCGCTGACGCCGCAGGCGATGGCGACCCGCACTGTGGTCAAGATAGCTCCTCAAGTGAGCGGCCCGGTGCAATCTGTGGCCGTGGCCAACAATCAACATGTAGAGGCCGGTCAGTTGCTCTTCGCCATAGATCCGGCCCCCTTTGAGCTTGCGCTTGAGCAAGCCAAATTGGCGCTGGAGCAAGCGATGCAGGATAACGCCGAGCTGGATGCCGCCATAGAGGCTGCCAGAGCCGATGTCAGCGCCAATGAGGCCATGTTGCAACAGAAACAACGCGAGGCCAGGCGCCTGGATGCCCTCTATGCCAGCAATGGTGTGTCACGCCAACTCAAGGATCAGGCAGATACTGATGCCAGTTCGGCGCTAGCCAAGTTGGCAGCCTCCAAGGCGCAGTTGGCCAAACTCAAGGTTTCCCGGGGAACAGCCGGGACAGAGAATCTCAAGTTGCGCCAGGCCCGCAGCCGTTTGGCTCAGGCGGAATTGGATCTGAGTTACACCAAGGTGCTGGCAGAAAACGAAGGCATAGTAACCAATCTGCAACTGGCCAGTGGCAGCATGGCCAACAAGGGCCAACCTGTATTGGCTCTGGTGTCGGAACAGCTGGATATCATTGCCGATTTTCGCGAGAAAACCCTCAGGGGAGTCGAACCGGGCACTGAAGCCTGGGTGGCGTTCGATGCCGAGCCAGGCAGACTCTACCCCGCCAGGGTCAGCAGCCGCGATGCCGGTGTCAGCGCCGGACAATTCGACGCCAATGGCATGTTGGCGACACCGACCGAGTCGGATCGTTGGGTGCGGGATGCCCAGCGTCTGCGTTTGCACTTTGAACTCCTGGGTGAAGAACACCCCATGTTGGCCGCCGGCTCCCGTGCTACCGTACAACTGCTGCCGGACAACAGTTTCTACCGTTTCATGGCCAAGCTGCAGATCAAGGCTATCAGCCTGCTGCACTACATCTATTGAGGTGGCCGATGATCCTGCGTCACCACCCCTTGACTCAGAATGAGCTGCGCCAGTGCCTGCGCATAGCCACCGGCGCCAGCCTGGGCTTTCTGATCTGTAAGCTGATGAATTGGAATTACGGGGTGTTTTACACTGTCACCCCCATGTTGTTGCTGGGACTGGTACCTGTGATGAATGGCCATGCGGCGCGTCAGTTGCTGGCTGCTGCGGCCATCTGTGGGATTGAGGTTGGCATCATAGGCGGTTTGCTTGGCAGCCATCCGGCACTGATGACCTTGATTGTCTTCGTACTGTTTCTGTATCGCTTTGCCTGTATGTCCCGTGGCGCTCTGTTTCTGTTTGGTGCCAACGGGGTGATCAGCCTCAGCATCATGCTGCATTTTGCCAGCTATCCGGATACCGATCTTAACGATCTCATCTTCGGTAACTTTTGGGCCAGTGTACTGTCTGTGCTGATAGCTTATTTGATGACAGTGCTGATCCCGGATGTTGAACCTCGCAGCGCTTATGTGCCCGGGCCCAAGCAGCCCCACAGAATGCGCCATGAAGCGCTGATGGGGGCCAGTGTTGCAACCCTGTCGTTTCTGATATTCCAGGCTTTTGATCTGCGCGACTCCATGTCGGCTCAGGCAACTACCTTGCTGTTGCTGTTCCCCATGCATTGGAATGGGGCTCTCGACTACGCCCGCAAACGGGCAATGGGCACTGTACTCGGGGTGGTATACGGGATGGCGGTGCAGCTGTTTCTGTATGATTGGTCCGGTGTGCTTTTGTTGGTCGTACCCATGCTCTGGTTCGGTACCCTGTTGTTTGCCCAGGCCCATGTCAAAGAGGCCAGTGGCTCGGCGGTGGGCTTTGGTGCCATGACCACCTTGGGAATACTGTTCGGCCAATACCTGACTCCGGGGAATGATCTGATCTTCAGTGCCCTGTATCGGGTGAGCAGCATTCTGGTGGCCATAGTCGGTACTTTACTGGCCTGTTACCTGTTACATCATTTTCTCAACAGTTTTGAGGCGACCCGCTTTGGAGAGTAATTACCTCTAAACGAGAATCGTTATCCAATACATTGTTAGAAAAGGGTTTTTTATAAAACTCAAATCGTAAGCAAATATTTCAAAGCCTGGGATTCATATGAGCTGCAAACCTTATGGCATCTGGATTGTGCCCGGTTACCCTGGTTTTTTGATATTTATCGCAAACTTCTCATATATGTGATTTGGATCTATGCTATAGCCCTTACTCATAATGGGGGATAACAGATGAAATCAATCACGCTCGCCGCAGGTGGCCTGCTGCTGCTGGCTCAGTCCATAGGAACCGCTATGGCAGCACAACCGGCTATGCCACCACAGGCCGCGCTTTGTGGCAGTTGCCACGGCCCTCAGGGACAGGGCGTAGAGCCGCTGGGCCCAAGGCTCGCCGGACTTTCCAGCCAATATATTCAACAACAGATCAAGCTGTTCCAGGCGGGGACCCGCCAAAACGCCACTATGATGCCCATGGCAATGACTCTGCAGGGTGATGAGGTTATCGGCCAGGTGGCGGATTACTTCTCTGCCCAGAGCGTCGCCGAGGTCAAACCCAAGCTCAGAGGTGAGCAAGTGGTATTTGCCGATCCGACTGAAAAACTGGTGTATCAGGGCGACTGGACCCGGAACCTACCCGCCTGTGTAACATGTCATGGCCCGTCAGGCCTGGGTGGCGGCACTTTTCCAAGGCTTGCCGGTCAGCAGGCCAGCTACATCAAGACTCAACTGCACGCCTGGCAGGATGGCACCCGTAAAGGTGATGTCGATGGCATGATGGAGCATGTTGCCAAACAGCTCGATAGCGCCGAAATCGACGCTATCGCCAGTTATTTTGCCAATCTCAAGTAAGGACGCAGCATGAAAAAATCTACTCTGTTTATCATGGGTGCTGTGGCCGCAATGACAGCTCAGGCCCAGGCCGAGAACCTTCCCGATCGCCAGGCGCAATTGCCTTCTTCTCCCAAGGTGGAGGGACAGGAGTATCTGATCCCCAGACCGCTGGATGCCATTCCGGCCGGTGCCTTTGGTGACAAGGTGCGCAAGGGCTATCAGCTGTTCGTCAATACTCAGCAACTGCGGGATAAATACGTCGGCAATGAGCTGAACTGTGTCAACTGCCACATGGATGCCGGCCGTAAGCCTAATGCTTCTCCTATCTGGGGTGCCTATTTCGCTTATCCTGCTTATCGGAAGAAGAATGATAAGGTCAACAGCTTCGAAGAGCGTATCCAGGGCTGTTTTACCTATTCAATGAACGGCAAGGCGCCAAAGAGCGGCAGCCCTGAGTTGGTGGCCTTGTCTGCCTATGCCTATTGGCTTGGGGTCGGTGGCTTGATGGATCAATACGGCGTCAACGGCGAAGTGCCTGAACTGGCCGATGCCGAGCTTATCAAGGGCGGCAAACGGGAAGACTTCCCTATTCCTGAAGCCATTAAGCAGCAATTGACGGTAGAGCAACGCGCCAATCTGCCGGGCCGGGGTTACCCTTCAATCCCCAAACCTGAGCAGGCCTATGACCCTGCCCGTGGTGAGCAGGTTTATCAGGCCCATTGTCAGGCATGTCATGGTGCCGATGGCCAAGGTCAGGCGATAGCCGGTGTATATGCCTTGCCACCTCTTTGGGGGCCTCAGAGCTTTAACTGGGGCGCCGGAATGCACAGGGTTAACACGGCTGCTTTCTTTATTCACGAGAATATGCCACTGGGCAAGAGTATGCAGCTAACCACTCAGCAAGCCTGGGATGTGGCTGCCTATATCAACTCCCATGAGCGTCCTCAGGATCCCCGCTTCAAAGGAAAGCTCGAGGAAACCCAAGGCAAGTATCACAAGCATGCCGGTTACTATGGTAAAGAAGTAAAGGGTATCTTGCTGGGCAAAGAGGCTTATCCAGTCTTCCCCAAGAAGCAGTAAGCTCAGAGCCTTAATCTATTCAGCGCGCCCATAGGCGCGCTTTTTTATACCTGGCTGCAAGGAGTAGGGATTGCAGCTCTGCTGGCTATAGACCACCGAGGGGACAGGCATTAAATAGCCGGGAGGGCATAGAAATAAATAGAAAGGCCGGTCTCAGGGGAATGACCGGCCTTGGATACTGATGGGCTCAAACGGAGATGAACCCAGGCATCATGCTCTGCTTAGATGATCAGAGGTTGTTTTCCAGGTACTGGCGGATAGCTGTGTCGTTGAAGACACAGGCATGGTTGCCGCCGAAACCGACTTCGAGAGCGAAAACGCCATCGCCGATACGCATGTTCTTGGCTTCTTCGGCATTGTCGTTGATGTTCTTTATATGCAGGGTTTTGATCTGCGCAACAATCTCTTCCTTGGCGTCCTGGTCGTTGGCGAGTTCTCTGAACGCGGATTTGACACGATCCAGTGCATAGGTGGGCACGTACATGATCTCTTTGGCGCTGTCGAAGCTGTCCCAGTCAAAGGTTACGTCCAGGTCGGCATCCAGAATGCTTTTTATGTCCTGCTTGAACTCAACCACATACTGCTCTTCGATAGAGCGCTTCCATTGTTTTTCTTGTAAACCCATTATTTCCTTCTCTATAAGTTGAGGAGAGCGCGTACTGGCTATTCAAGCAACCGATTTACGCCCCCAAATCATATCCCTTGGTTTGTTTCCAAGGAGGTAAACCGGGGCCAGTCTACCTATTTTGTGGCATGGGATCCATAGGGTTATAACCGAAAATGCTTCCTTAAAAATAAATTAAAAACTCAGCTAATCAATGAGGTTGGTTGTTTCTGTCCGGTGACAGGCTATTTGTTCGCGAATAGAAACACTCGTTGGCAACTCTCTAGCGGCGATGACAAATCCTCGCTGTTATAGGGGCGGTAAGCAGCTTGGCCGCTATGCTTAGCGTCATACTGAGGCAGTGGTCGCCGCGCCTTATCACTGACTCCTGGGGGGGGAAATTCGGCATTGACTTGAGCTGGGGCGCAGTAGATGTGGGCCGCAGTTTGCTCCATTATGATAGGGAGTCTTGGCTATTGGCTGCAGCAATATCGGGGGAAATGCTTACTCTTTGTTGGGAAGATTACTTTCTTTAGCTTGGCAGTTCAGCTTCTGTCTATTGGCAAGGGTTTTTCCCTGGGGCAAGATGAATTCAGCCGTATGCCGTTTTGCTCGAATTTTCAGCAGGATTACAGGGATTGTCATGACTCAGACTCACTATATTGCCCGTTGCCATTGTGGCGGGGTTCAGTTGGCGCTCACTTTTCCCGAAGGAGTGAACAATGTTCGCCGTTGTGATTGCTCCATGTGTCGCCGCCGCGGCGCGCCGGTAGCCTCTGTGTCCTTGGCCAATCTCAAGCTGGTTAGCGGTGCAGAGCTGCTCAGCTGTTATCAGTTCAATACTCATACCGCCAAACATTATTTCTGTAGTCGCTGCGGTATCTATACTCACCATCAAAGGCGCTCGAATCCAGAGGAGTATGGCGTTAATCTGGGGTGCATCGACGACTTGGATCCTTTTACCTTCAAGGATGCTCCCGTGATGGATGGCATCAATCATCCCGCTGACAGGGAGGCTTCATGACCGAAAAGTCTGCTGCTCGTTGCCCTGTATGTCAACAAGCCAACCAATGCGCCATGGCGGCCGGGACAGATCCTGCGCTTTGCTGGTGCATGAAGGCTGATTTTAGTTACCTGGAACTGACCCTGCGGGATATTCCCAAGCACAGTTGTATCTGCCGACACTGCTTAATCAATATAAAGAAAAATGCCGCTCACTATGAGTGAGCGGCATTTTTACCGAGTTGATTTAATCCGCTGGATCAGCCGCGGTCGTCACGACGACGGGGCTTACGATCCGGACGGCGCTCTCCAGAGTGCTTGCGAGGGCGACGAGCCGGGCGCTGTTCACCTTCGAAGCTCTGGCTGCCGGCTTCACGGATATTGATAGGTTTGCCACATACCCGTACTTTCTTCAGGTGTGCCAGTACGTCTTTAGGCATGCCGGCGGGCAGATCGACAGTGGTCAGGGTATCGAACAACTGGATCTGGCCTATGTAACGGCTGTCTATGCTGGCTTCATTGGCGATGGCACCAACGATATTGCCTACACCTACACCGTGTTCACGACCCACATCCAGCACGTAACGGCACATCTGCAGATCCGGGTTGTCCTTCAGGGAATCGGCCTTGCCTAGATCGCCGGGAACCGGACGAGAGTCACGACGGCGCGAACCACGCTCTTCCCGTGAACCACGATCGTCGCGTGAGCCGCTGCGCTCATCACGGCTGTCACGCTGACGTTCCTGGATCGGAGGCAACTGCAGCGGACGCTCTTGCTGTACCTGGTGCAGCAGTGCAGCAGCCAGAATATCTGTGTCCACTTCCAACTGCTGACACAGCTGAGCCACGGCGCCTTTCATAAAGTCCAGCTCTTCGTTGGCTATGATGGCAGCAACCTGTTCGCCCAGGCGTGACAGACGGCGCTCGGCCACAGTCTCAGGGCTTGGGACCTTCATCGGGGAAATACGGCTGTTGGTGGCACGCTCAATGGTGCGCAGCATGCGCATCTCTCTGTGGGTCACAAACAGAATCGCCATCCCGGTACGACCGGCGCGGCCGGTACGACCGATACGGTGTACATAGGCTTCGGTATCGTAAGGGATGTCATAGTTGACTACGTGACCGATACGCTCAACGTCCAAGCCACGGGCGGCAACGTCGGTGGCAATCAAAATGTCCAGCTTACCGGACTTGAGTTGATCCACGGCGCGCTCACGGGCCTGTTGGTTCATATCACCGTGCAGTGGTGATGAGGCGTAACCGCGGGCTTCCAGCTTTTCGGCCAGTTCCACACAGGAGTTACGGGTACGCACAAAGATGATGATACCTTCGGTGTTTTCCACTTCGAGCACACGTACCAGGGCTTCCAGTTTGTTGTGCTGAGACACCTGTACAAAACGCTGCTCGATGGAGTCAACTGTGGTGTGGCTGGCGGCAATGCTGATGGTGGCAGGGTTGTTCAGGTGCTTGTTGGCAACCCGCTTGATCTGCTCAGGCATGGTGGCAGAGAACAGTGCCAGCTGACGCTCGGCCGGAGTATGATCCAAGATCCACTCGATATCGTCGATAAAGCCCATTTTCAGCATTTCATCGGCTTCATCCAGCACCAGAGCCTTGAGGCTGTCGAGCTTGAGGGTGCCACGGCGCATATGGTCCATGACCCGGCCTGGAGTACCAACAACTACCTGAGGGCCGCGACGCAGCGCCTGCAGCTGTTGGTGCATGCTTTGACCGCCATAGATAGGCAGTACGTGGAAACCTTTCATGAATTTGGCATAGCTTGAGAAAGCTTCAGCTACCTGTACCGCCAGTTCGCGGGTTGGTGCCAGCACCAGAATTTGCGGTGCGTTGAGGTTATGATCTGTTGCATTAAGCAGAGGCAGAGCGAAGGCGCCGGTTTTACCCGTACCTGTCTGTGCCTGGCCGAGAATATCCTGGCCCGCCATCAGGGGGGCGATACTCGCAGCTTGAATTGGGGTCGGGTTCTCGTAGCCGAGCTCATCTAGAGCACGCAGCAACGCCTCGGAGAGGCCGAGTTCTCGGAAAGTTTTTTCACTGGATGACATGGGTTGTAGCCTTGTGGACGCGTCTGGATGACGCAGAAAGTTTCACAGACAGAAAATCAACCCCGTGTCGATTTCCCGCACCGAAAACGCCAGATTATAACAGCGAAATCTGCTTCTTTCCACGGCTAAAGGAATTTTTATGGCAAATTTAAAGCAAATAGTAGGCCAACTATCGGTTTTGTAACTGCTTAGTTGGCAGTCGCAGCAACTGTTCCGCCGCCTCGGCCACGGCGCCGATGAAAGGATAATCCAGTCTGTCTGCCGTGTCGTCACGGGTATGGTACTGGGCGTGGGCGGGAACGCCGAAATAGAGCCAGGGGATCCCAGCCTGGTGGAAGGGATAATGATCCGAGGCCCTGAGCCAATCGGTACGCTGCACGCTGCGACCAATAGGGCGCGGATGACTGGGACGAATGCACAGCCCTGTGCCCGCCATCAGTGCGGCGCTGAAGTCATCATAGTGGTGGAAATAGCGGCTGCCTTCGAGGTAGATGGCATAAGGAAGCCCGGGCCTGCCTATCATATCCAGATTGACCGCCAGCGAGATGTGCTCGGCAAAACCGCTCTGTTGCAATGCGCTCACCAAGGCCTTGCTGCCATAGAGTCCCGGCTCTTCGGCGTCACTGGCAATAAACAGCAGGTTGTAGCGACTGGGCGCTTGTTTGACTCTTCGGGCTATGGCCAACAAGGCCGCCACGCCAGAGGCGTTGTCGTCGGCTCCCGGATAAAAGCCCGGGCCGCGATCGCCCAGATGATCATAGTGGGCAATCAGCAGGCGCCACTCAGTGGTCGGCTGGGCAGCCGGCAGCCAGCCCAGCAGGTTGATGCCCCGAGCGTCGGCAAAGCCATCGACATAGTTGAATGAGTGTTGAAAGCCGCTCAGAGTCTCGGCAAGGGGCGGAAATACCGAAGTGGGTGGCTGCAGGCCGATTTGTTCAAAGCGTTCCGTGAGGTACTCACGGCTGAACGACGCCCCTTGGGTGCCGGTGCGCCGACCTTGCAGCCTGGGCGAGGCCAGCACTTCGACATCCTGTTGCAACTGCTTCGTCTCGGCCCAGCTCAGCAGAATCTCACCGCCGCAGCGTTCGGGCGAGCTGCTGCAGCCGGCAGCAAGCGCCGGCAATATCAATAGGAGTGCCCACAGCGGAGAGCGAATAGAGAGTGCCCACAGCGGCGGGTGGATAGAGAGTGTCATCGGCATCCAGCCTCCGGCAAGGGAAATCAACTCAAGCTATGTTGCAGTTTATACCATTCCCCAAGACGGCTTTGCCTGCTTATTTGGCGAGTTGTGCCATGCCGCCCTGATAGCCGGGCGGTGGGGTGTTGCCGCCGCGGCTGGCCGAAGGTGTCTCGGTTTCCGCTCGGCCCTTGAGCTTGAACACCTCAATACCCGATACCAAATGGCGCTTGGCGCCTATGGTGACCAGAGTCGCCGGGGGCAGGGCACTGGGTTCAACCAGCGCCGTGCGGCCATCGGGTAGGGCAACCGTAGTGCCGTCCGGGCCGGAATGCACTACTTCACCCAAATAGCGTTTGCAGTTACCCACCAAGGGATCAAAAGCCGCCAGCAATAAACCCGCCATACAGATAACCAGGGCCAATAACAGCAGTCTGTTGCCTGTCACAGTCACCTCACAGCATAGGTTTAAGGAAGCGGGCGGTATGGGACTCTGGATGCTCGGCTACCTGCTCTGGGGTACCGGCCACCAGAATGGTACCGCCACCCGAACCGCCTTCCGGCCCCAGATCCACTATCCAGTCAGCGGTTTTGATCACATCCAGATTGTGTTCAATCACCACTATGGTGTTGCCCTGGGACTTGAGTCTGTGCAGTACATCCAGCAGCAGCTGGATATCGGCAAAGTGCAGCCCTGTAGTGGGTTCATCCAGAATATAGAGGGTCTTGCCGGTATCCCGCTTCGATAGCTCTTTAGCCAGTTTGACCCGCTGAGCCTCGCCGCCGGAAAGGGTAGTGGCGCTCTGGCCCAAACGTATATAAGACAGACCAACATCCATCAGGGTTTGCAGTTTACGGGCAATGGCCGGCACCGCATCGAAGAACACACGGGCTTCCTCGACCGTCATTTGCAGCACTTCGTGAATGTTCTTGCCCTTGTACTTCACTTCCAGCGTTTCACGGTTGTAGCGCTTGCCCTTACAGACATCGCAAGGCACGTAAACATCCGGCAGGAAGTGCATCTCTACCTTAATAAGGCCGTCACCCTGACAGGCCTCACAGCGGCCGCCCTTGACGTTGAAGGAGAAACGCCCCGGCTGATAGCCGCGGGTACGGGATTCCTGAGTCGCCGAAAATAGCTCGCGGATCGGGGTAAATATGCCGGTATAGGTGGCCGGGTTGGAGCGCGGCGTGCGGCCTATGGGGCTTTGATCTATATCCACCACCTTGTCGCACAGTTCCATGCCCTCGATACGCTCATAAGGCGCCGGCTCTTCGGCGGTGGCGCCGTTGAGCATGCGATGGGCAATCTTGAAGAAGGTGTCGTTGATCAGGGTGGATTTACCCGAGCCGGATACCCCGGTGACACAGGTCAGCAGCCCGACCGGGATCTCCAGATCCACCTGCTTGAGGTTGTTGCCACTGGCACCGAACAGCTTGATCATCTTGCCAGGATCACAGGGCACCCGACCTCCGGCCACAGTGATCTTTTTCTTGCCGGACATATATTGGCCGGTGACAGACTCTTCACAGGCCATAATGGCGTTGATGTCACCGTCACAGATCACTTCACCGCCATGAACCCCGGCACCTGGGCCGATATCGATAATATGATCCGCCATGCGGATGGCGTCTTCATCGTGTTCGACCACTATCACAGTGTTGCCCAAGTCCCGCAGGTGAGTGAGGGTGTTGAGCAGGCGCTCGTTGTCGCGCTGGTGCAGACCAATCGAAGGTTCATCGAGTACATACATCACCCCAACCAGACCGGCGCCGATTTGGCTGGCCAGGCGGATCCGCTGCGCCTCGCCACCTGAGAGGGTTTCTGCCGAACGAGACAAACTCAGGTAGTTAAGACCGACATTGACCAAAAAGCCCAGGCGATCGCGCACTTCCTTGAGGATCTTCTCGGCTATCTGTGCCTTTTGCCCCTCAAAGCCCAGGGTGGCGAAATAGTCGCTGGCCTCGCCAATGGACCAGGTGGTCAACTCCGGCAGATTGATATTGCCGATAAACACGTTGCGGGCCTCTTCGCGCAGGCGTGAGCCGCCACAGCTGGAACAGGCCTGGTTGCTGATATATTTGGCCAGCTCTTCACGCACCGAGTTGGACTCTGTCTCCCGGTAGCGTCTGTCCATGTTGTTGAGGATCCCCTCGAACGGGTGGTTGCGAACCACTACATCGCCGCGGTCGTTGATATAACGGAAGGCGACATTCTCCTTGCCTGAGCCATAGAGCACTATCTTCTTCACTTTGGCAGGGAGATCGCCAAAGGGGGTTTCCACATCGAAGCCGTAATGCTCGGCCAGTGAGGTGAGCATCTGGAAATAGTAGAAGTTGCGTCTGTCCCAGCCGCGAATGGCGCCACCCGCCAGCGACAGCTCGTCGTTGGTGATTACCCGATCGGGATCGAAAAACTGCTGCACCCCGAGGCCGTCACAGGTCGGGCAGGCACCTGCTGGGTTGTTGAAGGAAAACAGCCTGGGTTCCAACTCGGCCATGGAGTAACCACAGTGAGGGCAGGCGAAGTTGGCGGAGAACAGCAACTCTTCATTGCTGCCTTCCTCCATGCTGGCCACAGTGGCCACACCGCCGGACAGCTCCAGTGCGGTTTCGAAGGATTCCGCCAGCCGCTGCTGCAGATCCTCGCGTACCTTGAAGCGGTCAACCACCACATCGATATTGTGTTTTACATGCAGATCCAGTGGCGGCGGGTCGGACAGATCGCACACCTCGCCATCGATACGGGCGCGAATATAGCCCTGGGCCGCCAGGTTCTCCAGTAATTTGACATGTTCACCCTTGCGGCCCTGCACTACGGGGGCCAACAGCATCAGGCGCTCGCCTTCGGGGCGCTCCAGCACCTTGTCTACCATTTGGCTAACAGTTTGTGCCGCCAGCGGCTGGCCGTGAACCGGGCAACGAGGCTCACCCACACGGGCAAACAGTAATCTGAGATAGTCGTAGATTTCGGTAATGGTTCCCACAGTAGAACGGGGGTTGTGGGAAGTGGACTTCTGTTCAATCGAGATCGCCGGGCTCAGACCTTCGATATGATCCACATCCGGTTTTTCCATCAGGCTCAAAAATTGGCGGGCATAGGCCGACAGGGATTCCACATAGCGCCGCTGACCTTCGGCGTAGAGGGTATCGAAGGCGAGAGAAGATTTACCCGAACCAGATAAGCCTGTAATAACAATGAGTTTGTCTCGGGGAATGGTCAGATTGATGTTCTTGAGATTGTGGGTTCTGGCACCGCGAATGTCTATCTTGTCCATCAGTCTCTACTTTGGCTAATCACTGGAGAAAAAGAGCACAAGTATCACATATTTTGCGCTGTGCCGATAGCGGCGGCGCATTTGTCCTACTGACACCATACTGTCAGTAGCAAGCCTTCAGCCGTGGGCTGAGGGCGACTTGGGTTTTTCTCTTTGAGCTGTTCAAAACCTTCGTGGTAACATGCGCTCCCTTAAAAAATTCTTAATCCAGGGCAAAAACTATGGCCAACGGTGGACTTTCCGGCACAGAAAGAAAAGTCGCGTTCTCATTAGCCAGTGTATTTGGGCTGCGCATGATGGGCTTGTTCATGATCATGCCTGTCTTCGCGCTCTATGGACAAGATCTCAAAGGCTTCTCACCTCTGTGGGTGGGTATTGCCATCGGCGCCTATGGTCTGACTCAAGCGATACTGCAGATCCCCATGGGGATACTGTCAGACAGAATTGGCCGCAAGCCGGTGATCCTCGGCGGCCTGTTGGTGTTTGCCCTCGGCAGTGTCCTGGCGGCTATGTCCGACAGCATTTACGGCGTTGTCGCCGGCCGAGCCTTGCAGGGTATGGGTGCCATCGCCGCCGCTGTGCTGGCATTGGCGGCAGATCTCACCCGGGATGAGCAACGCACCAAGGTGATGGCCATCATAGGCATGTGCATAGGTTTCTCCTTTGCCTTGTCGCTGCTGGTGGGGCCTGTGGTGGCACAGCATCTGGGGTTATCGGGCTTGTTTGCCCTGACGGCTGGCTTGGCGCTGCTGGGTATGCTGATAGTGCAGCTGCTGGTACCCAACCCTGTGGCTCATGCGCCCAAGGGCGATACCATGGCGGAACCGGGTAAGCTGAAAAATATGCTTAAAGATCCGCAGTTGTTTCGCCTCGATGCCGGTATTTTTATTCTGCATTTGGTACTGACGGCGGTATTCGTGGCATTGCCGCTGGACTTGGTGGACGCCGGCCTTGCCAAAGAAAAGCACTGGATGCTGTACTTCCCGGCCTTTGTCGGCGCCTTCTTTTTGATGGTGCCGCTGATCATCATCGGCGTGAAGCGCAATAATACCAAGGGTATGTTCCAGTTGGCCCTGCTGATCATGCTGGCTGCCTTGCTGGCGATGGCGCTGTTTTCCCATAGTCTTTGGGTGCTGGCGGTCGCCATAGTGGCCTTCTTTACCGGCTTTAACTACTTGGAAGCCTCGCTGCCCAGCCTGATCGCCAAATTTTGTCCCGTGGGCGCCAAAGGCTCTGCCATGGGGGTGTATTCCACCAGTCAGTTTCTCGGCGCCTTCTGTGGCGGTTTGCTCGGTGGTGGCGCTTATCAAATCATGGGCGCTGCAGGAGTATTTACCGTGGCGGTCGTGCTGTTGATTATCTGGCTGGCATTGACCCTGGGAATGAAAAATCCAGTGCTGCTCAAGAGTTATACTCTAGAGGCCCAAGTGAGTGGCCGTGAGCAGGCGCAGAAGATGGCCGCTGAGCTTTCTCAATTGCCGGGGGTTGCCGAAGCCATAGTGGTTTTGGAAGAAAGAGTCGCTTACCTCAAGGTGAACGATCAATTCGATTTAAGACAAGCCAGAGCTGTGTTAGGCTCTGTCAATTAAGCTAAGTATTACGTGAAAATCGCAGGAGATTTCGATGGCCAGTCGTGGTGTTAATAAGGTAATTCTGGTGGGCAATCTGGGACAGGACCCAGAGGTGCGCTACATGCCAAACGGCAACGCCGTAGCGAATATCACAGTGGCCACCAGTGAGTCATGGAAGGACCAACAGGGCCAACAGCAAGAGCGTACCGAGTGGCATCGGGTTGTCATGTTCGGCAAGCTGGCTGAAATTGCCGGTGAGTACCTGCGCAAAGGCTCGCAAGTGTATCTGGAAGGTAAGCTGCAGACCCGCAAGTGGAAAGATCAGAGCGGTCAGGACAAGTACACCACTGAAGTGGTTGTCGATATGGGCGGTACCATGCAGATGCTGGGTGGCCGTAACCAAAACCAAGGCGGTATGAGCCAGGGCGGCAATCAGGGCGGTATGAACCAAGGTGGTATGAACCAAAACCAAGGTGGTTACGGCGGTGGTCAGGCACAGTCTCAGTCTCAATCTCAATACAATGCGCCACAGCAGTCCGGCGGCTATCAGCCCAAGCCTGCTCAGCAACCGCAGCAGCCACAACAGCAGTACAACGCGCCGCAGCAGCAAAGCTATGGTCAGCAGCAGAACTCAGGTTATGCGCCCAAGCCACAGCAGCCAGCGCCGCAACAACAGGCAGCTCCGCAACAGCGGCCGGCACCACAGCCTCAGCCACAACAGCAGAACTACACGCCGGATCTGGATGACGGCTGGGATGATGATATCCCGTTCTGAGGTATGCTGGAGATAGGCTCTTGTGCTTGATACCGCAAAAAGCCACTGCAACTGCAGTGGCTTTTTGCTTGGTGCCTTTCGAGCTAAAGTCGCGGCTCTTTTTGTGGTAATCGTTTGAGGCTCGAAAGCGGGCCATTGCTTGTTTGGCTCCGTCTCCTTGGGTAAACCTGACCAGGCCTTTAGCAATATTATCGGCGTCATGGACGGTTTACTGAGATGCTTTCCTGATAGGTACAGATGCGCTTTTGGTCTCAAGTCAGTGCCCGCTATGCCTGATTCGCCAATAGCAGCAGGATATTTTTGATAAAAATTGACAATCTTTACATTTGTGAGTG
Organism: Shewanella sp. BJSY2023SW005; assembly: GCF_047314585.1. Lineage (NCBI taxonomy): Bacteria > Pseudomonadati > Pseudomonadota > Gammaproteobacteria > Alteromonadales > Shewanellaceae > Shewanella > Shewanella sp. BJSY2023SW005. The sequence goes on from NZ_JBKORJ010000019.1 coordinate 18,810, forward strand.
GCTTATCTGTCGTTTAGTATTTGACGGTTTTTTAGACGGTGGGTCAATTTGACTTGATGAAGGTTATTCTGTTTCCCCGGCTGTCCATTGAAGATAGTGTGAAAGTGTTACTGATGTAATAGTTTGTTTTATCTGTTATATTCCTGCGTTCTGTTATTTCCCCTTGTGCTTGTTGCCGGCTTTTTTAGCGCAACCCTTTTCTATTTCCCGTCGATTGAGCCTCAGTTAATGGTGCTTTATCCTGCCTTTTTCGCTGTTGGGACAAAATTTACCTATATGTTTGGACAAAATGTCTTTCAGTGTATTTTTTGTTCATTTTGGTTTTATGAACTGATTTTGGTTTATTTATTGACTTTTTGTTCTGCTTGATTCTATTTTTGTGGTTCAATTTGTCATAGCTATTCCTTTGTGATCTCTGTCTCGTGTCATTATTTGTTATCCTGAGTTTCTTTAAGGATAATCTTACACAGAGTGTGGTCTTTGGTTCGACTGCACTTGGCAGGTCGCAGCCAAGGGCTGCGACCCCAATCAAAACTCATAACGACAAGAGTGTGAGGACGCTATGAACAGACGTCAGTTTTTCAAACTGTGCGCTGCCGGGGCGGCAACTTCAGCCATATCTGCGCTGGGGTTGTTGTCCGAGAAGGCTTATGCCGCAGTTCGGGAATTCAAACTACTCAGAGCTAAAGAGACCCGCAACAACTGCCCGTATTGCTCGGTGGGTTGTGGCTTGCTTATGTATAGCCAAGGCAGCGGTGGCAAAAACTCTGAACATGCCATTTTTCATATTGAAGGTGATGCCGATCATCCGGTAAACCGCGGGGCGCTCTGCCCTAAAGGCGCAGGCCTGGTGGACTATGTTAACAGTCCGCACCGTCTGCAGTACCCTGAGTATCGCGCTCCGGGCACCAATGAATGGAAGCGCATCAGCTGGGGCGAAGCTTACAAGCGTATCGCCCGTTTGATGAAAGACGACCGTGATGCCAACCTGATTGAGAAAAACGCCGATGGCGTTACAGTCAACCGTTGGTTGACCACAGGGATGATGACTTCATCCGGTATGGCGAACGAGAGTGGTCTTGCGACTCAGAAGTTTGCTCGTTCTCTCGGCCTAGTCGCCATCGATACCATTGCACGTAACTGACACTCCCCAACGGTAGCAAGTCTTGCTCCAACATTTGGGCGCGGTGCCATGACCAACCATTGGATCGACATCAAGAACTCTAATGTAGTGATAATTATGGGCGGTAATGCTGCAGAAGCGCACCCTGTCGGTTTCGGCTGGGTTACAGAAGCTATGCAACATAACAATGCCAAATTGATTGTGGTTGACCCTCGCTTCAACCGTAGTGCCGCTTTGGCCGATCACTATGCTCCTATCCGCTCAGGCACAGATATTGCCTTCTTGCTGGGTGTGATCCGCTATCTGATCTCCACTAACCAGATCAACTTCGACTATGTGAAGGCCTATACCAACGCCAGCTATCTGGTGCGGGAAGACTTTGAATTCCACGAAGGTCTGTTCTCCGGTTTCGATGAAGAGAAGGGCGACTACAACAAAGAATCCTGGTTCTATCAACTCGACGAAGACGGCTATGCCAAGGTGGATGAATCCCTTGAGCACCCACGTTGTGTATGGAACCTGCTGAAAGAGCACGTAGAACGTTACGACTTTGCCACTGTCAGCAACATCACAGGGACGCCGGTAGATGACTACCAGGTGGTCTGTGAGGCGATTGGCAGCACTTATACCAAAGACAGGGTTGCGACCTTTATGTATGCCCTGGGTTGGACTCACCATAGTAAGGGTGCGCAGAATATTCGTACCATGGCCATGGTGCAGTTGCTGCTGGGCAATATTGGTCAGTTGGGTGGTGGGGTTAACGCCTTGCGTGGTCACGCCAACGTTCAGGGCTCAACCGATATGGGTCTGCTGGCGCAGAGTCTGCCGGGCTACGTTAAACTGCCCAACGACAATGAACCCACTTTGGCCGCTCACCTGGCAGCGCATACGCCCAAGCCTTTGCGTCCGGGTCAAACCAACTACTGGCAAAACTATCCCAAGTTCTATGTCTCTTTGCTGAAAGCGTTCTGGGGCGATAACGCGACCCCTGAAAATGACTTCGGTTACGACTGGTTGCCGAAATGGGATCAGATGTATGACTTTGGCCGCTACCTCGACATGATGTATCGCGGTCAGATCAACGGTTGTATCGTGCAAGGGGTTAACGCAATTAACTCTATGCCCAACCGTAACAAGAACCTCAAGGCGCTGAGCAAGCTCAAGTACTTGGTCGTGCTGGACAACTTGTCATCTGAAACCGCAACCTTCTGGCAAAACGAACCCGGCTTCAACGAAGTCGATACCGCCAGTATCCAAACGGAAGTGTTCCGTCTGCCCACAACCTGTTTTGCCGAGGAAGAAGGTTCCATCGTCAACTCGGGTCGCTGGATGCAGTGGCACTATAAAGGCGCCAATGCTCCCGGCGAAGCCATGGCCGACTCGGAAATCGTTGCCGGCATCTTGCTGGAGCTGAAAAAGCTGTATCGCGAAGAGGGCGGTAAACTGCCTGAGCCTGTGGCTGCGGTTAACTGGGAATACACAGATGCCCATAACCCGAGCTCTGTTGAGCTGACCAAAGAGTTGAACGGATACGATGTTAACACCGGCCGTCAACTGAGCAGCTTTACTGAACTCAAGGCCGATGGCAGCACCGCCTGTGCCTGTTGGATCTATGCCGGTTCCTGGACCGAGCAAGGCAACCAGATGGCGCGTCGTGACAATCACGATCCATCCGGCAAGGGGATTACCCCGGGATGGGCATTTGCTTGGCCTGCCAACCGTCGGGTGCTCTACAACCGAGCCTCTTGTGATGTCAACGGTAAGCCATGGGATCCAAAGCGCACCATAGTCGAGTGGAAAGATGGCAAGTGGGAAGGCATAGACGTGCCTGACTTCAACGCCAAGCTCAATCCACAGGACAGTGCACACCCATTCATCATGCAGCCGGAAGGGGCGGGCCGTTTGTTCGCGCTGAAACTGCTGAAAGAAGGGCCGTTCCCTGAACACTATGAGCCGGTGGAATCACCAATCGGTACCAACCCATTGCATCCGAAAGTGGTGCACAGCCCAGTGCTGCGTTGGTTTGAGGGTGTGAAAGAAACCATAGGTACCAAAGACGAGTTCCCATACGCCTGTACCACTTACTCGCTCACAGAACACTTTAACTTCTGGACGACTCACTGCCGTTTGGCGGCGATCTCCATGCCAGAGACCTTTGTGGAAATGAACGAGCAGTTGGCGGCAGAAAAAGGCATCAAGAATGGCGACTGGGTGAAAGTGAGCTCCAAGCGTGGCCACATTCTTACCAAAGCCTTGGTGACCAAGCGTTTGCGGCCACTGCAGGTCAATGGTCAAACGGTACACACCTTGGGTATTCCACGTCACGGTAGCCATAACGCCCTCACCAAGAAGGCTTATAGCTGTAACGTGCTGACTACCGAAATGGGTGATGCCAACACGGGTGTTCCTGAGTACAAAGCGTTCCTGGTGAACGTTGAGAAGGCGGAGGTCTGATAATGGCAACACAAGATATTATTCGACGCTCCGGCACCTCAGCGGCAACGCCGGCATCGCAAACTCGGATTGGTGACGTCAAGCAAGTCGCAAAACTGTTTGATGCGACCAAGTGTAACGGCTGTAAGGCCTGTCAGGTGGCGTGCTCCGAATGGAACGATCTGCGCGAAGAAGTGGGCAGTTTCGAGGGAAGTTATCAAAACCCGATGAAACTCTCAGGCCAGGTCTGGACCCTGATGGAGTACAACGAGGTGATGGACGAGCGCAATAAGCTGCGCTGGCAGTTCACTCACTCAGCTTGTATGCACTGCGCCGATCCCGCCTGTCTCAAGGCGTGTTCGACCGCAGGCGCCATTGTGCAGCATGTCAATGGGGTGGTGGACTTCGATTCAGACAAGTGTATCGGTTGCGGTTATTGCGCCAGCGCTTGTCCGTTCGATATCCCCAAAATCGATCCCAAGGACAACAAGGCCTACAAGTGCACCATGTGTTCCGACCGTCTGGCGGTCGGGCTGGAGCCTTCCTGCGTCAAGACCTGTACTACAGGCGCACTGCGTTTCGGTACCCGTGAAGACATGTTGTTCTATGCCGATAAGCGGGTGGCTGAGCTCAAAGAGCGTGGCTTTGCCAAGGCCGGACTGTACAACCCAGAGGGTGTGGGTGGCACAGGGATGATGATGATATTGCACGATGTCACTCAGCCTGAAAGCTACAACATGCCGGAAGATCCGCAGATCCCACTGTCTGTCACTCTGTGGCAGGACTGGGTCAAGCCTCTGGGTACCGTGGGGATCCTGGCAACAGCCGCTGTGGCTTGTCTGCACAAGATCACCGTTGGCCGCAACATAGTCGAAGAGGATCAACCCGGTTATCAGCCGCCTGAAGAAGATCAGCAAGCGGCTCAGAAAGAGGAGGACGGCAAATGAGCGAGCATCACAAGCAAGAGATGATAGTGCGTCATAAGCTGTTCGACCGTATCTGCCACTGGTTTATTGTGGCGGCAGGTTTAGTCACTTTCCTGACCGGTTTTTCGTTCTTTTATCCTTCCTTCCAGTGGTTGGGTGGTATTGCGGGCACGCCTCAATTGGCGCGCTTCATCCACCCCATTGCCGGGTTGTTTATGTGTCTGCCGCTGATGCTGATGTTGGTGCGTTACTACCATCACAACAAGTGGGAGAAGAACGACCTGAAATGGATGCTGGCCATCAAGGATGTGATGTTTGAGAACGAGGACAAGATCCCGCCTATCGGCCATTACAACCCTGGGCAAAAGGTGCTGTTCCGTGCGTTTGTGGTGACATCTATCGTACTGACTGTCACCGGCTTCATCATGTGGCAGCCCTATTTTGCACCTTACTTCTCAGCCACTACCGTGGGCTGGGCCATTCTGCTGCACGCCGTCTGTGCTCTCATCATGTTGATTTTCGTGATGGTGCACTTCTGGATGGCGACCTGGGTAGAAGGTTCGGTCGCGGGCATGCTCTACGGCAAGGTCTCCAAGGCCTGGTGCCGTAAGCACCACCCCAGAATGCTGGAAGAAGATTCGGAAGCGGAGAAACATTAAATGAGTCATACAGCCGAGATACCCCTGGCCCCCGGCAGCGAGTCGCCGCTGGAGCTCAAACCACTGAAAGCCGCCGACCCTGCCAGCGTCTATCTGCGCAGAGCCAAGCGTTTGGAAGTGTTGGCCAAGGACTCGCCGCTGGCTGATTACCTGGAGCTGTGTCGCCGTTTGGTTGCTGTACAGGCCAAACTGGCGGCGAAGGAAGACTTCGGTCTTCCTCCAGCCTGGGACAAGTCCGAGGGCGAGCCCCTCACCGACTTGGGTCCCAGCGCCGACAGTTACTGGCAGAGCTTGCTGCAGCAGTTGCTCAGTGAACTCCTGCCGCAGGTGGATGAGTCGGTCGCCCGGGTGCTGCGTCTTTTGATGCAACAGGCACCCGAGCAATTGAGTGCCTGGGGGCAGGCGCTGCGTCAGGGCAACCTGAGTGCAGTGCCCGCCAGGTTCAGTCTGTTTCTGTGGGCCGCTATGGGGCTTTATTGGTCTCATTGGGCGCCGGCAGTTATTCAGCGCATGGATCAGCGCAGGGTCGAACAGCAGAGCCTGTGTCCGGTCTGTGGCAGCCATCCGGTTGCCAGCGTGATAGTCGATGAACCCAGAGCCGGTTTGCGTTATCTGCATTGCAGCCTGTGTGAGAGCGAGTGGCACTACATACGTGCCCACTGCACTTGCTGCGGGCATGACAAGGAGATGACCCTCTGGTCTCTGGACGACTATCAGGCCAATGTTCGCATCGAAAGCTGCGAGGCTTGTCATGGTTATACCAAGATGATGTTCCTCGAAAAGGCGCCGCTGATGGATGTGGCCGCCGATGATTTGGCGACCCTGATGCTCGACAGTCAGCTCAATGAGAAAGGCTATGGTGCTACCACAGTCAATCCCTTGTTGCTGGCCCACGAGACAGAAGACAGCGAGTAACCAAGCCAGTAAGAAAGCCGGGAGGGCTCAGGCCCTCCCTTTATTCAGTCAATGATGAAACAGATGATGACCCAAACTGCCGATACTCTCAAAGACCTCTATCGGGCTTTGCCTTCCATGGATAGCCTGCTGGCCGAGCCGGCGCTGGCCCCACTGCTGAGCCGCTTTGGCAAGGCCGCCGTCAAACAGGCGCTGGATGGACAACTTCGGCTGGCAAGAGCCGGGATAGGCAGCGAGCAACGCCTGCCTGAGTGGTGTCACTCACACCAAACCCTGTATGGCATTTTGGTTGATCAGCTGTCCAGCGATTATCGCCACAGTTTAAGGCCGGTATGGAACCTCACCGGCACCCTGCTGCACACCAACCTGGGACGGGCGCAGCAATCCGAGGCGGCCATCGAGGCCGTCACTTCTGTGATGCGTTACCCAACTCCGCTGGAGTTTGAGTTGCAGGCCGGCAAGCGCGGCCACAGAGACAATGCCGTCAGCTCGCTTATTCACCGCCTCACCGGCGCCGATGCCTGCTGTGTGGTCAACAACAATGCCGCCGCTGTGCTGTTGATGCTGTCGGCGGTGGCGGCCGGTAAAGAGGTGATAGTTTCCCGTGGCGAGTTGGTGGAGATAGGCGGCGCCTTCCGGATCCCCGACATCATGCGTCAGGCTGGGGTTACCCTGGTGGAAGTGGGCAGCACCAACCGTACCCACCTCAGGGATTACGAGCAGGCGATAACCGAAAACACCGCTGCCATCATGAAGGTACACACCAGTAACTATCATATTCAGGGCTTTACCGCCTCGGTGGAAGAGTCGCGGCTGGCGACACTGTGCCGCGAGCACGATATTTCGCTGATCTCGGATCTCGGCAGCGGTTCGCTCACCGACTTGCGCCGCTTCGGGCTCAAGCAGGAGCCCACTCCCCAGGCGATGCTGGCCGATGGGGTCGACTTGGTGAGCTTCTCCGGCGACAAGCTGCTCGGTGGCCCTCAGTCGGGGCTGATTGTTGGCAAACAGTCGCTTATCAACAAGTTGCAAAGCCATCCGCTCAAACGGGCGCTGCGCTGCGACAAGCTGATTCTGGCGGCGCTGGAAGCCACACTGATCCATTATCTCAACCCGGAAACCCTGGATACTGAACTGCCTATGATGGCCAAGTTCGGCCGCAGCCAGCAGCAACTCAAACTGCTAGGCAGCCGTTTGCACCAGGCGTTGCAGCCCCTGTTTGCCCCCGGCTATCAACTGGAGCTGGTGGAGTGCCGCACCCAGGTGGGAAGTGGCTCACAGCCGGAGACCTTCCTGCCTTCGGTGGCTCTGGCGTTCAGTGCCAATCCGGGCGCTAGCCTGATTGAGCTTGAGCAACACTTCAAGCAGGCGGAGCGGCCGGTGATTGGCCGGATCAGCAATGAGCAACTACTGCTGGATCTGCGCGGGGTCGACGATGAAGCCGAGTTACTGGCCGAGCTGAGCACTCTGGGAGTGTCGCTGTGATCCTGGTAACCGCCGGCCATGTAGACCATGGCAAGACCAGCCTGATTCGGGCCCTGACCGGGCAAAATACCGACAGATTGCCGGAAGAGAAACGCCGCGGCATGACCATAGATCTGGGTTATGCCTTTATGCCGTTTGCCGACGGCCAGCGACTGGCCTTTATCGATGTGCCTGGCCATGAAAAGTTTATCAACAACATGCTGGTGGGCGTCAGTCATGCCAGACACGCGCTCTTGGTGCTGGCCTGTGACGACGGCGTGATGCCGCAGACCCGCGAACATCTGCAAATTTTAGCCATGTTGCCGCTTAATAGCCTGACGCTGGTGCTCACCAAGAGTGACCTGGTGGAGCGGGCCCGCATTGATGAAGTGGCTGCAGAGAGTGAGGCGCTGCTTTGTGAGTTTGCCCTCAAGGCCTCCGGTGTGTTTAGCGTTTCGGCCAGCAATGGCCAGGGGATCGATTCACTCAGAGAGCATATTCTGGCGTTGGCATCGAGCGAGCTACAGCTTGAGAAGGCTGGCGTCGCCGCAGACGCGCAGCAGGCCTTTCGCATGACCCTGGATCGCGCCTTCAGCGTCAAAGGCGCCGGTTGGGTGGTCACGGGTACAGTGATCAGTGGCAGTGCCAATGTCGGTGATAACCTCTACAGCTCGGGTCAGAAAGACAAGCTGAGGATCCGCGGCATTCACTGCCAGGGGCAGGAGTCGCAGACGGCGCTGCCGGGCACCCGGGTCGCCCTCAATCTCAGTGGCGTCGATAACCACAGAGCGCCGCAGCGCGGTGATTGGCTCAGCAACTTGCCGCAGCCGGACGCCTGTGGCCGCCCTGTGGTGCAGATCCGTGCCTTTGAGCCAGTGACTCACTGGCAGAGTGTACATTGCCACCACGGCGCCGATCATACTCTGGGACGCATATCCCAACTGACCGAGGCCGATGAGCGCGGCTACTGCCTGGCTGAACTGGTGCTGGATAAGCCACTGATGTTGTGCCAGGACGACCCCATAGTGCTGCGTCATGCCAGTGGCAAGCATACCCTGGGTGCCGGCAGAGTACTGGCACTCACAGTGCCCAATCGCAAGAAACGCACCGAAGAGCGGCTCGCTCTTCTTGGCCGTCTCGCCGACGCCGAGACTCCGGCCGCGGCTCTTACCCTTCTAGGCAGGCAGCAGGCCTTGGCCGTGCCTGACTTGGCCTGGCGCTGGCAGTTGACCGAAGCTGGTTTGAGTCGGGTCATCGAAGAATCCGGACTCAGCCGCCATGGCGGTTTCCTGTTGGCACCTGAACTGCTTGAGGCCGAGCAACAGCACTATCTGTCCTTGCTGGAGCAATACCATCAGCAGCACCCGGATCAATTGGGGCTGGGGCGCAACCGCCTGCTGCGCATGAGTCACAGCAAGTTCCCCTTGCCGCTGGCCAGTCTGATCCTGGAGCGCCTCTGTCGCGATCGCCGCATGGTGCTGCGCGGCGCCTTGCTGCAGTTACCGCAGCACAGAATGACCTTGGATCCCAAAGCCGAAGCCTGTTGGCGGCGTTTATCTCCTTGGCTGGAGCAGCAGGATACCCCTGTGTGGGTCACGGAAATGGCCGAATATCTTGAATTGGAGCCGGGTGAGCTGCGGCCGCTGTGTTTCCAGTTGGTGCAACAGGGGTTTATCACCGCAGTGGTGAAAGACAGATATCTGCTCAGCAGTAAGCTGTGCCACTACGCCGATCTTATTCGCGGTCATTTAGAGTTAAAGGGACAACTGGAAACCGCCGAGTTCAAGGCGATGGTAGGTCTTGGCCGCAAGGTGAGTATTCAACTGTTGGAGTTCTTCGATCGCAGCGGTTTTACTCGCAGGAAGTATCGCAGTAACAGTCGGGAGATCCGGGACGCTGAACTTTTCTGGTCCCATGAAGATTGGCGGAAGAACATAGGAGTCGAACCTACCCGGGACTGCTGGCAGCCCCACCCGGATTTGAAGTCCGGACGCCTCACCGGAGACGACGTTCTTCCATCGAAAGACAGAAGGATAATAGAAAATGAATGCAGTTGAAGCAACCCTGTTTTTATTTACTTTATGAGTTTGTGATATAGCTCTTATTTTATTTTAAAGTCTGTAAATTTTTATTATTTAGATAGGTTCAGAGGGTACTTATGGATTATTATTCGCATGACGTTGTCACCGAGAAACAAGTCACCCTTATGGAACAAGGGCAGGCTTCGGAATTAACTGACTACTTAGCGAACGAAGTGAGAATCGCCCTGGTATATAACGGCATTGCCCACACGGTAATGTTGGCCAGTCCGCAGGATCTCGAAGCCTTTGCAATCGGCTTTACCTTGTCGGAGCGCATAGTCAGAAACATAAATGAAATCAAGGGTATTGAACTTGAGTATACCGAAGAAGGTGTGCTGGTTCAGATTGAGATAACCCAAAGATGTTTCATGGAATTAAAGCAACAAAGACGCAATATGGCCGGTAGAACCGGTTGTGGACTTTGCGGTGTTGCCCAACTTGAAGAAGCGGTTAAACCTGTTATTCGAGTTGATGATGGTGCCAAGTTTAATATCAACAATTTAAAGGTTGCTTTGAATTTTGTTAAGGACAATCAACAGCATTTTAAATTAACTGGCGCCACCCATGCTGCCATGGGTTTAAATAAAGATGGGCATATTATTGATGCCTATGAAGATATTGGAAGACATATAGCACTGGATAAGTTAATCGGTGCCTTTTCACAGAAACATGCCGAGCGGCCAATCGCGGTTTTATTGACCAGTAGAGCCAGTTTCGAGATGGTGCAAAAGGCTGCCAGTGCCAATATTCAGATTCTTTTTGCCATGTCCGCCGTGACCTCACTGGCGTTGGAGTTGGCCGAGAAGAGCAACATCACGCTGGTGGGCTTTTGCCGCAACGGTCGTGCGACGCTCTACACCCATGGTCACAGACTGACGGGGTTGAGCCGCGATCGCCTGGCCAAAGCCATTTAGGGAAGCTGCGAATAAGGCCTCGAAGTACTCGGGCCTCTTCCCTGGCACAGCGCTTACTGTCTGCTCATCATCGTTGTTAAACACTGTTTATGACCGGTCGGAACCCAGTTCCAGCCGGTCTTTAGTGCTTTGATGATGGCTGACAGCCGGTCGTTTGCTGCACTCCAGCGATTTTATCGCCGTAAAGGCATACATAAGATGCGACAGGTCAGTTTCTGCGGGCTGCCTGTTCGCACCTGTAATGGTTGACGGACACGCCTGTGTCCGTTTAGACAAGGTCTCGTTCATTAGGGTAATGACATGACATGGCAACAATTTAAACAACAATATCTGGTCCGTTTCTGGGCTCCCATGCCGGCTGTTATCGCTGCCGGTATTCTCTCCACCTACTATTTTGGTCTTACCGGAACCTTCTGGGCCGTGACCGGCGAATTTACCCGCTGGGGTGGTCATTTACTGCAAATGCTTGGTGCCGAGCCGGAAAACTGGGGTTACTTCAAGGTGATAGGTCTGGCCGGTACGCCGCTGGATCGCATCGACGGCATGATGATTATCGGTATGTTCGGTGGCTGTATCGCTGCGGCGCTATGGGCCAACAACGTCAAGCTCAGAATGCCACAGAGCCGGGTGCGCATCATGCAGGCCCTGGTTGGTGGCATCATAGCCGGCTTCGGCGCTCGTTTGGCCATGGGGTGTAACCTGGCGGCCTTCTTTACCGGTATTCCGCAGTTCTCGCTGCATGCCTGGTTCTTCGCGCTGGCCACTGCTGCCGGTTCCTACTTTGGCGCCAAGTTCACCTTGCTGCCCATGTTCCGCATTCCGGTGGCGCTGAAGAAGGTCACCAAGGCCAGCTCGGTCAAGCAGGATGAAAACCAGGCCAGAAGGCGTTTTCGGATCGGTATGCTGGTGTTTATCGGCATAGTCGGTTGGGGACTCCTGACCTTGTTCAACGCACCCAAGCTGGGTATTGCCATGCTCTGTGGCGTCGGTTTCGGTCTGTTGATTGAAAGGGCACAGATCTGCTTTACCTCGGCATTTCGCGACATGTGGATCACCGGCCGTACCCATATGGCCAAGGCGATCATCATAGGTATGGCGGTAAGTGCCATAGGGATTTACAGCTATGTGCAACTAGGGGTTTCACCCAAGATCATGTGGGCCGGTCCCAACGCGGTTATCGGTGGCTTGCTGTTCGGTTTCGGTATAGTGCTGGCCGGTGGCTGCGAAACCGGTTGGATGTACCGCGCCGTGGAAGGGCAGGTGCACTTCTGGTGGGTTGGCCTGGGTAATGTTATCGGCTCCACCATTTTGGCCTACTACTGGGACGACTTTGCCGAACCACTGGCCACCAGTTGGGACAAGGTCAACCTGCTTTCCAGCTTGGGGGACAAGGGCGGCTTGCTGGCCACCTACCTGATGCTGGGCCTGGCGTTTGCCGCCATGCTCGCCTGGGAAAAACAATTCTTTGCCCGTAAAGCCAAACGGGATGCACAACTGACTGCGGAGGCCGCGTAATGAGCCAATATACTCCTGATTATCAATTGGATATGGTTGGTGAACCCTGTCCTTATCCCGCCGTTGCCACCCTGGAGGCCATGCCCCAGCTCAAGCCTGGCGAAATTCTGGAAGTGATCAGCGACTGCCCACAGTCGATCAACAATATTCCATTGGATGCCAAGAACCACGGTTACAAGGTGCTGGAGATAGAACAAAACGGCCCGACTATCCGTTATCTGATCCAGCGCTGAGGAGCCGGTTATGCTGACGATTCTCAGTGGTTTGGGCATAGGTCTGGCCATGGGGTTTGTGATGCAGCGGGGGCGTTTCTGCATGGCGGGTGGCATACGTGACACCTTCCTGCAGAAAGACTTCACCATGGTGATTGCCATATTGATCGCCATCAGTATCCAGAGCCTGGGGCTGTTTGCCTTTTATGAGCTGGGCTGGGTCAAGTTGCCGACGGGGCATTTCCCCTGGTTGGCAACTCTGATTGGTGGCGTGCTGTTTGGCCTGGGTATGGCGGCGGCAGGCAGTTGCTCCACCGGAGCCTATTACAGGGCGGCCGAAGGCTTGGCTGCCAGTGTGATGGCAGTGCTGGGCTTTATTGTTGCCAGTAAACTGGTGCGCACGGCCGAGCTCAAGAGCATGCTGGCCCCCATCAAACAGCAACAGTTGGCCGATCAGACCCTGTATCAAAGCCTGGGTGTTTCGCCCTGGTTGGTGAGTATCGCCCTGGCGCTGCTGACCTCCGTACTGGCGATGCGCTATCTCAAGCGGCGCAAGCGCCCTGTGGCCCTGATGACCCCGAGGCGTAGCGGCCTGGCACACCTGTTGTTTGAAGCCCGTTGGCACCCCTTCGTGAGTGCGCTGATCATCGGCGTGCTGGCTCTGCTGGCCTGGCCTGCGAGCCTGGAAAGCGGTCGGGTCGGTGGCGTTGGTATCAGTGGCCCCAGCGCTCAGCTGTGGGATCTGCTGACCACTGGCAACACCAAGTTCTTCGGCTGGCCGGGATACTTCCTCATCGGCTTGTTTGTCGGGGCCTTTATTGCCGCCCGTGGCAGTTCGGAACAGCGTTGGCGCTATCCGGGCCACAAGACGGTATTGTTTGGGCTTGTCGGCGGCCTGTTGATGGGCTTTGGCAGCGGCATTGCCGGCGGTTGCATGTTGGGCAATGCGCTTGTGGGTACCGCCTATCTGTCCTGGCAGGGCTGGCTGTTTATTCCGGCCATTCTGCTTGGCAGTTACTGCTTCAGTTACTTTACCCTGATCCGGCCCATGCGCCTGGCTCAGATCTGAGTTTTATCCAAGGAGTTGTATATGAAACATGTTCTCGATACTACCGGCAAACTTTGTCCTTTCCCTTTGATAGAGCTGCAGAAGCTGATAAAGGGCATAGAAAAAGGCGACGAAGTGGTACTGGACTATGACTGCGCCCAGGCGACAGAAAATATTCCTCGCTGGGCCGCCGAAGAGGGCCATGAGGTGACTCACTTTGCCCAGAAGGGTGATGCCGCCTGGACCATGACCATCAAGAAGGGCTAACGGTCGTAAAGGTAAAAAAGCGCTGCCGAGGCAGCGCTTTTTTCATCCAAACTGTAACGCTATCAGCGAGCCTGCATCTGGATGCTGACCCCTTCAGCATTGGCACCATCCAGCATCAGATAGTACCAACCTTCGCTTGGCGCCTGCAGCAGTAAACGTTCTGCGTTGCCTTGCTGGGTGGATGCCTGTTGATAACTGTTGGCTGTAGGCCAGCTAGTGCCACCATAGAGGCTGACATCGCCGCTGCCGTGGCCTGTGACAACTTCAATCTCCTGAGTACCTTCGGCAATATAGAAGTAGAAGTCTCCCCGGCCACTGGCGGTGCAGATGGCCGCGCCGGACTGTAACTCGCTGTAACTCTGTGGAGCCTTGGTGGCGCAGGCATTTTCGAGAACACCGGGCTGAGGTTCACCGGCCGTGGCCACTTTCAGGCTCAGGCTGACACCGGCATACTGGCTGTCACTCTCCACCGCCAGGTAACGCCAGCCGCGATTGGCCGTGACTGTTAGTGTCTCGCTGTTGCCTGCGGTCTTGGCGAACGCATCATAGTGAGCTGTGCCGGCCCAGGTATCGGCAGCATAGTAGAGATCGGCGTCACCACTGCCGCCGCCGAGGCTGAAGGTCAGGCGAGTGTTATCTTCCTCAACCCAGACATAAAAGCTGGAACGGCCACCACTGAGGCATTCATTCTTGCCGGCCTGCAACAGGCCATAGTCTGTGCTCGGAGCACCACAATCCACCGGCTCGCCGCCATCGCCATCACCGCCGCCTTGGGCCGGGTCCGGGTCGGCTTCGACTTCTGTGGTCGACAGCAATAGATCCACGCCGCCAAATTCACCGGCCAGAGTCAGGTAATGCCAGTAACTGTCTGGGTTGAGGCGCACCTTGATCACCTCGTGATTCCCATTGCCTATACCTAAGCCCTCGTTGTTTTCGGCGCTGGCCCAGCCTTGGGAGCTGAAATAGATATCGGCATCACCCCAGCCGTCACCCACCTTGATCCACAGCTCTTGGTCGGAACGCTGCTCATTGGCAAACACCAGGCTGGCGCGGCCGTTTTTCGAGTCGATACACTCGATTGGCACATCCAGCAGCGGCGTCATGCCTTCCTGATAACGATAGGATTCGTCGCTGACCGTGCAGGGGGCAAAGTCGCGGCTGATATTGCCGCCCGGGCCGCTCCAGTTACCTTCACGGCCGCTGGGGGCGGCGTCTATGTCGCTGGGGCCCTTATCCACTATGCCATTGTCCGCCGTGCTCAGGCCGCTTGTCAGCCAGCTGTACCATTCATTGTCATAACGACTGCCTATGCCATCTATCAGGGCTTGATACTCGCTGTAGTTATCGCTGCGCAGCAGACTGAGGATCTGGCGAACATCATCCATATGGCGCTCGAACATAAAGCGCACCGCCAGATAGCCCCAGCGATAGACTCTGTCCTGCCCGGAATCATAGGTGTTTTTGAATATTTGCGACAGGGCAAATGCCTTGGTTTCACCAAGTGCTATGGCTGCGGTGTTGGCATCCCGGTAGGAGATGTATTCCGCCAATCCTTCAACCCACCAGATGGTGTCGGCCGACATGCCGCGGGCAAAGTCGCCGTGGAGGTTGAAGCGGCCATCCAGGTAGTGCACATATTCATGCTGCAGGTTCCAGACATGGAAATCGGGGCGGCGCCACTCGGCTTCATAGGCGATAAAACGGGCCTGATTCTTGAGCCCGGCCGGCGAGCCTTCAAGATACATGCCGCCGTTGTCTGTATTGATGCCGAAGAAGCTGCCGGCGAATGACTGGTAGTCGCCGGAGGAGTTGAAGATCACCAGCTCAAGATCGTCGTTGTTATCCTCGCTCACCGGAGTATTGCCGGTTTCCAGCTTGCTGTGGAAGTAGGCTTCCTGGCCGCTGAGCACTTCGCAGATCCAGCTTGCCTGATCCTGATACAGATCCTGGGCGCGCATCTTCAGGGTATCCGAGCACTTCCAGTTGAAACTCAGGGTGTCCTGCTCCAGTTGGTATTTGAAGCCGCAAATGCCGTAGTAGTCGCACTGGCTGCGGTCATAGTAGTCGGCCATTTCTGCAGCGGCGAGCCAGATGGCGCGGCTGCTGTCCTCTTTACTGCTGCTGTCGATTACCGTCTTGACCAGAGTCGTGACCCTGGGCTTCATCGCCTCTATGTAGTAGAGGCGGGACATCTCACGTACCGCATTGACCAGCAGGTATTCGGCGTTGGTTCCCAGTAGTTGGCGCTGCTCAAGTTGAAACTGATTGAGGGCATCGAGAATGCTCTGATCCCGGGCGAACAGCGCTTGCATTTCGTCGTTCCACTGAGCCCGGAACAGGGTAGTAAACACAGCATTGGCGGCGGCATTCATGCCAAACAGCGCCTGCCAGTCGCTGTCGTATTCGTTGAGTACCTTGATGGTTACCCAGTTGAATTCGGCGCCCAGATTGGCCGAATCCACCAGGATCAATGCTTCTTTGAGAACCCCGGCATTGGCCTCGGAAACTGTCCAGCTCTTGGGATTGTTGAACAGACTATCCAGTGCGCCGCTTAACGCCGTGGTTACCGAGGCATCATAGGCGGGCACATCTTCCGGATGATAAAACTGCACATAGAGGGCGGCGCGGACAAAGTTTATTAAGGACTCCAGCCCTTGGGTGTCAGTTCCTGTGTAGCTTTCGGCGCGGCCGTCTATGGCATTGGCTACCGCCAGCACATTGGCCTGGCTGAAGCTGGCGGTGGCCTGACTGCCCACCAGGCTGTAAAAGGCACCGACACAAGCAGGCGTGGCGGCGCTTAATGCATCGACCAGTGCCTGACCATTGAGGCCTGTCAGCTCATCACAGCTGCTGTCGGCCTGCATCTGCAGATCGCCGGCCGCCGAGCGGCTCATCAGGTTGAGGCTTTCGACAGCTTGGCGTTTTTGGGGCGTTTTTTTGTCAACGGCATGTCCTTCAATTACCTGGTTCGCCACCGCCTGACTGCTAAAGGCCTGCGGCGGCGCCGGCAACGAAGCCTTTGTCTGCCTCTCCGCTTGAGAGTTGACCTCGCGCTTAAGCCGCGCGTGAGAGGCCAGTCTCGCCTGCTCGTTGGCTTGAGCGGGCAGTAAGGGATGACCGTGCAGCCTGGCGGCGGGATGAGGTGAGGAAGCTTGGGGGGAGGAGGGCTGTGCAAACGTCTGTTGGCTGAATGCCATGCCGGAAAGCAGGCCGATACTGGCGACCAGTGGGCTGATCTTCATTGGTTTTCTCCATTTTATTTGAGTCTGCTGTTGCAGATCTTTAGTGGTTAAAGTGACCTCCTGCGCCGTTTGCCGATACTGCCTGACTGTGCACAACACTTTATTCAGGGTAAATCAGTGTTTCATCATAGAAGTAAAAGAATAAAATATACAATATAAAATTGTCTATTTTTTATTCCAAAGGAAAACAGCGAGGATTTCCTTGGTCACCGCGAGCTAGGATAGATTTATAACGCAATGAAATTAATAGAATTTACATTTAAATTCGCCGAAGCTGAATTTTGCCTGGCGGCTTTGTTGTGCTTCTGGCAAAAGACAGAAGCCATTTGCTGCGAAGCACGCCTTGCATCCAGGCCTGAAAGCCGATGCAGTGCATAGATGGGACTTGTTCGCATCTTCCTTGGCGCGGGTATGAGCCTGAGACGGCTTCTGCTACTGTGTTGGCTACAGGTATCAGTCTCTGCCAGGCTTGGCCTCTGGATTAACGTCAGAGGCAAATCTTTCGGCAGTGGCTCAGTTATCAAGGAGCAGTGTATGAGACAGGTGACTTTCGACACACCCGGACAGCCCGAGGTGCTTTATCTGACGGATGTGGAGATCCCCAAACCCGGTCCGGGTCAGGTGTTGATTCGGGTGGCGGCGGCCGGGGTCAATGGCCCGGATCTGGCCCAGCGTAAAGGCAACTATCCGCCGCCGGCAGACGCTTCCCCCGTGCTGGGGTTGGAAGTGGCCGGCGAGATAGTGGCGCTGGGGCAGGGCGTAGCGCAATGGCAGACCGGGCAAGAGGTCTGTGCCCTGGTGCCGGGAGGCGGTTACAGTGAGTATGTGCTCACCTGGGCCGATCATTGTTTGCCTATTCCCAGGGGCTGGAGTCTGGAAGAAGCCGCTGCGATTCCCGAGACTTTCTTTACTGTGTGGGGCAATCTGTTTATGCGAGCCAGGTTGCAGAGAGGCGAGACAGTGCTCATCCACGGCGGCTCGGGGGGGATCGGCAGCAGCGCCATAGCGCTGGCCAAGGCCTTTGGCGCCAGGGTACTGGTGACTTCCGGCAGTCCTGAGAAATGCGCCTGGTGTCAGCAATTGGGGGCCGAACTCGCGATTGACTACCGCCGACAGGACTTTGTCGAGCCTGTGTTGGACTGGACCCTGGGCAAGGGTGTCGAGGTGGTGCTGGATATGGCAGGCGGAGACTTTGCCAACAAGAATCTCAAGGTACTCGCCTGTGATGGCCGCATGGTGTCCATTGCCATGCAAAGGGGGGCCAAGGCTGAAGTGGATATCTTTCGCCTGATGGCCAAACGTATTGTTTGGACCGGCTCGACTCTGAGGCCTCAAAGCGTAGCGGCCAAGGCGGCGATTGCTGCCGAGCTCAAGGCCAAGGTCTGGCCGTTATTGAATGAAGGTGCCCTGAAGCCACATATTTTTGCCAGTTTCCCGCTGCAAGAGTGCATTGCGGCACACCACTTGTTGGAATCCGGAAGTCACTCGGGCAAGGTCGTGCTGACACTGAAGTAAGTAGCTACTGACGCTCAACACCCTATGGCTGCTGAACACTCGCTCGGCAGCTTTTTCTCTGTCGCCGCTGTTTGGCTGTAACATGCAGCCTTAAGGCGTTTGCGTGCAAAATTCAACTTGCCCTGATGGAAATTTGGGCTAAAGTCCTTTGTGAGAGCACTCGAGGGTGCTGTCATGAAAAATTAATCGTTATTTAGTTGGAAAAATCACGGTTTGTAGCATTGATTCTCGGAAAGATTCTGTAAGAATACGCACTTGAAAACTCCACCTCCCAAAGGTGGAAACCTATTGTGGCAAAGTGAGCAGTAGTGCGCTTCTTTGGCCGAAAAACTTTAGGGAAGGCGCGAGCAAGTCCAGGCACTATGCGCAGCGACTTATTGGCAACTTCTCTGGTGTATGTGTTGATTTAAGGGTATTGGCATATATGTATAACACTGCAAAGAAACAAGTTTGGTATGGCGAGCTCAGAACCGCACGTGGCAATGCTATCGTCGTCCATGACAATCAGTTACCCGAGGCATCTCCTGGACGTATCTACCTGTTCAACTCTCAGCGTAATGCGATTATTGAATAC
This sequence comes from Shewanella sp. BJSY2023SW005, assembly GCF_047314585.1. Lineage (NCBI taxonomy): Bacteria > Pseudomonadati > Pseudomonadota > Gammaproteobacteria > Alteromonadales > Shewanellaceae > Shewanella > Shewanella sp. BJSY2023SW005. The sequence continues at coordinate 37,698 of NZ_JBKORJ010000019.1, forward strand.
GTGGAAGATATAGTTAAACCCAACCTGCATGATCTGGGTGAGGATGAAGCCAAGGCTGCCGAGCGTGAGTTCGGTAGTGCATTCAAAGCGGTCCGCAGCGAGTTTATGCAAAAGCAGCAGGCCAGAGTCAATCTGAACAACGTCAAAGACAGCGCTCCCGCGCGTAAGCCCAAGCCGGAACCTGAGGTCGAGGTCGAAGCCGATAACATGGGTGATGATTTCGATGACGATTGGGATGACAGCTTCGACGACTGATATCCCTATGCCCGGCCGTCCGACTTCAGTTCACTGAAGCGGTGGCCCGGGTATACCGGACAGTCGAACGTTGACATTTTAAGATGATGATTTATAAGTTGGAGAATAATGATATCAGATATTAACGAAGAATATTATGTACTGATATGTGGCTCTGGAAAGGTGCCTTCCCCTTATGTTTCCTGCAGTAAAAGTCATTATTTAACTTTTAGACAACCGACTTGTCTTAAAATGCCGATCCAAGTTGAATCTGGGGCAGATGATAATGAGGTTATTCCGCTGATCGAAGCAATGACTGCATTAAGTGATCCATTACTGTCAAACCGGATAAGTAAAGTACTGGAATACTTTGATCTTTATCAGGTTCAGTTACTCCCTGCTTTATATACCCACAATGATGGAAATGTACATTCATATTCAATTTTAGTCGTAGATAATAATATTGATGCTTATGACTTTGATAATGGAAAATACACTGGGATTTTAGAGGATGGTGAAGTAAGAAATCCAAGGAATTGCCGACTGGACTATAATAAGTTATCTAAAATACCTCTTGAAAAGAGATGTATTTTCCAAATTCCAGGGATGATGGATTATTTGGTGCATAAGTCAATCGCAGAGCCATTAATCGCCTTGAACGCCAGTGGTTTGCATTTGGTTCCTGTGCTGGAATGGGATCTTAGCTTTGGTATGACAATTTAATAGCTGGATTAAAGATGAATCATTGTCAGATTTTCATCACAGCAAATACTGGCAGAAATTAAACTATACAACCCAAGCCAATATGGGGTGAATGATGTAGATTCAACCCGCTCTTCCTTTATTGACAATAAAATTTTAAATTGAATTGTAATGTCAATGAAATACGACAATCAATATCCGGTGATAGACGATTATTCTTTATCGAAGCTATCGACTATGATGGCGCCCATAGAGGCCGGCATGGCGATCAGCAGGGTGCGCTTCAGCGCCAGTAAGGGATCGCTCAATAATGGCCATTTATCCAGGGCCAGTAAGACGACACTCACCACCAGCAGGGTCAGGGCATAAGCCAGCAGGATCCGCAGCCAGAACACCCACACCCTGGCCTTGATATTGGCCTGAAACACACTCTGATAAGCAAACAGGGCGATAAAGCTCAGGCTCAATACCACCACCAGCACCAGATTCACCATCGGCAGATTGGCCGCCAGCATCCAGGCCTCCTCGGAAAAAGAGATGGGCACGGACAAGGCAAAGGCGCCTATGCTGATCTGGCCGAGATCCTCGGCGTTGAAATAGAGTTTGGTCATGCCTGGGTATCGAACTCGTAGCGGCTCAAATGGTGATAGACTTGTCCGGGTGTTATCCAGGGATCGCCGTGCAGCTGTGGCTGATTGGCGCCGTCCGGCAGCATTTGCGGCTCAAGACAGACACCCTGCCAGGCCTTCATCGCCTGGCCCTTACGACCCTTGACGCCTTCGAGCCCGGCGCCGGTGTAAAGCTGCACTCCGGGTTGATTGGTATACAGTGTCAGGCCGCGACCCGATAGCGGCGCGCTCAAACGGCCCACACGCCAGAGCTCATCTTTCTGTTGCCGGCTGATAAAGCAGTGATCCAACCCTTGGCCGCCGGCGAGTTCCGGCTGCCCCAGCAGCGTCTTGAGTACCTTGCCCTGACTGAGATCCAATATGCCGCCTTGGGTATCGACTATGCCGCAGGGAATGCCTTCAGAGTCGGTTGCCAGGGTTTTGTTGCTATCGAGTTGCAACTGGTGCTCAGCGATATCCGCCCGGCCATCGAGGTTGAAATAGCTGTGCTGGGTCAGGCTCACAGGGCAGTCTTGGCTGCTTGAGGCCATAAACTCAACAAACAGGTTGTTGCCCGCCAGACGATAGTCCAGCTGTACCCGGCATTCACCGGGAAAGCCCATGTCGCCATCCGGGCTTATCAGGCTAAGGCGCACCCCGTCAGGCAGTGTGCCCAGTTGCCACAGGCGCCGATGAAAGCCTTCGCGGCCGCCGTGCAGGCAGTGGCCGTTGAAGTTCTTATCCAGAGAAAAAGTCTTGCCGCGGCAGTTGATTTGACCTTGCTTGATGCGATTGGCGTAACGTCCCACAGCGGCGCCCAAACAGGCGTCCTGGGCCAGATAATCGGCTGCAGAGTCACAGCCAAGCACGATATTGGTTCGTTCACCGTGGCGATCCGGCGCCCACAGTGAGCGAATAATGCCACCGAGACTGAGCACTTCCAGTGCCAGAATGCCGTTGTCGATTCTGATTCTTTCTATCTGGCCGCCGCGGGGATCTTCCCAACTGTCGAGTGCGCTGAAACGTATCATCTGCTAGTTCCTTTTGGCTTAAGGGCTACAACTCAGTCCAGGCGGCTGGCTCCGTCGCTGGGGCTGCATAGGTACACACTGGCCTCCAGCTCGGTTTTAGCCGGATATTGCTGCTCAACGGCGGCTATCACCTTGTCGGTCAACTCATGTTCCACCAGGGCGATGACGCAGCCGCCAAAGCCCTTGCCTGTCATCCGTACTCCGCCGCGTTCGCCGACGACTTCGGCTATCAGCTCCACCAGGGTATCTATCGCCGGATGGCTGATTTCAAAGTCATCGCGCATCGAGCGGTGTGATTCGGCCATCAGTTTGCTGAGCCTGGCGATATCTCCCTGCTCCAGGGCGCGGCAGGCGCTCTGGGTGCGTTGGTTTTCACTGATCACATGGCGGGCACGGCGAAAGGCAACCGGGTCCAGTTCATCTTCGGCGCTTTGCAGCGCCCTGAGTGACAAGTGGCGCAGGGTATCCAATCCGAAATGACCGGCCACCTGCTCGCATTGCAAGCGGCGTTCGCCAAACTCTGTGCTGTGGGCGATGGAGGGCAAGCCGGAATTGATGATCAGCAGGCTGAGATCGTCTGGGAAGGGCACGCTCTCGCAGTCCAGATCCAGGCAATCGATCAACAGTGCCGCACCGGCCTCGGCCATGGCACAGGTGATCTGATCCATTATGCCGCAGCCATAGCCGACATAGTGGTTTTCACCCCGCTGCGCCAGTTGTGCAATCGCCAGCGGCGACAAGTGCAGTTGACTGGTGTCATTGATGGCGGTGCCGAAGGCGATTTCCAGCGAGGCCGATGAGGCCAATCCGGCGTTGGCCGGCACATTGCCGATCACCGCCAGGTCCAGGCCGCGAGCCGGCAGGCCACTCTGGGCCATGGCCGAGGTAAAGCCCTTGAGATAACTGACCCAGCCCTCATCCTCGCTCATGCTGCCTTCATCGCCATAGTGCCATTCAAAAATGCCGGGAAAGGCAGCCGATACGGCGCGAAACTTGTCATCGTCACGGCGTTTGACCGCGATTATGGTGTGAAAGTTGATTGCCGCCGGCAGCACCAGACCTTCGTTATAGTCTGTGTGTTCCCCGATAAGGTTGACCCGCCCGGGGGCCTGATACAGGGCATCCGGCTTGGTGCCGAAGGTTTTGACAAAGAGTTTGGTAACGCTGGGGGCAGGATTCGACATGCTCTTATGGATTCCGCAAAAAAACGCTCGAACAGCAACATAAATGACTGCTTTTCTGTTGTTATATCATTTCTGTCACTGAGGTGTAAGTGAGATTTTTATTCGGGTTGCGCCCAAGGGCAGATTAAGGAGATATCTATGGGAACAAGAGAAAAGCCTCACTCGCCGTTAGCTGACTGAGTGAGGCTAAATGATGCCGAAAAATATCAGGATACCGCTTCCTTGGCGGGCGATTCATTGACGGTTTCGGCCGCCAGCAGTTCACAGACCACATGCTCAACGAAACCGGCACCGGCGGCCTCGTAGAGGTTATAAACGCTGTGAACGCCGGATTCGCGCAGGGCCACGGCATCATCACCATACTGCACTATGGCGCTGATCTTGCCTTGGTAATCCAGTTTCTTGAGCTGCTCAACCGCAAACATGTTACCCGCGTGGTACGGCATCGCCAGCAGCACAAGTTCCAGCGCCGGAGCCCGGTCGAGTTTTTCCCAGAAGTCGGTATCCGAGGCATCGCCCTGTACCACATTACGCCCTTGTTCACGGTGGAAGTCCACCAACTCCTGTTTGTGTTCTATGCCGAGGATCTCACCATCAAACCTGGCCTTGAGTTCATCGTAGGCGCCTGAGCCTATGCGCCCCATACCCAGAATAAGGAAGCGAGGGTTGCCCACGGGGATCTGCCTGTCTTCCGGATGCAGTGGGTGCTTCTCGAGCTTGACCAGCTTCTGCTGATACTTCTGGTAGATGCTGCCCACCATGGCGTTGAGCGGCGCCGCTAGCACGAAACTCAGGCTCAGGGCCACGGCAATGATCACCAGCCATTGGGCGGGCAGCCAGCCTTTGCTGGTGGCTACGGCAGCCACAATCAGACCGAACTCGCTGAAGTTACCCAGGTTGAATGAGCCCAGCATTGAGGTCCGAGAGCGCAGTTTGAAGCGGGTAAGGATATAGACAAACAGCAGAATTTTCAGCGGCACCAGAGTCACCAGCAGCACCGCCAGCATAATATCTGTCATGCTCGGCAGGCCGTTGAGGCCTATGGTGAGGAAGAAGGCCACCAGAAACAGTTCTTTAAAGTAGAACAGCGACTTGGCCAGCTCAGATGCCTTCTTGTGCCCGGCCAGCAGTATGCCGATGATCAGCGCGCCGAGATCCGGTTTCAGTCCCACGGACTCAAACAGCCAGGCGCCGACCACCAAAGCCATTACCAGGCCGAAGAGCACCAGGAGTTCACCGTGGCCGACCTTGTCAAAGGCCCTGTATATCAGCGGCTTGGCCAGAGGCAGCAACAGCAGCGCCAAGGCCCATATCGACGGAAACTCGCCCTTGGAAATAGTCAGGAATAATACGGCAAAGATATCCTGCATGATCAGAATACCTATGGCAACCCGGCCGTAGAGAGATTGCATATCGCCTTTGTCTTCCAGCACCTTGACCGCAAACACAGTACTGGAAAAGCTCAGGGCAAAGGCCAGCAGGGTCAGCTGTTCGACCGTGAGATTGGTCAATTGCACCAGGCCAATCAAGCCCAGCAGCTTGAGAATGGGGACAAAGATTACCATGGACAACATCAGGTGCAGGCTGGAGCCTGCCCAGACTTCGGCCTTGAACAGGCTGCGGATATCCAGCTTGAGACCTATGGCAAACAGCAGCAGGGTCACACCCAGACTGGCCAATTGGTTGAGCAGCGGCAGGCTTTCATTTTCTATGCCCATGGTATAGAGCACAAAGCCGGCGGCCAGGTAGCCGATAAGCGGTGGTAAATTGATACGGTTGACCAGCATACCGCAGGCCAAGGTAATAACGAGAATTGCAGGTTCCATTTTGCTCTTTCAGGAAGGAGGCTAGCTGTTTAAAGAGTATTCTATAAGAAGAGCATTAAATTTAAATAAAAAAGCGAACTTATCTGCTGATAAATTCGCTTTTTCAGAAATGTCGGCGTGTTGAATGCTAGTTTTTGAGCAAAATATCCAGGTGGGCGGCAAACTCTTTCGGGCCCATGAAACCTGTCACTCTCAGCTCATTCTTCAACTGGCCCTGTTCATCGATAAACAACAGTGTCGGCAGCCCCAGCACATCGTAGGCCTCCAGCAGAGCGACATCGGTTTCATCCATGGCGGTCACATCGGCTTGCAGCAGCACCATCTGTTCCATCCGCTGTTTAACCTCGGCATTCTTGAAGGTGATCTGCTCAAACTCCTTACAGGCCACACACCAATCGGCGTAGAGATCCAGCATCACCGGCTTGCCGGCCGCCTCGGCATCCGCCAGTTCGGCCTTGAAGTCCTCAAGCGACTTGATGCGCTTAAAGGCATGATGCTCGGCTTGCTGTTGCCCCATGAAGTGGTAACCTATGGCGCTCATTACCGCCTGGAGGCCATAGGAAAAGCTCGACAGCAGCAGCAGGGTCAGGATCACGCTGCGCACCGTCTGTTTCCAGTTGAACTGGCTCAGCTTGTTCTGGTGCATCAGGTAGCCGACAAAGACGATGGCCCACACAGACCACATAAGATCCGACACCAATCCAGGCCAGATGCGGCCCAGCATTATGATGGACACGGCCACCAGCAGGAAACCGAACACATGCTTGATGATGTTCATCCAGGTGCCGGCGCGCGGCAGCAACTTACCGCCCGAGGTGCCTATCAGCAGCAGTGGTAGTCCCATCCCCATGCTGAGGATGTAGAGGGTCAAAAAGCCCTGCAGCAGATCGCCGGTTTGCGCCACGTACACGAGTACTGCCGATAAAGGCGCCGTGGTACAGGGCGAGGCCACCAGGCCCGAAAGCACACCCATGACGACCACGCCCAGCAGATTGCCACCCTTTTGCTTATTGGAGAGACTGTTCATCCTTTGCTGCCAACTGGCGGGCAGGCGCAACTCATAGAGGCCAAACATAGACAGACTGAGTACCACGAACAGCACGGCTATGGTGATAAGCACAGCCGGGTGTTGCAGCGCCGCCTGATACTTGAGGCCGGCCGAAGCCACCACCAACCCCAGCAGCGAATAGGTAATAGCCATACCCTGCACATAAGCCATCGACAGGGTAAAGGCCTTGCCGGTGGAGACTTTCTGCCCCTGACCGACAATGATCCCCGATAGAATGGGATACATGGGGAACACGCAGGGAGTCAGCGCTAGACCTATCCCCAACACGAAGAAGGTCAGATAGTTGAGCAGGGTGCTGTCACCGGAGAGCAGTTTATCCAACAGGTTATCCTGTTGGGTCACCGCCTGGCCCTTGGGAGCCGCCTGGGCATCTGCGCCCTTGTCGGCATCGGGCAGTATGCCATCATTGACCGCCACAGGTTTAAGCAGGGCGTCACGGGTGGTGGGCGGGAAGCAGAGCTTGCCCTCGGCGCAGCCCATAAAGGTTACGGACAACTTGGCGGCTTCACCCGCCTCCTTAATGGCAACTGGAATCTCGATAAAGGAGTAGTACACCTGCTGCTCACCGAAATACTCATCTGTGTGACCCTTGCCCTGGGGCAGGGCTATCTCGCCCAGTTCACCGCCATCTATGCTGAACTTGAGTTTGTCGCGGTACATGTAGTAGCCGTCGGCTATTACCCAACTGAGCTTGACCTTGTTGCCTTGCTGACTGAAGTCGAAGGCGAAGGCCTGATCCACGGGCATCAGCTCAGGTTCACTCTTGAGAAAATCGAATTGCTTGTTGCCAAAGATCCCATCGGCCTGAACCAGCGGGCTGAGAAGCAACAGGCTGCCTAGCAGCAGGGTAAGTATTTTCTTCATAGCTTAGTGTTGTCTTTTATCCAATCCAGATAGGCGGGCAGCCCATGGCTGATGGGCACAGCAATAATTTCAGGTACTTCATAGGGATGCAGTTCGAGTATTCTCTGCTCCAGCCTGGGGTAAGCGCTGGCCAGACACTTGAGCTGCAGGCTGACTTCAGTCTCCTGGCAGAGTTCGCCCTGCCAGACATAAAACGAATCCACAGTCTGGCTCACCTGAGCACAGGCCACCAGCGACTCGCGCACCAAGGTTGCGGCCAGGCTCTTGGCACTGTCTGTATCCGGGCAACTGCAAAAAACCAGCAGCGCTTGTTGAGATTTTATGTCCATAATGAGCGGGTTAAATTAAACCTGACTTAAGCCAAGGGGATTAAAATCGAGCGTCTACTTTACGTGTTTTGCCGCAAGCTTGCATTAAGGCTTTACTGAAACAGTGAGCTCAGGCGTCAAACCCGGGGCTGGCTGCGGACTTGAAATCAGACCGGGTTATCCCCATTTAGTTTTCAATTAAGGTAAAAAATGAGGCCTACATGCCATTTCTGATAATGTTTATCATCTTTGTGCTGATCCCTGTCGTCGAACTCTCGGTGCTTATCCGGGTCGGCGAAGTTCTGGGCAGCTGGAACACAGTGGCATTGGTGATCCTCACCGCGGTGGTCGGTGTTTCTCTGGTTCGCAGCCAGGGCTTGAGTACCCTGATGTCGGTACAGAAAAAGTTGGCCGCCGGTGAAGCGCCGGGGCAAGAGATAGTCGAGGGCATGATGCTGGCCATGGCTGGTATTCTGCTGCTTATTCCAGGGTTTGTTACCGACCTTATCGGCCTTATCCTGCTGACTCCAATCACCCGGGCACCGCTGGCGCGTTATTTCTATCAGCGGATGCAGCTCAAGGTGGTTGCCGGTGCTCAGTTCAGAGCCGGTACCAACCCCTTTGAGCCGCCACATCAAAGAAGCCAGGGCGGTGATGTATTCGAAGGTGAATTTGAGCGCAAGGCCGACCCTTCCGATAAGCGTCCTGAGAGCCATCAGCTGGGTGGGGAGAGCCCTCAGCTGGAAGAAGATAGCCCTCAGCGAGGTGAAAATGGCCATCAGCTGGAAGAAGATAGCCCTCAGCGAAGTGAAAACGGCCCTCAGTCGCAGGATACGGAAAACCAAGACGATGATCGGCCCGGTAGCCGGTGATCAGCATAAACACTGATAAAAAAGACCTTCCGCTCGGAAGGTCTTTTTTATTCTCATAGCCGGCAAACAGCCTGTTGCCTCAAGAAGTGAAAAGGCCGGCAGCGTATTCTCAACTATCGTCAGCCAAATCTGCGCCCTTGGTTCGCATCCAGTCGGCCAGTGAATCCAAGGTAGGTTTCAAAGACTTCCCCAATGGGGTTATTCGATACTCCACACGCGGCGGCACTTCGGCATAAACCTTGCGCTGCACCAGCTTGCGACGTTCAAACAGGCGTAATTGTCGCGTCAGTTCCTTCTGCGTAATGGGGGCTACGGCCCGCTGCAATTCACTGAAGCGTACCGGAGAGTCGATCACTATCAAACGATAGAGAATGGGGATGGCCCATTTACCCGAAATGAGATTGACAAAGCTCACCATAGGACAGGGTTCAGAGCTATCCAACTCATAGGAGGGCGCGGCCGTTAAACTTGTTTTCTGAGAGCTCTCTGCGGCGGACATAGCTATCCAAATGCCTCTTTAGTATCAAAAAGGTGCCTACTATACAATGGATACTATTGTAAATAAAATGCGCCCTCCAACAGCGTAGAGGGAAGTATGCATGAAACGACTGCAAGATAAGTTTGCCTTGGTTACCGGGGGTACCAGTGGTATAGGCCTGGAAACCGCACGACAGTTTCTTGCCGAGGGGGCCAAGGTTGCCATCACTGGGCGCGACATCAATGCCCTCAACCGGGTTCGGGAAGAGTTGGGGGGTAACACCTTGGCCATTTGCTGTGATGCCGGCGATATAAACTCACAACGGGAATTGGCACAAACGCTCAGCCGCCAGTGGCCGCGTTTGGACGTCTTGTATGCCAATGCCGGAGACGTTACTCATCTGCCATTGGCGGATTGGGACGAAACCGCCTGGGATAGATTGATGTCGGTGAATCTCAAAGGGCCGTTTTTTCTTATCCAATCACTCTTGCCCCTATTGGCAAACCCGGCCTCTGTCATCCTCTGTGGTTCAACCAGCGCGCATATCGGCCTGGTGCAAAGCAGTGCCTATGCCGCCAGTAAAGCGGCGCTGCTGTCGCTGGCGCGAACCCTGTCGGCAGAGCTGCTTGAGTCTGGCATCAGAGTCAACTGTTTAAGCCCCGGGCCGACAGAGACTGCGGCTTTGGGTAAGTTGGGGCTGGCTGCTGAAGAGCAAAAGGCACTGCAGCAGGAGATTCGGCAATTGGTGCCCATAGGCCGTATGGGAACGCCCTGGGAAATCGCCAAGGCGGCCGTGTTCCTCGCATCCGACGAGTCGCGCTTTGTCATCGGCACCGAATTACTGGTCGATGGTGGCGTTGCCAATCTCTAAGGAAGGTGCGAGCCAGTCCCATGTGTGCTCTACGTCGGCAGAGGCTAGGCCGAAAGGGCTTCGACAGGGGGCTTGGGTTGAATCAGCTTGCCTATCTTGGGCTCTTGCTGCTCGGCAAAGCGCTGTTGAATGTCGAGCAATTCAGCTTCGCAGGCACAAAAGGCTGCCACCAACTGTGGGTCGAACTGGCCTCCGGCCTCCTTCTTGAGGTAGGAAAAGGCTTCCTGATTGCTCCAGGCGCTCTTGTAAGGCCGCTCAGAGGTCAGGGCGTCGAACACATCGGCAATGGCGGCTATACGGGCGCTGAGGGGAATGGCATTGCCCTGCAAACCCTCAGGGTAGCCACTGCCATCCCAGCGTTCGTGGTGGCTGCGGGCCACTTCCGCCGCCAGTTGCAGCAAAGGTGAGGCATCATCGCCGAGAATATCGGCGCCTATCTTGGTATGCCCCTGCATGATGCGGTACTCCTCCGGCGTCAGCTTGCCCGGCTTCAAGAGAATATGATCCGGAATACCTATCTTGCCGATATCGTGCATGGGCGCGGCATTGAACAACAGCTCAACCCAGGATTCAGAGGCGCCCAACTGCCGGGCCAATACCCGGCAATAGTGGCTCATGCGCTGCACATGCAGGCCGGTTTCGTTGTCACGATATTCGGCGGCGCGCCCCAGGCGGTTAATGATCTTATGACGGGTCTGTTCCAGCTCCCGGGTGCGCAGCTTCACCAGTTGTTGCAGTTGCCTGGCCTGATTGGCCAATGCCAGCTGGTTGGCGATACGTACCTTGAGGATAGCCGGACTGATGGGCTTGGAGATGTAATCCACGGCCCCCAACTCAAAGCCGGTTTGCTCGTCGATCACTTCATTCTTGGTGCTGATGAAGATCACCGGGATCTGCGCCGATCTGGGGTGCTGTTTCAGGCGGCGACAGGTTTCAAAACCATCTATGCCGGGCATCATCACATCCAGCAGGATAAGATCGGGCTCCAGCCCCTGATCCAGCATGGCCAGGGCCTTTTCACCGGATGTGGCGGCGCGCAGACTATAATCCTTGGCCAGTACTGCATGGATAAGTTGCAGATTGTCGGCGGTATCGTCCACGGCCAGAATGCAGGCCTTGTCGAAAGTTTGCATATATCTCCTCAGTGCCCAATGGGGCGGTCGAGTTAGTGTCTGAAACTTCCTGTCACCACCTTGTTATATTGAATATCCTGTCACATCCTATTTACTTTTTATGCCATATTCATCTGAAAGGCGCTGAGATTTTGGCACTTTTCAGCAGTTAATGTTGTATCAGTTTGTTTCTTTGGGGCGATCTACTTCACTAAAGCCAAATTATCTTTGGCATCCATCGCGGCTTTCGCGCAAGATATGCGCCTTTTTTAGGCAGCTGACGCCCGAATTGAGGCAGTGTCAGCAATCTGACACCCGACTCCGTTTTACTCTGCTTGGCACAAGCACGAAGGAATAAATAATGGGAAAATCCCTGTTGCTGTTTTGTCTGCTGATTTGCTTGAGCCCCTTTGGGTTTTCCAAGGTGGGCGATCTGCCGCTGCAGCTTGATGATGGGACACAGTCGGAAACGCCCAAGGTGGTGCTCTTGCTGGAAGACGGCAGCCCATTTTGGCAGCGGGTGGAACGCTTTACCCGGATGGCGGCGCAGGATCTCAAGCTGGATCTGCAGGTTCGCTTTTGCGATGCCAAGGGGCGGAACCAACTGTCTATCGGGCGCGAAGCGCTGGAGCAGGGGGCATCCGGGCTGATCTTTTCCCCTTTCGGTGAGCAGAGTAAAGAGTTGTTGGCATTGGCAGACAGTTATGGTGTGCCGACAGTTACCATCAAATCCTCCTTTCCCGAGTCGACACACAAGCCCCATGTAATGCACCGCAACTGGATTGGCAGTGTCACGGCCAACAGCAAGGTGCTGGGCAGCATGCTGGCCCGGCAACTGCTGGAGCAAGCCGATCCTGAGAAACCCGAATTGCAACTGCTGGTGATAGCCGGGCCTGAGTCCGACCCCGAGGTGCAACAGCAACTGGCGGGGATCCGCGCTTATCTGGATATCCTGCCGCAGCCGGTGAAGCTAACGGTGAAATACACCCAATGGCGCGCCAGAGATGCCGAGCGAGCCTTGAAGCAAGCGTTGGAGCAGCAGGGCCTGGACGCGGTATTGGCCATGAATGCGGTGATGGCATTGGCAGTTGCCAAACAAGCCGAGGAAGAGGGGCTGCTGCTGGGTACCAGTAATTGGGATACCGATATTGCCGAGGCGATGCGCGGAGGAAAAATCCACGCAGGCATTGGCGGGGTGGAGTTTCAAGGTGCCTTTGCCCTGGTGATGCTGGCGGATCACCTGCGCGGCGTGGATCTGTCCGGGCAGGCGTTCAATCAGTATCTCAACCTGATCGCCATTAATGGCGAAAACCTCAATCGTTACTGGCAATTGTTTGATGTCAGCAACTTCAATCCCTACTTTTCCCAGATCTCCATGGCCGCTAACCCCAGGATCATGTCGTTGGATTTTCGACTGGAAAACCTGATCCCGGATCTGGATGTGCACGAATTTATTGCCCGTTTGAGCCCGGAAGAGCTGCAGTTTTTGCAGCAGCATCAGGTGGTGGATGTCGGGGTTGCACCGGATGCGGCGCCGGTGGACTTTCTCAGCCTGGAGGGCGTACATCAGGGCATGATGGCCGACTTTCTCTACGAGATAGATCGCTTCCTGCCGCTGGTGTTCAATGTCCGCAATGAGCTCAGTTGGGACAAGAATATCCGGGCGCTGAAGGATACCGAGGTGGACATGCTGAGTCTGGCTTCGCCTTCCAGCGAGCGCCAGGAGCATATGTTGTTTACCCGGCCGCTGGCCGAGTTCCCCGGAGTGCTGCTTACCCGTCACGATGCCAAGAAGATCAACGGCCTTAAAGATCTGCAGCAGCAAACTCTGGGCGTACTCAAGGATGATGTCACCGAAGAGGTGATGCGGCGGGACTATCCGCAGATGACATTGCGGCGTTTTCGCTCCATCGAAGCCATGATGCGGGCGGCGGAAAAAGGCCAGGTCGCTGCCGTATTTACCAATCTGCCCACGGCCAATCACTATCTGGGCACTCACCTCAACAGCCCACTCTGGCTCGCCAGCGATACCGAGTATAAGTTCCAGGTGGCGATGGCGGTGCGCAAAGACTGGCCTGAGCTGGCGTCTATTCTCGACAAGGCCCTGGCGCAGATCCCAACCTATAAGTCACAGGAGATCCAGAACCGCTGGATCAACGTCAAGTACGACTTCGGCATACATCACAGTAAGGTGCTCAAGTGGAGCCTGGTGGCCGCGGCGCTGACCATCACCTTGCTGTTGCTGTTTTGGCGCTGGAACCGGCGTCTCAACCGCGAGGTGCAGCAGAGGCTGAGAGTAGAAACCGAGTTGAAGGCCAGTATGCAGAGGTTTCAGGCGTTGTTTGACTCGGCGGTGGATGCCTGTGTGCTGGCCGACAGTCAGGGAACTATCCTCGACTGCAACCAGGCGATGCTGGCACTGCTGGGGCGTGAGGAAAAATCCCCCTTACTGGGGCAAAAGCCGGACTGGTACTACTACCCGGCGCCGGGGAATCGTCAACAGGTGGACCAAAGGCTGAAGCAGGTCTTGAGCCAAGGTAAAGTGTGCTTCGATGGCGACTTGCTCGGGGTTCATGGGCGCAGGGTTCCGGTTGAAGGTACCTTGGTGCGGGTGATGCTGCAGCAACGCTCGCTGATCCTCTGCTCCTACCACGACCTGACCCAGAAGCGGCAGATGCAGCAGTCACTGGCGCGGGAGCGGGACATTCTCAAGAAGGTGCTGGGCAACAGTCCGGTCGGTGTGTGGATTGCCGTTGACGGTGTGCTCAGGTATGTCAACGAGCCCATGACCCGGATGACGGGAATGCGCCTGGGGCAACCGCTACAGCCCTGGTTCCCCGAGCCGGAGGCCTACACTGAAGCTGTGCAGCGGCTGGAAGGGGAAAACGATGTCGTGACCATAGAGACCCGTATTTTCTCCGACGAGGGCGGCTTTCGGGATGTGCAGCTGAGTCTCTATCGCACCGAGCTGGACGGCCAGGCCGCCAGCCTCTGCTGGGTGGTGGATATCACTCAAAACAAGCAGGTGCAGACTCAAATGGCCCATGCCAAAGAGTTGGCCGAAGCGGCCACCCGGGCCAAGTCCGAGTTTCTGGCCAATATGTCCCATGAGATCCGCACGCCGATGAATGCCATTCTGGGCATGTCCTGGCTGGTGTTGCAGACAGAGCTTGACGGTCGTCAGCGTAACTATCTCGACAAGGTGCATCAGGCGGCGTCGTCGCTTTTGGGGATCCTCAACGACATTCTCGATTTCTCCAAGATAGAGGCCGACAAGCTGAAACTGGAACAGCGGCAGTTGGATCTGTTTGAACTTGTGGGGCAACTGGTGGGGGGTGATGGGCTTCAAGGCCGATGAGCAGCAGCTGGCACTGCGAATGGAGCTGCCGCTGGATATGCCACGCCTGTATCTGGGGGACCCGCTCAGGCTCAATCAGATCTTTACCAATCTGCTGGGCAATGCCCTCAAGTTTACTCCCCAAGGCGGCGAAATCTGCCTGCGGGGCCGTTTACTGCATCGCCAGGGGGACAAGGTGCGGCTGCAGTTTTGTGTTCAGGACACCGGCATAGGTATTCCTGAGGACAAGTTGGCAACCCTGTTCGACTCTTTCGAGCAGGTGGATGCCTCCACCTCCCGCAAGTATGGTGGTACCGGGCTGGGGCTGGCTATCTGCAAGCGCTTGAGCGAGATGATGCATGGCCGCATCTGGTGTCAGAGCCGCGAAGGTGAGGGCAGCCGCTTCTATCTGGAGTTGGAGCTCACCTGCCGGGACGAGTACCACTATCTGGCCGATTACGCGCCACTCAGAGGTCATGAGGTGACTCTGGTCAGCAGTGATGACGGCGAGTACCGACACTGGCATTGGCTGTGTCGCCAGCTCGGCATCAGGCTGCAGCGTTTCCATAGTTTGCAACAGCTTGGCGAATGGTTGGGCGGCCTCGAAGCAGACAGCGAAGCCAAGCTCAAAGGCTTGCCGCTGCTGCTGGATATGAGCCGCGAATGCCCGGACGCCCTGGCGGCGCTGCCATTGCCAAGCCATGCCGGAGTCTGGCTGCTGGGGAACCTGAGTCAGGATGAACAGTTAAGCCGCATCGGCGGCGAGCAGAGATTGCTGCGTCCCTACACTCCCTGTGGTCAGTTGACGGCGCTGCGATCTTTGCTGGATCTGTCCGGCGAAACGCCCTGTTACTCCGACGAGCCGCGAACACATGTGAACATAAGGCAACAACTCAAGGGCGCCCGTATCCTGCTGGTGGAAGATAACCCGCTCAATCAGGAGTTGGCGCTGGCGCTATTGAGTCAGGTGGGGATGCAGGTCAAGCTGGCCCAGCATGGGCAGCAGGCGCTGGAGCTACTGCAGCAGCAAGACTTCGATGCCGTGCTGATGGATTGTCAGATGCCTGTGATGGATGGCTATCAGGCGACCCGGGCTATTCGTGCCAATCCGGCGCTGAAGGGGGTGCCTGTGCTGGCTATGACGGCCAACGCCATGGTGGGGGACAGAGAAAAGGCGCTGGCGGCGGGCATGGTGGAGCATATCACCAAGCCGATTCAGGCCGAGGTGCTCTATGGGGCGCTGGCGCGTTGGGTCAAAGCCAGGCAAGAAACTCCGGCAGCGGAATCGCCTGCTGAATCCATGCCTGCGAGTGGCTTACCCGAGTTTCCCGGGCTGGACAAGGTCGCTGGGCTCAGATGCTGCAACGGCAATGAGGCACTTTACCTGCGCTTACTGCAACTTTTTTGCGACACTGGTAAGGGGGTGGCAACTGAATTGGCAGAGGCGATGCAGCGCCAGGACTGGCCGCATCTGCAGCTTCTGAGTCACAGTATCAAGGGCTCGGCCGCCAATATCGGCGCTATTGAGCTGGCCGAGTGCGCCGGTGCCCTGGAGTTGGCACTGAATAGCCGGATAGCCACAGCACTCGGCTCGCAGTTTGGTCAGCAACAGGAGCAGGATAATCCAACCGACTTGCCGCAGATACAGACTCGGCTGGACAGTCTATTGCAAGCGCTGGAGGCACTGGTTCTCGCCCTGGAGGCCTTGCCCCAGCCGTCATCACTGCCGTCATCGCAACCGTCATCGCAGCCGTCATTAAAGCCTCAGACGTTTGAGACACTGCCTCCAATAGGCAGTTCCAGCTCAAGTGCGTCTGCGACCACATTTGCTGCCCAGTTCGATGCCCTGCATCAGAGCCTGGATGAATACAACACAGAAGCTTTGGAGCAGGTCGATGCCCTGTTTCAGCATTCGGCACTGCAGCCCTGGCGCGAGTCGCTTGAGCGGCTGCAGCGGGCGGTGCGGGCCTTTGATTTCGAGCGCGCCGCCACTGAACTAGCCAGGCTTCGGCAGTTGGCCGGGGTTTGATGGTGCTGTCTCCCTATCAAGCGGCAGCTTGGGTAAAGCCTGTCTGGTAAAAGCCTGCTGCACTAAAACCGGCTGCACTAAAACCGAGCGTCTCAAAACCCTGTGGCGCAGCTAGTGCGGTAGCGCCATAGGGTAGCTGAACAGCAGCAGATGGCAGAAGTTGAGGCAGAAGTGGCACAGCGCCGCCAGCCACAAACGGCCGCTCAGCTGGAACACCAAACCATAGAGGACACCGGCGAGGGCGGCGAACAGCACCAGAGTCCAACCCCCGGCCAGGTGCGCCAGCCCGAATAGCACGCTGGCTAGCGTTATCCCAAGCAGGGCGCCGCCGCGCTTGACCAGATACTGCTGCAATGCGCCGCGAAACAGCACCTCCTCGGCGACGCAGGTCAGCAGCAGATTATTGAGCGCAAACAGCCACCACCAGCCCGGCAGCTTGGGATCCCAATTGATGGCGCCGCTTAAACTGGCCAGCCCCAGCAGCGCGGGCGTGGCGGCAAACAGCAAGGCCAGCAGGATTATTTTTCGCCTTGGCAAAGATGTCGGCGTACCCGCAACCAGCGGCCAGGCCAGCAGCAACAGGAACAGGCTCAGCGGCTTATCCAGGTTGAGATACATGCTGAAAGGCGCACTGCCGCTGCTGGCTTGCACTTTATCCAGCAGCTTGAGGTTGTCAAAGCCTGGCAGCAGATGCACTGTGAGTGCCACGGCGCTCAGCAGTATCAAGCCCTGGGCGCCATAAACGGCAAGCTGCTTGAGCCGTATGTGGCCCTGCTCGCTTGCTTCATTATTCGCCGCCGCACTCTTGGCTGAATTTGCCTGTCGGCAAAACCGCTGGCGCCATTGTGGCAACTTGAATGCCAGCGCCAGCAATAGGCTCACAAGTATCAGAGTCGGCGCCGCAATGCGGCCCAAAAACAGCGCCAGTAGCAGGCTGGTGGCGAGCAGCAAGAGTGCGATGGGAAAACGGCGCAGCAGCGCAAAAGGCACCGCCAGCATCAGTGCTAGCCAGATAAGCAAGTCGACAGAAGGCACAAAGGGCATGGGGAAGGCTCCGAAAAAGCGGCGATTAAAGCTGTATAGAGGATACCGGGCAAGCGCCGCTAACAGAGATCGGACTTGTTCAGCCTTTGCCGAGCAATTGATTAACCCAAGTCTGATAGTCGCCCTGATAGGTGGCTATCTCCATGGTGCTGTAGGGCGCCAGTAAGATGCCAGGAAACTGCCAGCCACGTTCCTGCATCTGTTTCAGAGGTGGCAACATGTCTTCTTTGATGGCATCAAAAGCGATGCGATAGCTGGCGAAATCTCCTTGGCTGAAGCGGGTTATCAGGCGGTCGAACAGTGCCTTCTCCTCCGGCTCAGCGTCTGCCGGATTGGAATGGAAAAAGCCCTGCCCATACCAGTAGAGCAGCAAGGCTGTGCCGGCATCACAGAGAGGGTGATTGAGTATGGCGGCCGGGCTTGCAAGGCCGTTGTCCCAATTGAGATTGGCGGCCACATAATGCAGCTCTTCCATGCTCTGCAGCTCGGCTATGGTCATTAGGCTATCGGCAGTCTTGGCAAATTCACCGGCAATAGCCGCCAGTGCGGCGCCGATTTCAGGGTCTGCCAATTGTGCCTTTAACTGCTTGGCATCGCAGATGGCGCCGCTCTCGGCGCATTCAAAGGCCCTGAAAAACTGCTCTTGGGTCAGACGTTTGGCCATCCTTGTCTCCTGTCCTTTATCATCCCTCGTTGGGGCAGGGGGATTTGATTTTTTGCGGTTCGCTGATGTTGCTGGCCAGATAATAGCTGGCAATGCCCATGAGTATGTTGGTTACCGGCAGTGCCAGCATCAGGCCTTTTACCCCGCCGAGGAAGGCGCCCAGCGCTGCCAGCGGCAGCATCAGCAGGAACAGGCGACACAGATTCAGTACCAGCGAGGCCATGGGTCTGTGATAGGCGTTGAGCGAGGTGGCCACTATGATCACCACGCCCAGCGGGCCATAGGCGGCGGGCAACACCAGAACATAGAAACTGAGCCATTCCAGCACCTGAGGGTCGGTACTGAACAGGGCGGCAATTTGCGGCGCCAGCAGCGCCAGCGGGATATACAGCAGGGTCTGGAACAGGAGCACAAACTTCAGCGCCAGCAACAGTGCCTCACGGGCGCGCTCCTTCTGTCCGGCCCCCAGGTTCTGGGCGATAAAGGGCACCAGGCTGGAAGATAGCCCCATCACCACAATCAGCAGCAAGGACTCCAGCCGGGTTCCGGCACCGAAGGCGGCCACGGCGGCGTGATCTATCCGCGCCAGCATCCCCATCATCGCGGCGTTGGCCAGGGGGTTGATCATATTCATCAGCGCCGCCGGTTGGGCGATATGGGCCAGCTGTTTCCAGTTATCGACAAAGCGGCTGAAACACCAGCCCGCGGCCACCAACATATGGCGTTTGACCACCAACAGGTAACTGGACAGCGACAGCGCCACCAACCAGGAGATCAGGGTCGCCACGGCGGCACCTTGAATTTCCAGCCTGGGGAAGGGGCCGATACCAAAGATAAGCAGCGGGTCGAGGATCAGGTTAATCAGTGCCGCCAGTGACAAAATTGCCGCCGGTGAGCGGGTATCGCCGGTGGCTCTCAGGCCCTGATTGCCCACCATCAACACCACCAATAGCGGCGCCCCCAGATACCAGAGATTCATATACTCATGCACCAAGGGCAGTATGTCGTCTTTGGCGCCAAGCAGGGAAAACAGCGGGTCGATACACAAGCTGCCCAGCAAGGATAGCCCGGCAGTCAAAATAAAGGTCAGCAGCAGGGCGTCGTGCAGAAACACCTTGGCCTTGGGGGCGTGCCCGGCGCCTATCAGGCGGCCAAGATTGGTGGACACCCCGGCGCCTATGCCTATGGCAATACTGGACACCACCAGGGTCACAGGAAAGGTGAAGCTGATCGCCGCCAGCGCCTCTGTGCCCAGCTTACTGATGAAGTAGGTGTCTACCAGGTTGAAGCCCAGCACGGTGAGTATTCCTAACATGTTGGGAACACTCATATTAAGCAGTACACGACCTATCGGCTGACTGAGCAGCCCGTGTCTGTCTCTCATGGCCCGTATCTGCCTCTTGTGAAATGGATGAAGTCAATCGTGCGGAAGCGCGATTCTAACAGGATTGCCCCGGCTTTAAAAAACGAGGGTCAAAAATTTTCAAAAAATTTTGACCTGTCCCCTTGGAAGTGCCAAATCCGGCCCCATATAAGCCAACATCAAGCGGCTAAAGCCTGTTGGCCTGGCCGTCTTTTACATAAACCATGAACCGCCTCATATTGGGCAAAAATCATTAGGAGAATCCATAGATGAATATTCGTCCATTACATGACCGCGTGATCGTCAAACGCCTGGAAGTTGAAAGCACTTCGGCCGGTGGCATCGTACTGACCGGCAGCGCAGCCGAAAAGTCTACCCGTGGTGAAGTACTGGCTGTTGGCAATGGCCGCATCCTCGAAAACGGTGACATTAAGCCATTGGACGTGAAGGTAGGTGACGTAGTGATCTTCAACGAAGGTTACGGTGTCAAGAAAGAGAAGATTGACGGTGAAGAAGTCCTGATCCTGTCAGAAGCTGACCTGATGGCCGTAGTGGAATAAGCCACTCGAACCATTGAAAACCTTCCAAAGTAATCGAAAAATTTAAGGATAATCAACATGGCAGCTAAAGAAGTAAAATTTGGCAATGACGCTCGCGTAAAAATGCTGGCGGGTGTGAATGTTCTGGCTAACGCAGTAAAAGTGACTCTGGGCCCTAAAGGCCGCAACGTCGTTCTGGAAAAGAGCTTCGGTGCACCACTGATCACCAAAGACGGTGTTTCAGTCGCCAAAGAGATTGAACTGGAAGACAAGTTTGAAAACATGGGCGCGCAAATGGTTAAGGAAGTTGCTTCCAAGGCCAACGACGCTGCCGGTGACGGTACCACTACCGCCACAGTACTGGCCCAGGCTATCGTGACCGAAGGTCTGAAAGCCGTTGCCGCCGGTATGAACCCAATGGATCTGAAGCGCGGTATCGACAAGGCTGTAATCGCCGCCGTTGCCGAGCTGAAAGCCCTGTCTCAGGATTGCTCCGACTCCAAGTCTATCGCTCAGGTAGGTACCATCTCTGCCAACTCTGATGAGTCTATCGGTGAAATCATCGCCACCGCGATGGAAAAAGTGGGCAAAGAAGGCGTGATCACAGTTGAAGAAGGTCAGGCGCTGGAAAACGAACTGGACGTAGTTGAAGGTATGCAGTTCGACCGCGGTTATCTGTCTCCTTACTTCATCAACAAGGCTGAAACCGGCTCTGTTGAACTGGACAACCCATTCATCCTGCTGGTTGACAAGAAGATCTCCAACATCCGTGAGCTGCTGCCTATCCTCGAAGGCCTGGCCAAGACTGGCAAGCCACTGCTGATCGTTGCCGAAGACGTTGAAGGCGAAGCCCTGGCGACTCTGGTGGTCAACAACATGCGCGGTATCGTTAAAGTGGCTGCCGTTAAGGCGCCTGGTTTCGGTGACCGTCGTAAGGCCATGCTGCAGGATATCGCTATCCTGACTGGTGGTACTGTTATCGCCGAAGAAATCGGTCTGGAGCTGGAAAAAGCCACTCTGGAAGACCTGGGTACCGCCAAGCGCGTGGTTATCACCAAAGACAACACCACCATCATCGATGGCAGCGGTGAAGAGTCTCAAATTCAAGCCCGTGTTGCCCAGATCAAGCAGCAGGTTGAAGAATCGACTTCAGATTACGACAAAGAAAAACTGCAAGAGCGTATGGCCAAGCTGGCCGGAGGTGTTGCGGTAATCAAAGTCGGTGCCGCTACCGAAGTGGAAATGAAAGAGAAGAAAGCCCGCGTTGAAGATGCGCTGCACGCTACCCGCGCCGCCGTTGAAGAAGGTGTGGTTCCTGGGGGCGGTGTTGCCCTGGTTCGCGTTGCCTCCAAGATTGGTGAGCTGGACGTGAGCAACGAAGATCAGAAGCACGGTGTGGTTATCGCCCTGCGCGCCATGGAAGCCCCACTGCGCCAGATCGCTACCAACGCAGGTGAAGAAGCCTCTGTTGTCGCCAACAACGTCAAGAACGGCAGCGGTAACTATGGTTACAACGCCGGTAACGACACTTACGGCGACATGCTGGAAATGGGTATCCTGGATCCAACCAAAGTTACCCGTTCTGCGCTGCAGTTCGCGGCCTCTGTAGCCGGTCTGATGATCACCACCGAAGCCATGGTAGCCGAGCTGCCAAAGGAAGAGGCTGCGCCTGATATGGGCGGTATGGGTGGTATGGGCGGAATGGGCGGCATGATGTAAATTTTACTGGCCTAAATCTGTGATAGCTGCGTTGCTTCACCACTCGTTTAGTTCACTAAACGTCGCGGTAAAGCGCCTTGCTCTAACAAGATTTATACCACGTAAAATACTCTGCTGGTCTTAAGCCTAACAGCCTGAACCAAAAGAATAAAAGCCCCGATACTTAACAGTATTGGGGCTTTTGCTTATTCCGAGAAAGGAAAAGGCCCGTGCCTCGAACGCGAGCCTTTTCCATTTCAGAGGTTTCTGCCGAGGGCGGGAGAGTGGTTTGAAATGGCTTCCGGCTGATTGTGTAACTCATTGCCTGCCGCAGGCCTTATGCATATGCACCTCAGTGACACGCTGTGAATACGTCCTTGTAAGCTCGGCGCCAACATCCATGTTGGCGACGGTCACTGATGCGCATATGCTGGGTCATTTGGTGCAATCTGCGGGTGAAGTGCTTTGGCTGTCCTAACTCTTTGCTAACTCTTTTTGTGGGTGTCCTGACTTCTATGACTTCTATCTAATGAATTCAAAATTATATTGAACATTTATTAATTATGGGTGTATGTTATTTTATATTTTAACCTTGTAGTATAAGCGATTAGCTATCTTCCCTGCTCTTCCCTGCTCTTTCCTGTATTTTATGCTCATCCCATATGGATACATCTAAGAAATTCTGAGTAACTGGGTATCCGCTGCTTTTTAAATGAGAAATTTTAATTTCAGGAGCCTTGTCGCTTAAAATAGAACCATTAGTGTTTTGGTCGGTAAGAATTAAATTTCCAATACATCCAACAGAGTCTTGTGAAGCCCCATATTTTATCTTTGATTCAGGTGTTAGGTGTTCGATGGTTAGATTGTCATGGTCAATATCTAAACCACCGTGATTATCACCTAGTATTTTACACAACGCATACTTGATAATTGTTTTGTTTCTTGTTTTGTTTGAAAGATAATTTAATTCCATAAACTTTACTGAAAATTCATCATATGATGGTAACTTCTCCCTTAACTTTTCATAAAAACTGCTTAGTATCCTCTGAACATCATCATTGTTTGATGCTTTAGTTAGCAAGATGGAATGTTGTGAGTATATTGATGCGATGCCGCCACTAGACCTCTGCTGAGTTATTGCATTAAACACGAAGTGGAAATATTCTATTTTTTCTAGAGTGGACTTAAGTTGTTTAAGGGTTAGAAGCTTATTTTCATAAGAGTTTAACAGTGCTAAGACAAAAGACGACTGTTGCTTTACCTTGAAAACATTAAGATATTTTAAGCTTGTTTTCACTGAAGTGCTTTCTTTTGACCAATTAAAGCTATCAGGATTTATCATTTTACAATACAACTTAGAATAAGTCGTAAGGTCATTTAGTAACTTTCTAGCATTTGAAGAGTCGTCACGTATATACTTTTTTATATTGCTGAATAGTCTTTTGTCTGTGCTATATTCTTTTGTTGAAATCCAGAAATGCAGTAAAAATGACTCCATCATATTACTTTCAGATATATCATCGAATTTTTTTATAATTGAGTTCCAAGCTTCTTTTGGACTATCTAGAATATGATTTGTTGATTTTATTGTTTTTAGTAAAAGATTCTTTACTAAGTCAGATGTTTTTAAATCTTGACCTCTTGCATTGAGTGTCTCGAAGATTAAATACGCATCCTCCTCATTATCCAGTTGGATAAAAACTAGCTTTAGTGAGAGAAATTTATCCCTTAACTGTTTAAGTTTAGCTATTGGTGTATCTGACTCAAATATCTCCAACTGGCCTGCTTGGTTTAGTGGAGTCTGCTCCTCTAGTTTTTTATATATTAGTTCGTAAGCGTACTTTAAATTTGACTCCTCAACACCAACATCACATTCGATATGTATATCACCAACATTATCCTTAAATGTTTGTATGTGGTTTTGTAAATATGGAAAAGATGTTTCGGTATTTAACACGAATTCATTTTCAAAGTCATTGTTAGGGGTTTCGATATACTTATGTATACCCTTGGCAAAGTTTATTTCCCCTAGAATGATGAAAGCATCTCTAATTACAGAGAGAATAATTGTAATTGTTGTCAGTCTTTGTTGGCCATCTACAATCCCAAAGTATGGTTTTTTAGTTTGATATACAACCATTGAGCCAATGAAGTAGCTGTTAGTTTTATCACCAATTATATCGTTCCAGAAATTTTCTACTTCTTCTCTACCCCACGAATACGGCCTCTGGAATCTTGGTATTTCAAAATACCCTGAGGATAAAACTTCCTGTATTTCTTTATCACTAGCTTCAATCTTCATTTTATACACCCGCTGGTTTTTATTCTATGTAGTCAAAACAGAGTGAGGACACCCACAATTCTCATTTCGCTTAATGTTTGAAAATAGGTGCTAACTTGTTTGCTATCTTGTGAGCGACTATATATCCGCCAATAACCATCCCGATAGTGTAGAAGCCTTCCTCACTGATACTAATTGGACCAATGTTGTTATAACTACTATGATCTTTATCCCAAACCATTAGCTTTGAACTTCTTGTAAACAGCCAAGTAAAAACTGCAAAGTAAATATACCAATACTTTTTAATTAAGTTTGTGAGAAAATACATTAGTCGCAAGGTTAGTAAAGTGATGATTTTAAATATATAACTGATTAGTTTAGGGATGTTGTTTAATTCAAACTCCCCGATTGCCTTACCTATATCTTTTACTTTCATTAGTACTTTACCTGACGTTATTAGGTGAATATGGTGCAAAGAGCGAGGCCTCCATCACCTTCGCATTATCTATCTACCATTTCTTTTTGCGCGTTTTATGTCTCTAACCAAAACCATTGTTTTATTTGGTTTTCGTATTTCGAATAGATCAATTGCTGCAAATAGGTCTACAAGCTTTTTAAAACCGTAGTTTCTTTGGTCGAAAGAACTGTGGTTTGAAATATGTGAGCCGATTGCGCCAAGTCGTGACCAACTATCATCTTCTTCGGTTGCCTCAATTGCTTGTCGTAATAGGTGAATTAGCTTCGTGTCACTTTTGAGGCTGCATTTGGGGGATGAGTTCGCTTTTGTTGTATTCGCAGTTTTAATCTCTTTCTCTGTGGCTTGTTCAGCGACTTTCTCTATAGACACTTCTACTTCGGTTTCGACTTCGGGTTCTGCATCTAGGTAGAGGAAGCGGGAGCAGCTGTTAACGAATGCGTTGGGGGCTTTACGCTCACCAAAGCCGAATACGGTTTTACCATCTGAGAGCACTCTGGTGACCAAAGGGGTGAAGTCGCAGTCAGAGGAGATGAGACAAATGATATCTATGTCCTTGGTATAGAGTATGTCCATTGCATCTATGACCAGTGCAATGTCGGTAGCGTTCTTGCCTTTGGTTAGGTCGAACTGCTGAATCGGTTGAATGGCGTATTCGTGCAGAATATCTTCCCATTGCTTCAGCCCCGGGCTTTTCCAGTTACCATAGGCTTTGCGTATGCTTACCACACCATGTTTGGCCAGTTCTGCCAAAATGACATCGAACTTTCGGGCAGGAGCATTATCGGCATCAATAAATACGGCGATTTTTTCTCTTTCTTTCATATTTTTAGTACTTGGTTTTATTGAGTGTTAGTTAACTTTGGCTCTTGATTGCTGAGAAATAAAAACCGCATACCGAACCTATAATCGCCCCTGAAAATGCAAGTATTTCAGAGAAGTATTTGTTCTCAAATAGAGCCGATACGCCGATGATAATCAATAGAGTGAAAACTAAATAAATTGCCAATAGAGGGGCTATTCGCTTGTTTATTCTTTCTGTTAAAGGTTCTGCTTTTCCTATGCCACCGCATGAACCACAAAGCAGTCCATGTTGATTTCGTCTGCGCCAGAATGGTAGTTCATTCTTCTTGGCACAGACTTCACACGAGGTGTTATCTTTTCCACTACTGCAGGTTCCTGTACCAGAGCAGTGCTTGCAGTCGTATAGGTTGACTTTGACGTCTTGCATCTAGATTCATTCCTTTGAAAATACAGCGCTAAGATTGATTTTTTGGTTAGGGTTCAGCTATTCCGAGGTCGGGAGCGAGCCCATTGCGCCGAGATACTACTGAGGAGGGTAGAATAAGCTTGGAAACTGGCGTCTACTGAAATGCGCCGCTATTACCCGTAATTTTGACGCTACCGCCCCTGATTTTGGCTATCAGACAGCAGTTTCTGTCATGTTGAATATTCTTTTAAAACAACGTTTAAGCTAACAATTTGTTGCCGATGAAACCTTAGCTTAGGTCACAAGTTGCACAGCGGTTAAAGTGGTTTTTGTCAGGGGGGTAAGATGAGGTGAGGTATTGAAAGCTTATCCTTGCCCTTTGCCTGCTCCGGGTGAGAGCGGCTGCCATCCCTGATTGTTGTTCTCACTTTAGCTGACGCTTAAGTATTGCTTTTCGTTGATTTTTTGTTAAAAGCCTAGCCAATCCTACAATATTGCTGCGGTGAAAAACAAGCTTTACCGCATGGGGTTTTGTTGTGCTGTTTGGCTTAAGTGATTCGCTTGAGTTGCCTGCCTGAGTTAACCGCTTCAGTAAATGACTTTGCTGGTCTGTTAACTGGCAAAAAGTGTCTGGCGGGGAACGGCGATGATTTTTAGGGAAAAGTGAACGGTTTTAACTGGTTTTTGAGGATGTTGCAGCAGTTGCTGCCGGGTTGAGATGTTAGTATCGCTTGCTTGAATCTGTTCTGTTGCTGCGGCGGTTTTTTGTGGCTGTTGTTGTATAGGGCTTTGGAAGTCGTAGAGAAAGTTATCGGGATTGTGTAGTGAAAGGAAAAGTCGTTTCGTATGTCTCATCTAAAAAATTTGGCTTTATCAATGGGGATGATGGTGAAAGCTATTTTTTGCATGTTTCGGCCCTGGTGAACAGGAGTGATGAGGCTAAGCTGGTTAAGGAAGGTGCGAATAAGTCCTCGTGGCACTCTGGCTTGCACAGCAATTGGCGTTCAAGGCATCTGACTGAAGGCATGCCGGGGCCTGTCTAAGTCGGATAACGCAGAAAGCCGGTTGCTGTGAAAGCCCCGAAGGGCGTGGCTTACAGACCTGTCTGCTGTGTTGTGCTTCTTGCAAAGGACTAGGCCATTTGCTGCGAACCACGCCTTGCATCCAAGCCCGTAAGCCGACGCAGAGCACACATGGGACTTGTTCGCACCTTCCCTAAGAATGTGCTGGTCGAGTTTGACCCTACGCCAACTCCCAAAGGATTGTCTGCCAAGCAGGTCCGTATTCCTGAGGTCTATATAAGAGAGCGACTGCTGAATTTCTTCACCTCCAAGGGTAGCAACCCCAAGCATGGTGATGCCGCGTTGCGCTTGCCTATTTCGACCCGTTTTTTCAAAGATCCGGCCAAGGGGCGCCAATATATAGAGCAACTGGCTAAGCAGTGTGGCTGTAATGCCGTGCTCGGGCTCGAGTTTGAAAAGAAGACCTTCTCCGAAGGCAACTATCGCTTTACCGGCCATGCTTTCAAGGGCGAGTTGGCCCTGGTCACTGAAAAGCAGCCCTGTGACACCAAAGAGATGGCCCTTGCTGCCGAGCGGCAGTTGCAGCAAAGAATTCAGGCGGCTGAGCAGGACTTTGGGCCGATACAAGAGGCTGAGCTTAAGGCCAGGCAGAGCCAGCTTTCCGGTTGCCTCGGCAGCGCCGTTGCCGTGCTTGCTGTGGTGGCAATCCTGCCCGCGGCCATTATCGCCGGTATCGCCGATCTGTTCCCACAGTAGCTAACAAGGCTATTTCAGCGCCTTAAAAGTGTAACAAGCTACACTTTTAAGGCGTTTTCGGCTTGAATGGATGAAAAAGTGTATTTAAGTACACTTTTTTATTGTGTCGAGTCTCCAAGGGTATAAAAGTGTATGTTGATACACTTTTATATTGAGTCAGCCCTAAAACACGGCTAAAGTGTAGCAAAGTACACTTTGAGTCTATCTTATGGTCTCGCCATTAACTCCACATTCATTGGGCGCTTTAATTAAGGCCCGTAGAAAAGAAGCTGCACTCACTCTGGATGTGGCGGCAATGCTTTGTGGTGTCACCAAGAAAACCTTCATCCGGGTCGAGAAGGGTGAAGATGTCTACATCTCTACTGTCTTCAAGATACTCGATGGCTTGGGGATCCATCTGCTGGCGCAGCCCAAGCCTGATGTTGATTCGACCGGGTGGTACTAGATATGAGTGGAGCAGCAAACCTTGTCTTGGATATGCATCTTGGTGATCGAATCATAGGTGAGTTGTCATTCGACCCCGCCACCGAGAGTTTTGCCGTCAGTTACAGCCAAGATTGGCAGCAAAACGGCTTTCCCATATCACCCATGATCCCTTTGGATGGCACAGGAAGCAGCACACAGATCGCCATGTTTCTCGGCAACCTGTTGCCTGAAAACAGGGGCTTGGATTACCTCATCGAATCTCTCGGTGTATCCAGGGGCAATACCTTTGCCCTTATCCGAGCCATTGGCTTGGATACTGCCGGTGCCGTTGCCTTTTCTCCCAAGGGGACTGAACTGCCACAGACGGCATTTCGAGAAATCAGTGATGATGAAATCATTTTGCGCCTGGAAGAGCCTGAACTCTGGCCAATGGAGGTGTGGGATGGCAAGCCCAGGCTGTCGGTAGCCGGGGTACAGTCGAAACTGAATCTGTTCTACAACGGTAAGCAATTTGGTTTCGGTGAAGGCGCCTTATCATCGACCAATATCCTGAAGTTCGAAAAGCAGCGACATTTAGTCATCAACGAGTTTCTCACTATGCGTTTGGCGAAGGCGATAGCCATGAATGTCGCGAATGTTGAGATCCGCCATTTTGGCCGGCACAAATCATTGTGTGTCGAACGCTTTGATCGTCGTTATTTGCCCGCTGAACAGCGGGTGCTGAGAAGGCATATTATCGATAGCTGCCAAGCCCTTGGCTTTAGTGTGAATAAGAAATACGAACGAAATTTTGGTAATGGCCGTGATGTCAGAGATATTCGCGAAGGCGTGAGCCTGCCCAGGCTGTTTGCTCTTGCGGAGCAATGCGCTAATCCGGCGGCGGCCAAACAGGATATGCTGCAGTGGACGCTGTTTAATCTACTGAGTGGCAACGCCGATGCTCATGGTAAAAACTACTCCTTCTTCATGACACCGACAGGTATGGTGCCTACGCCTTGGTATGACTTGGTTTGCGTGGCCTTGTATGAAGAATTTGAGCAAGAGCTGGCGATGGCGATTGATGATGAATTCGACCCAGACAAGATCTACGCCTATCAATTGGCCGCGTTCAGCGAGGATATAGGGTTACCCAGAGCCTTGGTGAGCAATAGCCTAACCAGAATGGCGACCAGAATAAGCCAAGAAATAGACGGTGTTATCGCAATGCTCAATGGATTGGATAACGATGAGCAGGCGTTTGTGGCGAGCTACAAAGCACAGTTATTGGCAAGGTGTGAGCGCTATTTGGATATTGCCCCCCAAATCAATGAGATGGAACTTTAGAAATAGCTTCTAAATGGTTTCATCGAAACTGTTTGGCTGATGACGGTAGGGATACAAAACATGGATCAAGAGCTTGGCCCGATTTTGTTTATTGTGGTGCTGCTGGCGCTGACCCTGGGAGTTATGTGGCTGGTTGAGACGCGGCGTAAGCCGACCCTGATGCAGGGCTGGTTGGATAAGCAGGGCAGCGAGCGCTTGTTTACCTACTGGGATGCGCCCAGTGCGGCAATTTATGCAGAAGGCGAACCACGGCACTATCGGCGTTTGCTTGAGGCTTGGCAAGGGTTGACGCCACTTGAGGCCTGGTTTCAACATAACCTCAGCCGTATCGGGGGTAACGCCTGTGGGATCCACTGTGGGCAGTGCCAAGCGTTGGTGTCTTAGGGCCTGGTAGAAACAGCAGGACCCGGCGGCGGCCTATTATCTGGGGATGATGCAGCTGATGGGGCTGGGAGGCAAACCCGAATACCGCTCGGCGCTTGAGCTGTTGACCGCGGCGGAGCAGGGCGGCATTGCCAATGCCATTACCGCCCGCGGGCTGATGTTGCTGCGAGAACCCGCCAATGGCGAAGATTGGCCGATTGACCTTCCCGAGCAGCAGCGCTTTGCCGAGGCTGTCGCCTGCTTTCGGCAGGGGCTTGAACATGGGGATAAGCTGGCGGCCTTGAATCTGGGCTACTGTTTGGAGCATGGCATAGGCATAGCGGCCGATACCGAGGCCGCCATCGACAGTTATCTGATGGCGGCAAGACAAGGTGAGCCCGCTGCCCAGTATCGTTTGTCCATGCTGTATGCTGCCAGAGGCGATTTGGCTGAGGCCTATGTCTGGGCCCGTGTTGCCAGCCAGTGCTCCGAATCTGATATTGCCGTGGCGCGCAGCCGCAATATTGAGGCCATGCTGGAGCCGAGCCAGCGCCATTCGGCCCGTCAGAAGGCGGCGCTGTTTACCCTTGAAATCGTGGCGCCGCGAATGCAGGCATTGGCCAAGAATATGAATTTGCTCAAGGTGGCGTAACTGATAGACCCAGCTGAGCGGACTCAGCTGAGTGAGCCGCAGTGACAGATAGGAAGCAGGCCCGAGCGCCAATCCCGGCTCCCGGCCTGTTCCTTTACCTAAGCTTTAGTCGAGCGGAATAAACTTTTCGCCTTTAAAGCTTTTTCGCGGATTGCCCCGCTGCAGTTCCCAGTGTTGTTGCCAACGCTGTTGCTCTTCCCGGTTCATCTGCTCTTGCTTCAGCGCCTCCAGCTTTTGAAACAGCAGGGCCGTTGCCAGGCGTTTGTTGGCATGTTGGCTGCGCTCGGTTTCAACCCGCACCGACAGGCCGCTGGCGATATGGGTCGCGCGGATGGCCGAGTCTGTGGTGTTCACGTGCTGCCCTCCGGCGCCCGAGGCGCGGCAGGCCTGAAAGTGGATTTGCTTATCCAGAGCCTTGTCATTGACCTCAAACATCTGGCCGCTGAAGAACCAGTTTTTGCGTTTGTGCCCGGGCCTAAAGCGGCTTTGGCAGCTCCAGAGCATGGCTCCCTGCCAAGCCAGCGCCAAGTGCTTGGCCCTGGCTTCATCATTGGCACTGAGTTGCAGCAAGGCCGACTTGAAACAGGCGACGCCGGTTTTAGCGTTAGCCTGAGTCACCTCCAACAACTCGCAGCCTATGCCTTGCGTCTGACACTCCCGCTCTATGGTTTGCACCGCCAGGGCCACGGCGCGGCAGCATTCAATCGGGCCGGTTCCAGCCGACAGTTGCAGCAGTATCATCAGCAGCACTCCCCGTTGGTTTTGAAGGTCAGCACAGGGCGCAGCCTGGCAACAACCTCAATCAAACCGGCATCGACCATATCGCCAACCACAGTCGCACATTTTTTGTAGGCCTGGGGCGCTTCGTCATACAGCAGTGTCTTGTTACCGCAGATCACCCGGCTTCCCAGGGCGGTGAGGTAGAGATCTTCACGGCTGAACTTGTGCGCCAGACGGCCCTGACACTCGCCGCGCTGCCATTTCCTCCCGGCACCATGAGCCAGGGAAAACAGGCTGATATCGGCGGCGTTGCCCGCAGCGGCGCAGGGTTTCACCAGATAGCTGTAGTCGCCGCGGGATCCCGGGATCACCACATAACCCTTATCGCTCGGGGTGGCGCCTTTTCGATGCAGCCAGCCTTGGGTTCCGTTTATGCACTTGGGGGATACCAGATTGTGGTTCACATCCAACACCAAGCTGCCAGAGCTGTTGATTGCTTCCAGGAAGCGACAGGCTATCAGCTCGCGGTTTAATTCGGCCCAGCGTACCGCCTCATCGTGTTTGGCCAGATAGTCGCTGAACTCGCTATCTTCCGGACTCAGGCCTTGGTGGCTGTGGCGGCGGATATGTTCCTGCAAAATGGCCTGCCCCAGGCCTCTGGAGCCGGAATGCACCAGCAGTTGCAGATAGCGGTTGTCCAGCCCCAGCTCTTGCAGCGCCGCCAGGTCATAGACAGTTTCTATCGCCTGAAACTCGGCAAAATGGTTACCGGCACCTATGGTGCCCAGCGCCTGGTCAAAGCCTGTGATGGCTATGCTTTTTTCCCGCTTGCGCTCGGCAATTGTTTGCGCCCAGGTTTCATCCAGAGGCTGTTCTATCTGTTTGAACTTGTTCGCCATCTTATCCAGCTTGACCTTGGATAGCTTCAGCGAGCTCTGCCACAGTGACATGCCGCAGCCAATGTCGTTGCCGACCAAGGCAGGATAGATTCTGTTGATGGCAAAAAACGCCGCACCAATGGGATAGCCTCTGCCGGGGTGCAGATCCGGCATTCCCGCCACGTGCTGCATACAGGCCAATTCAGAGGTTTTAATCAGTTGTTGTATTGCCAGCCCTTCTACCCAGGTTTCTTTGGATGCAATCAGGCTGACGCTTTCAGTAAGTTTTTGGACGGATCTGCCCATAGACCAATTCCTTTAAACAGGATTTAAACGATAAACGTATTGGCAGGCCAGTTGACCGAAGCGATAGCTTTACCAGAAAGCTATGAAATCAGTGGATAGCTTTCTGCTATTTAGCGGACAAGACCTGCAAAGGAGGTTGATGTGTTTTGCATGATGTTTTCTCCTCTACAGTGAATGAATGGTGAGCGATGCGGGCGCATGGTAATCAGTTTGCCACCATAAGGCAAATATAAATTCAATCACTTAGCTTTCACTTAGCTTTATTTGCCGCCGAGTACCCATGGCAAGTGCGCCAGGTTGGGATTGCGGCCGGGGCAGCCGACCGCAGAAATTGGCTAATGTTTCAGGCCATGATTTAAAGTCATGATTTAAAGTCATGATTTAACGCCATGATCTGAAACCACACCAAGAAGCCGAGATAGAACTTTCTCTTGCCGGGTTAAGGCAGCGGTTGGCGGGGCTTGGCCTTGTCACTTTTGCTGTGTGCCAGTTCAAGTACTTGTTCAAAGTCCAGACCATTAATCTTTTGCCCTATCAGGCCGAAGTCCATCTGGCCGTTGCGATCCGAGTGGTTCAGCGCTGCCAATGGGGTGTCGAACTCGGCCAGTTGGATTGCCAACAAGGCCATGACAAATTCCTGCTTGTCATGGGAGTTCAGCTGCGCCATGAGTCTGATGACATCCTGTTGGGTCGACTCAGCACTGCTGCCGTCGAAGACTATGGTGTTGGGGGTAGTGCTGCAGGCCATCAGGCCGGTCAAAACGATAGCGATTATTATATTCTTCATGAGCTAACTTCCGTTTTTTTCGGTGTTCTACTTCCGTGCTGGCTTGTGATCGCCTGTGGCATTCTCTCGAAGCGCCGCTGGTCTGGGGTACAGTTCCGGCCAACAGCAGTGTCAAGGGCACAGGCTCGGCAGAAGCGAATAATAAATTAAACCGCGACTCTAACAGTTTGAGATCAAAGTTTTTTGAGTCGAGTCAAACAATTGACATATAAAGGAAAGGTTTGATTTTTGTGAGGTGTCCCTGTTGCAACAGCCCTGGCCGCCCCTCTTCCTTGAGTCAATCTTTACAAACAGGTTACAGAATACCTCACCCTAAATAGGGCGACAAGTCATAGTGATCATTTATCCAACTTACCCAGATTGCAATCTTCACAAAGTATTTGCATGTTATTAATGTCCAGCGCTTTGTGCGGGTACTTGCTGCGGGGCAAAATATGGTCAACATGCAGCACTATATTGTGTTCGGCTTTAGTGCGATTGCACTCTACACATTTGTGCTCGTGAGTTTGCAGCACCTGATATCTGAGTGCCAGCCAGGCTCTGGATTGATAAAAGTTATCTATGGTTTTGGGCTCAAATTCACTGAGCTGCTCTGGTTGTGTAAAGATGCGGTGGCCCTGTTCGGGGGAAAAGAAGCTGGCTTGAATATCTCCCTGCTCCTGATGTTTGTTGAGCCATTTCCAAATGCCCCGTAAGGCACCTTGTTCACTCTTGTAGCGTCGGGTTCTTATGCTGTCTCCTGTGCGAAAAGTAACTTGAATCTCCAGTTCCATTATTTCTCCTTACTTGTCTAACTTTTTAAGATGATTTTCAGCCTTAAATGTTTTTCTTTTCCGGTAACTCATTGCATTCATCGAGTTGTTTGAGGAGCTGAGTTTGTTGTTTGGAGAGCTTGATAATCTTAAGTGCTTCCCAGAGCGTGATGGCCGAGCCTATGGCGATTAATAGATAGCAATTTATAGGATTATTGAGCGCCTGGATGAAGGCATCTCCTTCGGCGATGACCAGGCCATAGAGTGCCAAGCCTATGAGTAAGATGCCTGGTGCTCCCAGTAGTTGGGTGATTGCCAAAGAGCGCTTGACCTGAGCCAGCTCGGCGTGAAGTTGAGTCTTCATAATGCCTCCTTTGAAGGGAAGGTATAACGTCGGCTGCGGCAGCAGAGAAACGGCATTCCGGCGGTAATACTCTGCTATAGCAGAATCTGCCTTGTTGTAGCGCGGAACTCAAGTGATATTTGCCTCTTGTGTTTGCATTCGAGCTAATCCGGCAGCACTATTACTCCCAAGGGTTCCAGCAGTTGCTCCTGTTGCCAGGCACAGATCTTGACTCCTTCGAGGTTGACCCGTCTGGGGTCGAGCCCATCCAGATCGGCAAAGGTTAGGTCACAGCCCCGCAGATTGACCTGTTGCCAACAGTCGCGGGAGAAGGTGCCGCGGCTGAGATCTGAGCCCATCAAGGAAGCGCCGCTGAGATTGGCATTGCTCCAGTTGTTTTCAAACAGCTCGCATTTTTCCAGGCATTGGCCACTCAAGTTGGTATAGGCCAGGTTGCAACCTGAGATATAAGCCGAGCAGAAGTACATCTTATGGCTGACTTGATTGTAGAAGCGGGCCCGGGAAAAGTTGGCGCCCTTGAGATCGCACTCCCTGAACTCTATGCCAAAGCAGTTGGCACCGCTGAAGTTGGCCAAAGACAGACGGCAGGCCTTGAAACTGGCATCGCGCAGATCGGCATAGCTGAAGTGACACCCTTCAACGGCGCCGCTTTCAATGAAACTGCAATCCTCGAAACTGGCATCCTGCAGCTGACAGTGGCTGAAGTCACACTGATAAAAGCGGCAGCGGCGAAAACGGCTGTCACTCAAATCCTGGCGTGAGAAATCCTCTTGCTGAAAAACTTTATCAATAATATCCATACGGCTTCCTTTAATCAGGGAGGGTGCTAACTCTTTCGGCGAGCTTTGCCTAGGCAGGCAAACATGGGGTTGGTTCGCGCCTTCCCAACAACCTTTGCAGGCTAACATCGGCACTCTGGAATATCACTAAAAATAAAACCTTTAAAATCATAGTTTTGAGAAGTGATTAAATCGCGATTTTAAGGGGGTAAATCGACATTTTGAGAGTCTTTAACTGGGTTCCATGCTCAAGGCGTAGTGAAAAATAATTCAAGCCCTTTACGGGCTGCTGACGTGGCTTGCTGGATGCGAGGACTTTACTTTCGAATGGTTTTGTTAAAAAAAGCATAAATACAATGAGTTAATAAGCATTGAAACTTGGGTTTGTATATTTAGCCGCCTTTGGCAACACTTAAGCAGGGCGCGAGTAAATCCTAGTGATCTTCTCTTTTGTCGAGAGTGGCTTGGACAACAATTGGCGTTCAAGGCATAGGACTGAAGACCTGCAGAGGTCCTTCCTATAGATACCGTTGTCTTGGGGGATAATTATGCGCTTACTTTTTCCGCTATTGCTCTATTGTTGCAGTGTGCAGGCGGCTGCGGATCTGAGCCAGCTCAGGTATCTCACCGAAGAATACCCTCCGTACAATTTCAGTTCGGAACAGGGTCAGGTTTCCGGATTCACAATCGACATTTTGCATCTTGTTTGGCGGGAGATGGCGGTTGAGCCGCAACCCATAGAGATATTGCCATGGGCCAGAGGCTACTACCTGTTGGCAAACCGCGATAACGTGGTGTTGTTTTCAACGGCTCGCACAGATGCCAGGGCTCCCCTGTTTCAATGGGCCTGCAGTCTGGGCACCCTGGAGTTAAATCTGTATGCATTCAAACAGACGGCGCCGAGATTAACCCGCCTGGATGACGCCAAGCGGCTAGTGGTGGTGGCAGTCAGAGAAGATGTGGGTGAGCAGCTGCTGTTGAGTCATGGCTTTAATCCTGCCTTATTGGTACGTACCAGCAGTCTGGAGCAGGCGGTTAGGGTGCTCAGTAGTGGCCGCGCCGATTTACTGTCCAGCAACCGATTAACCTTGGTGAGTACCCTTAAGCGGCAAGGCTATGAACCGGGCATGATGGCGCCTTTGCTTGAGGTCAGTCATAAGCCTTTGTGTTTCGCATTCAGTACCGGTATCCCTGCACAATTGGTGAGTGACTTTCAGGCTGTGCTGAACCGTGTTTTGAGTTCGGAAGAGGGGCGGCGTCTGCGGCAAAAGTACTTTGATGAAGAAACCTTGCTCAGCGTTCCCTGAGGCGGGAATGTGAGTTGTCTTGAGGATCCCCTTTGAGCCTTGAGGTAGACTGCAATTCTGTATTTGCAACGGAGTTGTTATGCAAGTTGTCAGCTTTACCGCCATAGGCCATGCCGAAACCCAGTACACAGAACTGGCCAATATGCCGATTCAGGGCAGCAAGGTCGCCGATAACCAAGGGGTTTTGGTGATCCATCCCGACTATGCCGAAGGGTTGGCCGACCTCGATGGTTTTTCCCATGTTTATGTGCTATTTCATCTGCATCAATGCAAGCAGGGAGCACTCAAGGTTAAACCTTTTCTCGATAATCAATTGCGCGGTGTATTTGCGACCCGCTCACCCAAGCGTCCCAACCCCATAGGCCTATCGATTTTGGAGATTGACCGTTTAGAGGGCAACCGTATCCATGTTAAGGGGATCGATATGCTCAACGGTACCCCCATCATAGATATCAAACCCTATATTCAGGCATTTGATTGCGTGCAAAACACCCGTGATGGTTGGTACGAGCAGGGCAGAGATCCACTGCAAACCCTTTCCGACGACAGGTTTGCCTGAATACTTTAACTGATCGATAAGAGGCAGTGATGAGCATAAAAGCCTTTTTCATGTTCATCTGCTGTTTCATTTTTATTTACTTGCTATTGATTGGCATCACTTTAATGGCTTTCAAGCTTGTCATGGAGCGGTTTGAGCGTCAAAATTCACTCTCTTTACTCTAGGGGGCATAAACCAATAGTGCTGCCTAGCTTACATCTGTGAGCCCTGGATGGGCCCAGGCCTTAAGGCCATCGAAAAGGATTGTTTTGAAAACTGCTATTGTCGTTCAGTTTCCCATTAGGCTGCTGGTTAATCTAGGCCAAACGCTTCCTTCCCCTTTATTTGCTCTGCATACGCACCTGGCAAGCCCCATTAGCCATGCCAAGTTGGTTTTATGTTTGATGGGTGCCTTTGGGCTATCTCATTATGCCGTTTCGATTTACGGGCTCGGCTATCTCTTTACTGTTAACAACAGGAGTCTCAGATGACAGCTGCCAAATGGATTTTACATTCCCCGAAGCAGACCGGTGCCCCGCAGTTGCAGCTGTTGACGCCGCTGGCTGACGGCCGTCAGCAATTGCTTTGGCAGTATGAGTTGCCCCAGGCCGAGGATGAAGTGGTGCTGAGTGCCTTCTACAGCGACAGTGAATTTGTGGTCGCCACCCGCTCCGGGCAGATCTATGCCGGTGATATCGAAACCGGGCCTCGGCTGATGGTCAATCTGCCAAATGTTGGCATCTATGGTCATGGTTGGCTGGATAAAGACAGAGGCGAGTTCTGGTATGTGGCCGAGCAGCCAAGAGGGGATGATGAATATCCCTGTCTCCTGGGCTGGTCGCTGGCCGACTGGCGACCTATTAAGGATATCTGGTTGCCTGAATATCTGGATGATCGCCGCCTTGGCAGCACCATGGTGCGGCGCCGAGACGGTTGTTTTTTATTCTATGAACGTGAATGCGACTCTCTGGCGCAGCGAGAGCATGGCTTCTGGTGCACCAATGTGGTCGATGGCCAGAGCCGATTTCACCGGATTGAGGGCAAACCGCAGCTTGAAGCTAGCCGTTATTCGAGCATACACCTTTGCCCTGAGCGGCAGTTGGCGTTATTGCCGGTTTCTGAGTGTCTGTTGGATGAGAGCGGTGACAGTCCACGCATTGGGTTGCAGTTGCAACTGGTGGCACTCGAATCCCTTGACGTGCTTTGGCAACAGCCGGTGTTTTGGTTTGACAGCCATGATGGCTTGTTGGATCCGGATGAGTTTTCCACTTTGCTTGAATCGCTCAGGAGCGGTGAAGATGCCTGTGATGAAGAAGAGCTGACTGACGCGCTCGAAAGCCTGTCTGACGGGCTGAGTGGTATCCGCCTTTGCCTGGATGAAGCCGCTTTTTGGCTGAGGTTGCGTAGTGGCGAGCTGATTAAGGGCTATCTGGCACCAGAGGAACACTTCCGCCTCAAGGCGTTGTCGCCTCGCTATCGCGCCAACGAATGCCCACTCCCCGGCGACGAAGCCAATCCCTTTGCCCAGGTCGCTTTTGACCATTACGACTATCAATTGACCTCACCCACGTCCAATCGTTTGTTGCTGGTGGGGTTCGAGATATATGCACTGGATACCAGTACTGTCACGCCCATGCTGCCAGGGGACGCCGATTGCCAGAGTTTGCCCTGTTATTTCTGGCCTAAACCTGAATTGGTGATGAGTGAGCAGCAGAGCCTGGCCCATGGTGAGGCGGGGCTCAATCTTATTGAGGCCGATTATCTGGAAATGGGGGAGTGTTTGCTGGCCAGCGCCAAAGAGATGGTCAGCCGTCTGGCCGACTTACCAAACAGCGCCAAAGGTGAGCGCCTGGAGTGGCGCTTTAATGACAGAAATGGCAGTGAATGGACCGAGGCGCAGTTTGTGGCCGCGCTGATAGTTGTGCCGGGCGGCGCCGAGCTGTTGGCCGAAGCCGTTGAGAAGCTGCTGGCCTATCCCGATGCGGCAAGTCTGCGCAGCGGCGCCGATAAGCCGGCCTTGTCGGACACAGTGCTGGCGCTGGCCGGTGATGACATAGCTTATCTGCCTTTGTTGGCCCGTTATTTCAATATGCTGGCTGATGGTCCAGGCGCCGCCTTCCATCAACAGCACTCAGTGCCGCTTATTCAACGGCGTCACGGCCAGGGGCTACTCAAGAGCCGCCAATATCGCCGTTTTGTCCAGGATTTGCCCTGGCCGATTTCCCCCGCCTGATTGCAAATCACAGGAATAACTTCATGAATGCCAATGTAAGAACCAATATCCGCCTGCAACAGGCCAAGCTGTTTTTTATCGGCCCTGAGCTTATTCAGGTTATCCAGAGCGCTGATGAGGCCGACACCTTGTTGTGGCAATGTGAGTTGCCAGGAACCGAGGATGGCGAGCTGGCCTTGTTGCAATGGCTGGATGACACTCGCTTCCTGGCCTTGGGCCAAAATGGACTGCTTTTTGTCTGCGATTATCAGGCGCGCAGTTGTGAGCAGGTGCTGGATTTACAAATCTCCGGAACCCCCGGGGCCTGGCTCGATAGCCACAAACAGACCCTGTGGGTGGTCGGGCGGGTAGGCATCGCTGCGCGCCGCGGCCACAGCTTACTCAAGGTCGATCTCGCGGCCATGGAGCCGGTGCAGCATTGGCCTGTGAGTGCCGAAATCGAACCTGAGTCACTGATTCTGACCCGGGATGGCCGCGTGGCCTTTTATGGTCGCAATGAGCATGGCGGTTATCGCTTCCGCTTTCAGCAACTGGTGTATTTTGACCCGTCAAACGAAACCTGGTCCGAACAGCCTCTGCCGGGGAAACCGGCTCCAGTGCAGGTTTCACCGCAGGATTATTGGTTCCAGAACCGTGCCAACGGCCTTATCACTACCCTGGCCGCCGATGGCGTGAGCCGTCATCAGACCGAGGACGAGCCTGTGCGTTACGAAGCCAGGTTGCAGCTGATAGATATGAATCTCGGCCGTCAAATCGATGCCGGGGTGCGTTTGCCGGCCATGGCCGATATTTGTGATGAATATGATGCCGAAGCGGTTCAGGAAGCGCTGGAGCGGATTGCCGCCGGTGAGATATCCCATCAGGATAACGACGAATGGCAGCAACTGCTCAACAGCCTGACTTGCAGCTATTTTTGCGAGCAGGAGCAAGTCTTCTGGCTGGGCTGGAAAGGGGGTTTGATGCAAAAGGTGTCACCGAAGGGCGAGAGGCTTTCCCCTCTGTACCAACTGGGCAGCCAAGATGCTGCGGGGCAGTGGCGCCCCTTGAGCCACTATGGTGGTGATCTGGTCATGATTAAGGGGGTTAACCAAGGGCGGCTCTGGTTGGCATTCGGTGATCTCGATGAGCCCAGTCACTACTCGGTCGACATCGATTCCCAAGCTGCTGTGCCCCAGAGCCTGCTGGCTGCCGAACAGCAAAAGTGCCCGCTCAATTGCTGCAGCTATCAACCCAAGCCGCTGCAAATTCCCAGCCAACTGCAGGCCGAGCCTTGCCCCAGTGGCAGGGTGACTCTCTATTGTGACGATCTGACATTAAATCAAGGCAGGTTGCAACTCTTGCAGCAGCTACTGGCGGTGCTCCCCAAATTGGAGCAGAGCCTGGGGGAGGCGTGCGGAGCGCCCTTAGCCTCAGTAACAGCCAGAGCCCCTGTAGCAACCAGAGCCGGCTGGCTTGACCGCTTGAAGCAGAAAATAACTCATAGTGCAGTTACTGAGCCTGGCAGGCTTTGGTTTGCTTTTGTCGATGGTTTGGGGAACCGGCACAGCGAGTACGACTTCTTCCACTATGCCGTGCGTTTGGAGCAGGGGCCTGAGTTGATTGCGGCCATCCTGGCGGCATACTGCCGTCTGCCCCAGGCCAGGTGTTTGCTGGGAGCCAAGGGGCAGCCAGTGCTGGCCGAGGCAGCCTTGGCGCTCAGTGAACACAGGCAGGCTTTGCCGCAACTCGCGGACTATTTCAATGTTCTCAGCGCCTTGCCTGTGCATCCATTTCATATCAATCGCACCTTGAAAGTGATCTTTGCCGAACATCAGGGCTCGCAAGAGCTGGCGGCTTTCCTGGCGGCGGTCCCAAGCCCCTATAACGACCCGGAGTTTAAGCTGGCCGAGAAAGGCGACTATGACGACGACGACGAATTTGACGACGATGATGACTATAAGTAACTGTCATTTATGAGAAAAGGATAAGGATGTATGTCATTCACAAGTTCGCCGGTTGGCGACGGTAAACTCATCTATATTGACCCGGACAATGGCTGCCCTTGCCTGTATCTCTATGAAGCGGCAGACAGTGGCTCTGGCTATCGACTCATTTGGAGCACAGACTTTCCCAAGGCCGAGGGTATTATGCAGGTCAGTGGTTGTTTTCATGGAGTACCCGGGCGTGAGCAGAGCTGCGTTATCTGGGATCAGCAAGGCTGCCTCTATTTGGTGGACCTGGCGCAACGGCAGCAGCAACTACTCGCCGAAACTGGGATAGCAAACCTCAAAGTCGTGGTATTGAGTGATGGCCGAACACTGGCATTATTGGGTGAAAATAAGTCTAGCTATTGCTACGAAGTCTGTCTCTGGCATTGGCGGGATGGCAATGTTCCCGTGCCCTCAGCCGTTCAGTGTATCAGCCATGAGGTGGATAATCAGGGCGGCCCTTGGGCCGAGGTCGACGAGACCGGACTGCCGGACAGAGTGGGGCTGAGTTTTACCGATCGCCTCTTTGCCGGGCCGGATAACAGTTTGATCTTGCACTGTCACCGCAGTGAGCGCGATGAGGTGGAGGCTTGGCAATTCCTGCTGCGGTTGGACCCCATGGCTGTTGTGGGCAGTGATCTTAGCCAAGTTCAATGGCAGGGAAGTTATCCCGAACTCTTGCAATTATCGGCCATGCCACTGCCCACTCCGCCAGGAAACGAGGCACTCTGGGAGTGTGCCCTGGCGCTGAACAGTGAGCGCGGCGAGCTTATCCTGCCGGCAATGACGTTAAGCCGGGCGCAGGATACTGAAACCGAGGCGCTGGCGTATCAGTTGCAGCGTATCGACTTGCGCCTTGGCCGCGAGATAGGGCGTTTTTGTGTGCGTCATTATACCCACGAGCAACTGGCCGGCGATACCGACATGCTGTTGGGCCCGGCAGATTTAGACAATTTGGCCTGGCAAAAGGCGCAGGGGCGTTTCTGGCTACAGCTGGATGATATCGCCTACTGCAATGACGAAGCGGCACTTTGGCTTTGCTGGCATGGTGGCGCGACCCGCAAGGTTTCTCTGGACGGGCAGTGGCGCTCGCCCCTTTATCTCCCCGATGGCAAGCGTGATTTATACCATGCCGATGAAATGAATCTGCTCGGCAGTGGCGCTTTGCTGACCGACTGGGAGTATCTGTGGAGTTTCAACCCCAATCCAGCCTTGGATGCGGCCAGCCAGCTAGATACTGAACCGGCTGCCATGGAAGCGAGCTGCGACATTGCTACAAGCAGCGAATACTGGCGCAGCTTAAATAGTGCAACTGCAGAACCGCAGGAGATCCCCCCTCTACTTGGATATAAACGGATTGAGGTCAACAATCTGCAATCCGAGAGTGCCAGACTCGAGGCTCTGACGACCTTGATGAGCGAGGCCTTGCGTGGTTATGAATCTCTCAAATCAGGCCAAGACCTGCGCTTTGGATTTTATGATGCCGATGAGAGCTGGGATGAAGCGCAATTTTTTAAAGCCGTCGTGACTCAGGAGCCGGCCTGGAATCTGATGTTGCAGTTGCTGCTCTCATTCATACGCGACAAATCATGCCACAACTGCTTTAGTGACCCGGCACTGGGTAAGCCGGCGCTGGCAGATTGTGCGTTGCAACTGGGTTTGAGTCACAGTCGATTTTTGCCTATGGTGGCGCGCTACCTTAAGTGTATCGATCTGGATCATGAGTTGTTTTTCCAGCAGGACGGCCATTTGCATGACTTGCTGGAGAAGTATGCCGATACCCTGGAGGGTAAGCAGTTTTACGACCTCTTACCTGCCGAGCTTCGCCTCGAGGATGGGGCTTATCTGGACTGAGTTCAATGCAACAACACGCTTTGTGTGGCTCTGTCTCAAGTGTATCGCCCCAGCTTAAAGCCAGAGCACTATGATCTGAAGAACGAGGAAATATGTCATTCACATGCTCGCCGGTTGGCGACGGTAAACTCATCTATATCGATGCGGACAATGGCTGCCCGAGCCTGTATCTCTATGGAGCGGCAGATACAGGCTCGGGTTATCGGCTCGTCTGGAGCACAGACTTTCCCATGGCCGAGGGCACTATGCAGGTCAGTGGCTGTTTCCATGGAGTGCCGGGGCGTGAGCAGAGCTGCGTTATCTGGGATCAGCAGGGCTGTATCTACTTGGTGGATCTGGCGCGTCGGCAGCAGGAGTTTTTGGCTCATACCGGGATGGAATATCTCAAAGTCGCGGTATTGAGTGATGGCCGAACCCTGGCATCACTGGGCGAAAATGACCGGCGCTGCTGTTACGATTTAATGCTCTGGCACTGGCTGGAGGACAGGGATCTCTCGCCCTCGGCTGCCATGCAGCTGAATGATGAGGTGGATAATCAGGGCAGCCCTTGGGCCGAGGTCGATGAGACCGGACTGCCGGATAGCATGGGGCTGAGTTTTACCGATCGCCTCTATGCAGGACCGGATAACAGCTTGATCCTGCATTGCCACCGCAGTAGGCGTCGTCGGTCCCAGGCCTGGCAGTTTTTGCTGCGGCTGGACCCTATGGCTGTCGTCGGCAGTGACACCGTAGGTAGTAGCATTAACCAAGTTCAATGGCAGGGCCGTTATTCCGAGCCCTTGCAGGTGGCGGCCATGCCTCTGCCCAATCCGCCGGGGAATGAAGCGCTCTGGGAGTGTGCCCTGGCGCTGGACAGTGAGCGTGGTGAGCTTATCCTGCCGGCCATGGAGTTGAGCCGGGTAGCTGATGCTGAAACCGAGGCGCTGGCGTATCAGTTGCAGCGCATCGACTTGCGCCTTGGCCGCGAGATAGGCCGTTTTTGCGTGCGTCAATTTACCCGTGAGCAACTGGCCGATGACGCCGACATGCTGTTGGCTCCGGCCGATGTCGACAATCTCGACTGGCAAGAGGCCCAGGGGCGTTTCTGGCTACAGCTGGATGATATTGCCTACTGCAATGACGAAGCGGCGCTTTGGCTTGGCTGGCATGGCGGCGCGACCCGCAAGGTTTCTCTGGACGGGCAGTGGCGCTCACC
The DNA here is from genome assembly GCF_047314585.1 of Shewanella sp. BJSY2023SW005. NCBI lineage: Bacteria > Pseudomonadati > Pseudomonadota > Gammaproteobacteria > Alteromonadales > Shewanellaceae > Shewanella > Shewanella sp. BJSY2023SW005. The sequence goes on from NZ_JBKORJ010000019.1 coordinate 81,719, forward strand.
CCTGTATCTCCCGGATGGCGAAGATGACTTATACGACGAGGAGGGCATGAAGCTCCTCAGCAAGGGAGCTTTGCTGACCGACTGGCATTATCTGTGGCGTGTCAATTCCAACGTCAATCCCAACCCCACTTTGGATCTGGCCAGCCAGATGAACCAAGCGCCCGCCGCCATGGAGGCGAGCTTTGCTGTGCAATTACAGCAGACAGAATGGAGCAGCTTCCATGCCCAGGCCCAGGTGCAGGATACAGTTCCCCCTTTGCTCGGTTTTTCGCGAATCGAAGTCAGGGATCTGCAGTCAGCGAGTGCGAGGCTTGAGGCCTTGGACAAGCTGGTGCTGCGGGCATTGACAGATTTTGAATCGCTCAAGTCGGGTAAAGACTTGCGCCTCGGTTTTTATGATGCCGACGAAAGCTGGGATGAGGCGCGCTTCTTTGAGGCTGTGGCCCTCCAATTGGAAGGCCGGAACTATATGGCGCGTCTGCTGGGGCTATTCATTGCCAATGAGCGGCTCCATTACTGTTACAGCGATCCACACATCAGCAAGCCGGCGCTGGCCGACTGTGCGTTGCAATTGGGATTGGCCGGCAGCCAATATCTGCCGCTGGTGGCCCAATACCTCAACTGTATCGATGTCGATCATGAGCTGTTTTTCCAACAGGATGGCAATCTGGATACCTTGCTCGGCAAGTATGCCGATACCCCTGGCGGCGAGGACTTTAACCGCTGCTTGCCATATGAAATGAGCCGTCAGGATGAAGACGATTATCAATGAAATGATGATTAACTAAAGGTAATTATCATAAATAACAAAGGGTTGTTTTGTGATTGAGATTTTGGATTTTGCCCCGTATCCAGAGAGATACGCTCGGGCCAGCGAATTGGGACCCAGGTTGCTGAAAGTAAAGTCTGATATAGGTGGCCCGGTTCTCCATCTATTGCAGATGCGTCCGTTCGATGAAGGTGGCACCGAACTGCTTTGGGCTGCCGAGTTGAGTTCATCCAAGGGACTGGTGACCCTGAAAGGGCAAACCCGGGATGGCGCCTGTGTTTTTGGCAACCAATTTGGCGCTTTCTATCTGTACGACCCCGCGCAGCAGCAATGCCGTTTACTGCATGATTATAAAAGCAAATTTGGTAGTGTACAGGGTGTTGTCAACAGTGATGGTGATGCCTTGCTGGTGCTGTTTTATGAGATGGACAAGGATACGGACTTAACCTTGCAACGCCTGCCTCTTATTCCTGAAGTTAGCGCTGTCAGCGAGATTTCAGCCCAGCTGTATGATGAAGATTGTTTTGGCGGTGGTTATGACTATCTGGATGAAGATGGGCCTTACTTTTGTTTGAATAACACCAATCTCAATCAACGTCTTTATGCCGGGCCGGACAACAGCCTGCTTATGCATGTCATAGATGAAGACGAAGAACTGCACTACATGGTTCGCATTGATATCCAGGGAGAAGGGGTGAAGTTCAAGGTATTTCCCCTGGACGATTCAGTGCTTGAATGGGACCCTGAACCTGGGGCGATTGCTGTTTGTCCGCAACGAGCCCTGGCGGCCATCCCAGTGATTCGAGAGACAGATGCGGGTGTTGTCATTGGAGTTGAATGGCTCAATCTCGACAATGGTGAGCGCTCGGAGGCCGGAGTTGTGCGGCTTTGTGAAGACGAAGAGGATGCGCTTTTCCATCTCGAACAGTTGGATACTTCTATCTGGCAGGCCGATGGGCTGTGGCTGAGTTGGTCTGATGGTTTGGTGGTCAGGTTGGCATTGGATCCGCAAACGCCGCCTTTGACCCTCTTGGCAAAGGGGCAACTGCTGCATGTAGGTACAGAGTTGATCTTCTCGGATCGCGAAGAACTGCTGCGCTGCCCTTTCCCTGAGCCTGCACAGTGGCAAGGCAGCCCTATCCCGTTATCCCTGGAGTCCTGTCACTGGCAGCATAACTGGAGGCTGAGTGAGGCGCAGCGCCAGGCGCTGCAATGTTTTGGACATACGCTGATAAAGGTTGCCGATCTCGAAAGTACCGAAGGCCAGCTCGACGCGCTGCGCCAACTGCAGTCACTGACTCAGGATTGCAGCAAGCTGTTGCACGGCAAGACCTTGGCCTTTAGGTTTACCGATGGCAAACAGCAATGGGATGAGGCCCGTTTTTTCCAACGTTCAGCCTGTCACGCCGAAGCCTTGCCGCTGATGGCGCAAATTCTGCAGCAGTTTTGCCGCAGTTTTGACGGCAGTGATCAATGTGATGGCGCCAACTGGGGGACGCCGCTGGCCAGTTGTGCCTTGCAGTTGGGATTACAGGATGTGCAGTACCTGCCTCTTATTACCGAATACGGCAATGCACTGGATGTTGACCATGAAAACTTCTTTGGTGGTGAAGGCGATGCCTTGTATCAATTGAGTCTGCGCCATGGCAACAGCCCTGAATGGCAAGCATTTTTGAGCTTGCACTCTGATACCGAGGAGGATGAGGAATGGGATTGAGACAATCGGCCAACAGCATGGCGAGGGTGATTAGCGATCTCTTTGTTCAGCCAGAGTTTGGCGGGGCGGAAAAAGCCCGCGACCGGAGTCGCTATTTTATTGCGCTGCTGCCCATACTGGCTATCCATTATCAGTGGCAACTGGTGTACATGTTCTCACCTTCACTGCTGCTGGCAATCCAAGAGGTCGACTTCTTTATTTCACTGTTGGCTATCTTGGCAACTGGGCTACAACTCAGCATAGGTGCTGGGTTGCTGGCAGCGCATATTGCTATTGGTCGACGGGCGTTCGGGTATTTGGGCGGTGTGCCTCTGGCATTGGTGAACATCCTGTTCGGCTTCTCTTATCCAACGCTACTGAGCATGATCCAGTTTGACAAGACTATGCCTTGGCTTGGCTTGATGTTTGCCTTGGGCTGCGCTGTTGTTTGGCTGGTGGCGCAGTTATTGATTTACCTGTTTCGTCCTCCCTTGGTAAAAGTTGAACCGGAACACCCTTTACTGGCTCATCGTAAGGGGTGCGATCCCGATCGTCAGACGCCGGCGTTGGCTTTCTTTCGCAGCAGCATGATACTGGGGATCTGCAACGGATTGTTTCTCGGATGTCTAATCTTTATGGTGCAAACTTCCGGTTCCCCTTCTTTTGCGTTGCGCTCTCTGCTGCGGCTTGAAGGGCAGGGGACAGGGACGCTCATCATGTTTTGGTTACTGCCCAGCCTCTATTTCGGCTACAGGATTATCAGTCGCAGGGCTCGTAATCTGGGGTGGTCAGTCGCCAAGACGGTATGTTTGATGCTGTTTATTACTCTGCTGTTATTACCCGGGAGTGGTGTGGTGATCAGTCTGGCCCTGTCCTTTATGGACTCCTACGCCAGTTATATCCTTATCACACTCTCTCTCATGCTGCTTTGGGGAGCTATGCTTTCGACTTCACTGCTGAATATGATGCTGCTTTGGCTGGTGCCAAAGGACCCAAGAAGCAGTCGTGAAACCCAGGCCGCCTGGATGAAGCTGAAGCAGTAGCGAAGCGGCAGACTGACAGCCAGATTCTGCCGGTTGTTGGTACTTTGTCTGTATGGGGCCCCTGTGACTGTGGGCCCCTTGGCTTTTATGAATGACACCTCCCAGACTGGGCAAACTTGCAATCAAGAGCATAAATCCTTATGGTCTTAGGCGCTTTAATCAGCAACGACTGAGCGATTCAGCAATTCATACAAGCTGGACACAAACATCTCATCATGTAACATCCTATTGATTTACGTCACTTTTCGTACGTTTTCCGGATAAAGATAATCGACTGAATGGCCACTTGCGCCTATTTTATCCGGCATGGGCCCAGCCGCGGCCCCAGCTCCCGAACGGGGACGAACAGAAGAGCAAAAATATGAAAAAACACTTCGAACTCATAGATAAAACCACTTTCTTTGGCGCCCTGGGCTTGCTGCTTGCGGTGGTGATCCCGCTGGCTCTATTTCCTGCAGAAGGCGCCGAATGGATAGCCGTGGCCAAGGCGTTTATGACGGATAAGTTGGGTTTTGCTTACCTGTCGCTCGGCTTGGCGGCATTCTTCTTCATGATTTATATCATCTTCTCGGATATCGGCCAGATCAAGCTCGGCGATGCCGATGAAAAACCTGAGTTTGCCACAGCTTCCTGGGCGGCAATGCTGTTTTGCGGCGGTATAGGCGCCAGCATCCTCTATTGGGGCACGATTGAGTGGGCCTATTACTATCAACACCCGCCGTTCCAGCTTCAAGCCGGCAGTGAAGAAGCCGTGCGCTGGGCCGCCACTTACGGCATATTCCACTGGGGGCCCATCGCCTGGAGCATCTATTTGATCCCGGCCATCCCCATCGCTTATTTCTTTTATGTCCGCAGGCAACCAGTGCTCAAGGTGTCGGCGGCCTTGATGCCTGTCATAGGTGAAGGCCGCAGTCACGGTAAGCTCGGCAAGTTTATCGATGTATTGTTTATCTTCGGTCTGCTCGGCGGGGCGGCTACCACTCTGGGGTTGGCGGCGCCACTGATCAACGAAGGCCTGAGTTACCTGTTTGATCTGCCATCGACCACAGGCAGTCAGATAGCCGTATTACTTTTGTGTACTGCACTGTTTGCCTATTCCTCCTACAAGGGGATGGACGAAGGCATTAAAGTGCTGAGTAATATCAACTTCTGGGGCGCGCTGGCACTGCTGGCATTTATTCTGTTTGCCGGCCCTACCATCTTTATGCTGGAAACCGGCCTGGACTCTCTGGGGCGGATGCTGAGCAACTTCTTTATCATGGCGACCTGGGCCGAGCCTTTCGGTGGTTTGGGCACCTTTGAGAACACCCATTTTCCTCAGGACTGGACCATCTTCTATTGGGCCTGGTGGTTGGTGTTTGCCCCCAGCATGGGACTGTTTGTGGCGCGGATCTCCCGCGGCCGAACCATCAAACAGATGGTGGCCGGCTCGATTTTCTTCGGCTCCCTGGGCTGTGCCATGTACTTTATGATCTTGGGTAACTTCGGCTTGTCGTTGCAATTATCCGGTGAGCTGGATGTGGTGGCAATCCTCAATGATCAAGGGGCGACCAGGGCGATATTCGCCGTATTGGAGCAGTTGCCGTTCAGCTATCTGGTGATCGCTGTTTTCACCCTCCTGTGTATCATCTTTACCGCCACTACCTTTGATTCCATCTCTTATATTCTGGCGTCTGTGGTGCAAAACAATGTCACCGAGGAACCACTGCGCTGGAACCGCTTGTTCTGGGCCTTTACTCTGTCTTTTATGCCTTCGGTACTGATGTTTATGGGGGGGCTCGCCACTTTGCAGACAGCGGCTATCGTTGGTGGTTTGCCACTCTTGGTGATAGCCGTGATGCTGATGATGTCCGGGGTCAAGGCGGCCATGTTGGACCTGAGTCATCAGGATGGTTACGAGGATCCCGTGATTAATATTTCGGATTTGCCTGAGGTCGATCCCTGGAGTCGTGAAGGTCAGGCACTGGCCAAGTTTGAGCAATTGCGGGACAGCGCCATTGAAGCCGCCGACGCCGAGCGTGAAGCCCTGGATGCCATCTGGGAGCTGAAAAAACAGCTGCGCCGTGAAGCCTTGAGCCGCAGTGAGTCGCACCTGGAGTTGGGGGATGCGCCCGATGAGTCACTTGCCGAGTTGCAGCGCCTCACAGATGAAGCCATGGCGGCGAAGGAACGTAAGCTGCAAGCCTCGGAGCAAGCTCAGGCTGCCCGTATTACCTTCAACGAACTGATGCGGCAGAAACAGGAAGAGGAAGCGCAGCAGGCGCAGGAAGAAGCCAAGGCGCAGATTATTGAACGCCTCAACGGCCGCGACTCGTAACCTTATGGCCCGGTTTGCCGCCCGGGCCTAAAACGGCTAGAATTTTCGCCGCATAAATCAATTGAATATAGGATGTTTTACATGAATGGAGCGGGAGGGAGTTCCGGCGGTGTCGGTCAATTTTTTATTGGCCTTATCATGATGTGTGGTGGTGGTTACATGCTGCTCAACGCCATTAGGGTATCCAGCAGCTTTGGTCTGGGCACCCGCTTGTATGGTGTCCCCGCATTTGGCAGCCAATGGGGGATCACAGGTGGTATGATCCTGGTGCCCTTTATTCTGGGGGTTGGGATGATTTTCTATAACGGCAAGAATATTCTTGGCTGGTTATTGGCGATTGGCTCTATCACAGCGATGATCTTCGGGGTGATCTCTACCATTCACTTTAGCCTGCGCAGCATGAGCAGTTTTGATCTCTTGGTGATCCTGGTATTGCTGACAGGTGGCATAGGTTTGTTCCTGCGCTCACTCAAAGGCAGCTGAAACTATCTTAAAGAGGCGTTGCCGCATTGACCGGCAACGCCTCTTTAGCCTTAAAACAACTTGCCCAGCATACGCTTGACGACGCTCGACTCGTCTTGCTTGAATGGCTCTGCGTTTTCTTCGGTCAGACAATCAAACTTGGCGATGATTTCCAGCAGGCGTTTGCGCTCGTCTGCGGTCAGCTGCCTGGACATATCCGGCAGCCGCTGCTGGCTGGCCAAGTGAATAATAAAAGACTCAGGTTGCCGCCCTTCGTGCATGGCAAAATACACAGTGGCCTGTGGCGTCACACCTATCCTATCCAACCAGAGTAGCGCCCAGAACTCCTTGTCGGCTTCAAGTTGCAGGCTCACATCGACATCGCCGATGCTTGAGTGCCCAAGCGCTTCATCCTGCCAACGCTCGGCCATATTCAGATGGCCTTCGGCAACCAAATGGTTGACATAGGCTTCCCTGACACTGGGACAGCCCAACCAGTGCAGCCCTCGTTTCCCAAGACCGCTGAGAAACAGTGCCAGTCGCTCTCCCATCTCGGTAGGCAACAGCCAGACAAAGTCTGCCACGCCAACCTTGCCGCGATAATCGCTGTAGGGATCCCAACCTTGTAGAACCGGCAGTTTCAAGGCTTGTGGTGTCAGGTTTTCCAAGCCTTCGCCGCTTTGCAAATAGGCCTGTAACTTGTCATATACAGCCTTCGCCGCTGCCGGTTTGAGTCTTTGCTCCAGACCACGTTGCAGGCTGAGGTTAAATAGCTCAAAGGCTTGCTGCGGCAAGGGGCGCTCCGGGAAACAGGCCTTGAGATCGGCAATAAACCCCAGCATGGCCGTTTCATCGCAATAGTTTAGGGCATCCAACAGCTTTTGCTGAGCCAGCCAATGGCTGCGGCCTATCATGCTGTTATCTTCGGGATCGCCTTCGGCAAAGCTTGCCAATCGCTCGAGGTAACGTTGCCAGAAGCGCTCGTTGGCCGGCGCATAGCGCGCGATACGCCTGTCTTGCAGCAAAGTATGGGCATCCAGCTGCGCCTCGCTGACTCCCAGTGCCAGCAGCTTTTGATGCAGGCTCTGTTCTGTCTGCGGATCATCTATGGCGGCATATCCCTCATAGTTTGCGTAAAACTGACTGATGCGGCTGATAAGCACCATAGGCGCCAGTTTCAAAAGCAGTTGCCAGTGGCGCTTGGCCAGGATCTGCAGTTCGGTGTGAGCCTGTGGCAGTTGGCTATTTAACAGGAAAAACAGGCTGAGCAGGCCGCACTGGAAACCATCGTCCGGGAAAAACAACCAGTAGGCCGCTTGATGCTGGCTTATCTGGCTTCCGCGGGTTCCGCCATCCTTGTCCAGTAGCGAATCGGCAACGGCGGCCATAGTGCCTGCATCCTGCTGCTCCTTGGCCTCAGTGAGCCAGGCCTTGAGTGTCAAATGCTGCGGATTATCGCTATTGAAACTGCCACCATGCCGCTTGAAGACACGCATATAGGCAGTGAGGAAATGCTGTTCCAGCCAACCAAGCAGAGCCTGGGTTTCTGCCGCTGTGCACTCGGGGCGGCCGAGCCGATAGGCGGCATAGGCAACGCCTCCCAGGTGGGTCGGCAACTTGTCCAGTGCCGCCGGCAGACGATCGGCAATGGCTGCATCCAACTGTGCGAAGTCACTTTGCTTGCAGGTATGGCTAAGCAGGAAAAAAGGCAGCTCTTCCAAGCTGGGTAGTTGGCAGTCGCCTTGAGTTTGCCCGGAGCTCTTGCCACTTTCCTGCTCTGCCTGGGCGCTGCCGGTATCGGTTTTATCCTGCTCTGCCTGGGCGCTGCCGGTATCGGTTTTATCCTGCTGCCAGGGGGCGAGCCTGTCGTCCATCAGCCAGGCTTCGGCAACCTGTGCTTTGGGCTCAACGCCGAGCGCATCCTGCAGCGCCAGCGCCTCATCTTCCACCCTGTGCCCCAAGATCAATTGCTTCTTGACCTGATCCCGCCACAGCTCAGTGTCTTCAAGTTCCGCTTCTACCGGCCAGTCGTCCAGGCTGTAGAAGAATTCCAGTATTGGTTGGGTTTCTTCCTGCGTTTGTTCATCGGCATAGACCAGCAGCGGGGTTTGCTCCAGACGTTTGAGCAGCTGCGCCTTAAACCAGGCGTAATCGTCAGGATGCTCGGTAAAGTGTTCCAGCAGGCTGGGGTTGACTGGATCACCCTCGGCGGTTTGGAAAAAACAGCGGCGGCTCTGTTCGCCATCACAGTGCAGATAGGCGTGGATCAGTTCGCGGCGCCAGCCGAACTCCTCTACCAGTTTGCCCAGCAGTTCCACGGGTGTGTAGCCGCTGTCCAAATCCCAGTAAGGCACTAAAAAGGCGGCCAGATAATGACTCAGTTCGGGATATTGCCTGGCCAGCATGTAGAGGGCTTCCACCCCGAAGACGTTGTAGTCATCGAGAAAGAGATCGCTAAAGTCGTTACGACTGCGGGAGAAGGCCACCATGGCCTCGGCTGTTGCCTTGATCTCGTCCAATAGCTCGGGGAAGTTCAGCGCTGCGGCAAACAGCACGGCTTCAGTGCAATATTTAAAGGTGTGGTGCGCTCGAGCGGCGCTGAGTGCATGCACCAGCAAGTTGCGGTTGCCGCCGGCATCGTCATTGCTGAGTGGCTGCTGTTGCTCGTTGACAAACTCGATGTTGAACAGCAGGGAGCCTTCAAGACGAAAGGCGCTGCCATCGTGCAGGTGTTGCCGGTATTGCTGCAGCGCCAGGGCGATGCTGGCGGGATCTTGTGGCTTGAGGCTGATGCTGAGGGTTTTGTCGAACTGGGGCATATTGCTTCCTTGATATTAAATTAATGCTTTTGCCGGTCGCTGCCAGTAAGGCACTTCCTGTTAAACAACCGGCGACCGCGCCATGAGTCAGGGCGCGGCAGTTATCCGTTATTACTCGTTTATTGGGGTGTTCCCAACTGCTGTTTTATCAATGTCTTCCTTAAGAGCCTGCTATCTAAGAGCTCTTCTAAGAGCCTTGCGCCAAATCTTTGGCCAGTTGCCGGACCGCGGCAGACTCGTCTTGCAGGAAGGAGCTGAAAAGCTCGGCGTCAACCCCGGCTTGTGCCAGCAACTTCAGCAGGCGTACACGTCCGTCTATGGTCAAGAGCTGCGAGGTCTCCGGCAGTCGACCCTCATCGGCCAAATGTTTGAGGAAGGGCGCCGGGGCGCGGCCTTGGCTTACGGCGAAATAGACAGTGCTTTGCGGCGCTACGCCTATGCCGTCCAGCCAGCAGAGAGCCCAGTTTTCCTTGGCACTCTGAAAGGCTAACCCTGTGTCATAGTCGCTGTGACGCTTGTGTCCTACGCTTTGATCTTCCCAGCGCTGCGCCATCGAGAGACCACCCTCGGCAATGAGGTGGTTGACATAGGCCGTCTCCACACTCGGCCGGTGAAGCCAATACAGGCTTTGGGTTCCAAGGCCTGCGAGAAACAGGGCCAAACCTCGCCCTTGCGCTTCGGGCAATAGCCAGACAAAGTCGCTAAGCTCAGCCGCATCGGCGGGGTCGTCCGAGCGGCAAGGCACCCAGTCCTGTAACTCGGCCGTGGCTTGGGGCGTCAAGGGTTCAAGCCCTTCGCCCGATGTCAGATAAGCCTTGAGCTGGCGGCAGAGGCTTTGCGCCTGCTCTTCGGTAAATGATTTGCTGAAGCTTTGCCGCAGGCAAAGATCAAACAGTTCGAAAAACGCCTGCGGCAGAGGAGTCTCGGGGAAGTTGGCCTTGAGATGACCAAAAAAGCTCAGCCTCGGCAGCTCGCGGCCAGAGTCAAGCGCTTGCAACAACTGCTGCAGTTGCTGCCAGAGGCGGCGGCCTATTATGCTGTCATCCTCTGGGTCGGCTTCGGCAAACCGGCTAAGCCTGGTGATATAACTTTGCCAGAAGCGTTTATCGGCTGGGCGATAGGCAGCCACCTGTTGTTCTGTCAGTAGAGTATGAGCATCGAGCTGCGGCTCGCTGACACCCAGCTTGAGCAGATTTTGCCGCAATTCGGCCTCGATATGCTCATCATCAATGGCCGGATAGAAGGCGTAGTCAGCCCAGCAATAATAAATTTTTTCAATCAGTTGCAGCGGATCCAGTGTCAGCCATAGCTGCCAATGCCTTTGTGCCAGGGTTTTCAAGGCCTGCCACTGCGGCGCTTCGAGCTCCGGGGCGCAGAGCAGGAAATACAGCGCCAACAAGCCGTTTTGGAATCCTTTATTGCCATTGGACCATAAGAGTGCAATACGCTTTCCGTCCTTACTGGTATAGAGTATCTCAGAGGCAATTTGAGCCATCTTGGCAACATCGCCCTCGGTGTCTATATCCGCGAGCCAGCTCTTGAGAAGGCGATGTTCACGCCTTTTCTTTTGGTACTCTCCGCCCTCATAGAAGATATGGTGCTGAAACTGTAACGGCAACTGCTGCGCCAGCCAGCGAAGCAGCGCCGCGGCCTCGTTGGCCTTGTCGGCTTCCGGGCTTAAGCTGTTCGGCGAGTTCAGGCGGCTCAGGCGATAGGCGGCATAGGCGCAGGCGCCAAGGCTCTTGGGCAGTTCGGCCAGCGCGCAAAGCATCGCCTCTCCCACTTCGGCATCCAGCTCTTCCAGCTCACCAATCCTGAGATAGTCTTCCGGCTCTTCCAGGTCATAAAATAGCGCGGCATAGTCAGAGCCAGGCTCGCTATCATACTGATCCCAGTCATAGTCCTCTGCCAGAGCCTGCTCTTCCACGGTTTGCCATAGACTATGACGGTCGTCTTCCCGCCAGGCCTCAGCCACTATTACCAGAGGTTGGCTCTGCTCGCTCAGCTGCGCCAGCAAGGAAAGTGCTTCATCCTCTACCCGGTGACCCAAGATCAATTGCTGCTTGACCCGATCCCGCCACAGTTCAGTGTCGTCAATGTCAGCCCCTACCGGCCAGTCACCCAGACTGTAGAAGAACTCCAGTACCGTCTGGGTTTGTTCAAGCGGTTGTTCACTGGCATAGGCCAGCAGCGGGGTTTGTTCGAGACGCTTGAGCAGCTGCGTCTTAAACCAGGGGTAATCGTCCGGATGCCGGGCAAAATGTTCCTGCAGGCTGAGGTTGACTGAATTACCCTCTGTGGTCTGGAAAAAGCAGCGGCGATTCTGTTCGCCGTCGCAGTGCAGATAGGCGTGGATCAGTTCGCGGCGCCAGCCGAACTCCTCCACCAGTTTGCCCAGCAGTAACACAGGTTGGTAGAAGCTTTCCAAGTTCCAGTAAGGCACCAGAAAGGCGGCCAGATAATGGCTCAGCTCGGGATATTGCCTGGCCAGCATGTAGAGGGCTTCCACCCCGAAGACGTTGTAGTCATCGATAAAGAGATCGCTGGAGTCGTTGCGGCGGCGGGAGAAGGCCACCATGGCCTCGGCTGTGGCCTTGAGCTCGTCCAATAGCTCGGGAAAGTTCAGCGCTGCGGCAAAAAGTACCGGTTCGGTGTAAAAGCTGAGTCTGTGATCCCGGCGGGCAGCATCGAGGGCGTGTTCCAACAAGGGGCGGTTGGCACCGGCATCGTCACGGTTAAGCGGCCTTTGCTGCTGATTGACGAACTCAATATTGAACAGCAAGGAGCCATTGAGCCGAAAGGCGCTGCCGTCGTTCAGGTGTTGCCGGTATTGCTGCAGTGCCAGGGCGATGCTGGCGGGATCTTCTGGATTGAGGCTGACGCTGAGGGTCTTGTCGAACTGAGACATACTACTTCCTTGAAACTTGAGTCCTGCCCGGGCGCAGCTACTCAGTGGAACTTGCTGCTGTAGCCTGGGGCCCGGCTAGTCTAACGACTGAGACCTTGAGGGTAAACGCCTTATCCACCGCAGCGGTATTTTTGTGAAATTGGACGTGGCTTGAGGCCCAGTGTGGCGTAGCGCCCACTTTCCACCGGCAAGGGGCCTTGGCTGGCCGCAAGGGATTGCCCTTCACAGAGCAACTGGCTAGGGTTAGGAGCAAATCACCGAGCTAATAAGGAAGCAGCATGGCGCCAAGAGTTTGTTCCAGTGCATTGGAAGCGGTATCCCTGATAGGGAATGATGAATATATCTGGACCCACTCTATGGGAGCCACCCCCAGAGTCTTGCTGGAGGCGCTGGCACAGCATGCCATGACGCGGCAGAATCTGACCTTGCTGCAACTGCATACCGAGGAAGCCGAGGCGTTGAGTGTGCCCGAGCTTAAGGGGCATCTGCGCCATCGCTGTTTCTTTGGCGGCGCCCCGACCCGCGCCCTGCTGGCCAGTGGCGAGGCGGATTATGTGCCTGTCTTTTTATCCGAGGTGCCCAAGCTGTTTCGCTCCGGCGAGCAACCCATAGATACGGCGCTGGTACAGGTGTCACCGCCGGACAGCCATGGCAACTGTTCGCTGGGGATCAGTGTCGAAGCCAGTCGCGCCGCTTGTGATGTGGCCGGCCGGATCATAGCCCATATCAACCCGCAAATGCCGCGCACCCATGGCGACAGCTTTGTACCCTATGACCGCTTTGCCGCCGTGTATGAACAGAGTTCGCCTTTGCCCGAACACCCCATGGCCGGAGCCGATGCCATCAGCCAGGCTATCGGCAAGCATGTAGCCTCTCTGGTTGAAGACGGCGATTGCCTGCAGATGGGCATAGGTGCCATTCCGGATGCCGTATTGGGGCAGTTGGCGGACAGACGAAACTTAGGGATCCACACCGAGCTGTTTTCCGACGGCATTCTGGCGCTTTATCGCTCCGGGGCGATTAACAACAGCCGCAAGAAGGTGCATCCGGGGAAGTTGGTCACCGGCTTTGCGCTTGGCAGCCGCGCCCTCTATGACTTTGTCGATGACAACCCCGAAGTACTGTTTCTGGATATAGAGCAGGTTAATGACACCTCGGTTATCCGCCGCAACCCGCAGGTAATGGCCATCAACTCGGCGCTGCAAGTGGATATTTCCGGCCAGGTGTGCGCCGACTCCATAGGTACCCGAATCTATTCCGGGGTAGGCGGGCAGATGGACTTTATTCGCGGCGCCGGTCTTTCTCCCGGCGGACGCTCGGTTATCGCCCTGCCGAGCACGGCCGCCAATGGCGCGCTTTCCCGTATCGCGCCTGTGCTGAGCCCAGGTGCCGGGGTAGTGACTACCCGGGCCCATGTGCACTATATTGCCACCGAATATGGTTGTGCCAACCTCAGGGGCCGCAGTATCCGCGAGCGGGCCAGAGCCTTAATCGACATAGCGCATCCGGATTTTCGCGAATCCCTGTGCCGGGAGACATTCGAGCTCTGGGGTTTGAGTATTTGAGTTAACGCTCATTAGGTAAAACTTAACGCTGTTATCATGGTGTTAACTTTGTATACCGGGTAAGATGCGGTCAATCTCTTATCGCGGTAGGTTCCATGAGCGACAGCAGCTTCTTTTTGGGTGATTGGCAGGTCGATCCCGGCAGCAATAGTTTGCGGCTGGGAAAGCGCCTGCGGCAGTTGGAACCCAAAGCCATGGATGTGCTGCTGTATCTGTGTCGTCGCAGCGGCGAGGTAGTCAGCAGCGATGAGCTGCTGGATGCCTGTTGGCCCGGCAGCGACACGGGCGATAACCCGCTGCATAAGACCATCAATCAGCTGCGCCGGGGGCTGGACGACAAGGCCGGCGATCCTTCTTTCATCGAAACTATCCGCAAACGCGGCTATCGAATTGTAGCCGATGTCCGTTTCCCCATCGGCCACGAAGCCAGTTTGCCGTCGCTGGCCTGGAGCCAGGGCTCACCATTTCCCGGGTTAAAACCCTTTAGCGCCGATTATGCCGGGGTGTTTTTCGGCCGCAGCGAACAGATCAACGCCTTACTGGAACGCATAGCCAGGCAGATTAAACATGGCCGCGGGTTTTGCTTGCTGCTTGGCCCCAGCGGCAGCGGTAAGTCGTCGCTGATCAACGCAGGCATTTTGCCCAATCTGACTTCGCCTCAGGGCTTTCACGGCATAGGCCTGGCCTGCTATTCGATACTGGATCTGGCCGATGTCGCCGAAGATCAACTGCTGCTGGAATTGGCCGCCGCCATGCTCGACTGGGAGCTGGACGATGCGCCGGTTTTGGCAGGCTACAGCGCCGAAACGCTGGCTCATGCACTGGAACAGGATATCGACAGCCTCTGCGCCCAACTCTGCCGGGCGCTGCCGTCCCAAAGTTGGCAGAAGCCCAGGTTCGGCCTGTTTGTCGACCGTCTGGAAGTGCTGCTGTCTTCGCCGCGCTTCTCGGCCGCCGCCCGTGAGCAGGGGCTGGCGCTGCTCGACACCCTGGCGCGTTCCGGAGCCGTATTGCTGCTCAGCGCCTGTCGCAATGAATTCTACCCTCAGGTGGTTGCCAGCCCCAGCTTGATGGCGGGCAAGGGCAATGGCGCCCATTTCGATCTCTTGCCGCCCAGCCGTCAGGAACTGCTGCAGATGATACGCTTGCCGGCCGCAGCCGCAGGCTTGAGTTGGGAATTTGACCCTGAATCGGCACTGGGCTTGGATGAGCTGCTGTGCCGTGAGGCCGCCAGTAACCCGGATGCCCTGCCCATGTTGCAGTATATGCTGCAGGCCCTGTATCTGCAGCGCAGTGACGACAACCAGTTGCAACTGGCGGTTTATCACCGCTTGGGTGGGCTGGCCGGAGCCATAGGCCAGGCCGCCGAAGATGCCATCGCCTCTTTGTCGAGCTCGCAAAGGGCGGCCTTACCGCGGGTGCTGTCGCTGCTGGTGACCCTCAGGGAAGATGAGCAGTCGGTCACCAGTCGCAGCGCCAGATATTCCGAATTGGCCACGGATGCCGAGCGCGCCTTGGTACAGGCCTTGGTCGACAGTCGGCTGTTTGTCTCCCATCTGGAGGACAGCGAACCCGGTTTCAGCATAGCCCATGAAGCCTTGCTCAGACGTTGGTCCAGGGCCAGAGACTGGATAGATAGCCACAGGGAAGGGCTGGCGGCCAAGGCCAGGCTATTCCATCAGGCCAGGCGCTGGCAGCAACAGCAGTGCAGTCGCGATTTTCTGCTGCCCCAGGGCAAGCCACTGACCGAAGCGCTGGCGCTGAAAAACGATCCCCTGCTGGAGCTGGATCCAGTCAGCGAAAGCTATGTTGCCGCCTCCAGCGCCAGAGGGCAGCGCCAGCGGCGCCTCAAGGGCGCGACTTTCATGCTTTTATGCCTCTTGACCCTCATCTCGGTATTCATGAGTTATCGCAGCGTTGAAGCCGAGCAGCAGGCGCAGGCCAAGCGCCTGGCGGCAGAAGACTTGCTGGGCTTTATGGTGGGTGACTTTGCCGACAAGCTGCGCAGCATAGGCCGGATGGATCTGCTCGATGGTGTCAGCAACAAGGCGCTGGATTATTTTCGCGAGGCCGACAGCAGCCTGAGTGAGGCGGCGCTGTTTCGCCATGGCCAGACACTGGAAGCCATGGGTGAGGTGGCCTATTCCCGTGGCCGGGTGGATGAAGCGGAAAAGGCGCTGCTGGCCGCCAGAGACAAACTCTTGCCACTGCTGTCCGGCAGTACAGATCAGCTGGAGCTGTTAAAGACCCTTGGCGCCAATGCCTTTTGGCTTGGGCAACTCAAGTATGACCAGAGCGATTGGCAGGGCACCCGCCCCTGGCTTGAGGCTTATCTGCAACACAGCCAGGCCATGTACCGACTGGCGCCGGACAACAGCGAAGCGCTGATGGAACTTTCCTACGCCCATAACTCTCTGGGGTCTTTATCGATGAAGCTGCAGGACTTCAGCAAGGCGCGCCAGGGCTTTGAAGAATCGCTGCGGCTCAAGCTGATCGCACTGGCCGAGTCGCCGGATGACCCTCAGCGGCTGGCTGATGTCGCCAATGCCCGCTCATGGCTAGCCAGTGCTGCCAGTGCAGATGGGGATATCTTGGCGGCGTTGACCATTCATCAACAAATCCTGGCTGAACTGGGGGGGGATGAACAGATTTCCGAGGCCTATTTGGCGGAGCGGCTGGTCGCCAATTTGAGAGTGTATGTGGAGCTGCTGGATCGTATTGACAGACAAGATGAGGCATTCAACATTACCACCCTTGCTCTTAAGGTTGCAAAGCAGGCATTGAAACAGGATCCGGAAAACATGCTTTGGCGTAGGGATGCCTACCATCTTCAGGTATATATGCTTGCGTTAAAAACAGATACCTCGTACTCAGACATCAAACGGGAGTTGGTCGATCTTGAAAGTGAGATAAAGCAGGACAACATTTTGACTGAGCTATCCCGGCAAGAGTTGAGTGGATTGCTTTACTTGGCGGCGTCAAGACAACTTGAAAAAAATGGGAATTATAGTGCCGCGAGTGCTTATGTTACTCAATCAATCGCAGTATTTGAGAAATTGCATGAAAAAAGTCCGAAAAAGGTTTCATATCTTATTAATGTATCGGATGGGGAAATATTAAAGGCGAGCCTTTTAAAAGCATCAAACCCAACTGACATTATGGTTTCTGAGTATTGTCAGAAGGTTGCTACTCGTCTGAGCTCTTTTATCGAGAAAGATAAAAGACCAGGGTTTGTTATGCCTTACTTAAAATCGTTAGATTGCCTTGATGACCCAAAAACTGCTCGGCAGCTTTTTGCCGAGTTAAAAGCCCGTGGCTATCCCAAGCTGGATGGCTATCAATAACCTGTACAACAAGGATGAAAGTTATGTCTGTACCCGTAAAAAATATCATTGTCACCATTACTCTGGATGATAACCGCGTGCCTCAGTTTGCCTATGAGCCGGACGGCCCAGTAGTGGTAGATAAGCCCAACACTCATATTATCTATAAGCTGCAGGACAAGACAGATATGGATCTGGCCTTTGTCGGCGCTTCTTTCGATACTCCCTTCGACGGCATTATCGATGCAGTCAAAACCGAGGCACCGGACATGTTGATACTGATGGACACCAACTCTGTAGTGGGTAAGACAGGCTTTAGGTTGATCCTCAGTAACAGCAGCAATACTTTACTGGTTTCCAGCCAGGACCCCGAGATCATTAACAGACCTGACTAATTTTGATATTGACCCCAGCTTGATTGCACTAATTGGAGTGGTATCTGTCTCTGATGCCACTTATTAAGTTTGTTATCTCCACATAAGGCATGTGGAGCGAATTGACATGGAGTCGTTATGCGTATTGCTTTGATGGTCAGCGTGTTGCTGGCAAGCTTTCCCCTGGCACTGAGTGCCGCTACTCAGGCCGAGATCGATATGGCGATGGCGCCGGTAAAGAGTGACGCCGAGTTGCAACTCTTGCTGGCCGAGCCTTCGCCGTTGGAGCCCTTGGGGCAGTCTTTACCCGCCTTTATCAATAGTTTGGTGTTTGACGAGCAGGGGCTGGTGAAGCTGGATCGCCGGCTGTTGCAACAACAACTGAGTGCTTCGGAAGTCTATCGGATCCTGGCGCTGTTTGGCTGGCAGTCACGGATGGCCGAGTTTGACCAGGCGGCGCAGCTGAGCCAAACCGACAGCCTATTGTTGAGGCCGCGTTTACCTTACTGTCACGTCAGTGAGCCAGTGGTGCTGAGTGTTACTCTGGATAACGCCCGGCAGGCGAGCTTTCACTATTCGCAGCAGGGCGTGGAGTGCAGTGGTGATGTGGTGGTCAGTGAACCTGCGGTGCTCACCTACCAACTGTTGAACCTGGAAGATTCTCCGGCCGGGCTGAAGTTTGTTGGTGCCGCCTTCACCAATCCCTTCGATGGTCATATCGATCGGGTCGAGGTCAGCGCCGATGGCCTGACGCTGCAGCTGCATGACTCTATGCGCAACCCAGGCACAGGCAAGTATCAATTCCTGTTCAGCAGTGATGAATCGTCGCTCTTGCTGGCCAGCCCGGATCCTCAGGTTATTAATCGACCCAAACTTTAAATCCGGCTTGATTGCATTAATCGGAGTGGTGTCTGTCTCAGATGCCACTCATTAGAGATATTCTGCTTGTTCTCATTTCAGTGTGGGGGCTCTAATCTTAAAGCTGTCACTAAGGATATAAAGTAATTATTCCCTCCGATCCGTGCCGATCGGGGGATTCTTTCCCGCCCGAAAAGCTCCTATGGTTGCCAATCATTGCCGCATTTCTGTAGTTGGACGCCTTTCCTGTCTACAGAAGGTTTGAATTATTAACGATATTTTTCAATAAATTACATCGTAAGCTTATCAGAAGGTTAGCCTTGTACGTACGCGCTAGAGTTATCCCTGTCGAAATTGAACAACCCGCAGGTCGGGAGGGAGAACAGCATGGCAAGCCCCTACAGCAATGAAGCTGGTTTTAGTCAGTGTGAGTGTGACAGCGAGGCTCTGGCGACCCTGATTGAGTGCATGCAGCAACCTATGGTGCTGGCCGATGGTGATGGCAAAGTGCTGGCGGTGAACTCTCCGGCGGCCGAGCTGCTGGGCGATCAGAGCGAAACCTTTGCCGGTGAATTCTGGCATACCTGGTTGGCGGCGCCTTATCGTAGCCGCTACGCCAGCATGTTCAGCAGCCAATACGGTCGCCAGGTACCGCTGCAACATGGTCCCTGGGAGGTATTGCTCAGACGTGTCGATGGGGTCGAGCTGCCGGTGAATCTATCGCTCTCCTTTATTCAGGGCTTGCTGCCGCTGTTTGTGATTGGTTTGCATGATCTCAGCGGTCACAGGGATGAGATTAAACGCCTGTCCACCCTGGCGGCGACCGACTATTTGACCGGACTGGCCAATCGTCGCACCTTTACCGAGACACTGGAACGCCAGTGGCAGCAGTGTGTCGATAAGCACAAGCCCATCAGCACCTTGATCATAGATGCCGACCATTTCAAGCAGTTCAACGATCAGCATGGTCACCTGATGGGGGACGAATGCCTGAAATTGATGGCCAAGACCATAGCCGCGGCGTTGCCATCGCCCCAGTGTTTGGCGGCGCGTTTTGGCGGTGAGGAGTTTGCCCTGGTGTTGCCCGGATTCAACAGCGCCATGGCCTGGGTGGTGGCCGAGCAGATAGCCGAGGCCATTCGTAGCCTGGACTTTGTCAAATTGGGGCTGAGCCGTGAGGTTTGTGTCAGTGTCAGCCAGGGGATTGCCACTGAGATCAATGGCCAGTACCGCACGGCCGAGGCCATGCTCAGCGCGGCGGACACAGCCCTGTACCGGGCCAAGAGCGATGGCCGCGACAGGATCAAGTTATCCGCCTGAGGAGGAGAGGATGAACTGGTATGTGATGACGCTGATGCCCAGTGCCCGGGAGCGGGCCGACTGGTTTGTCGATATTCAGCTGCGGCGCTACAGCCATTCGCCGAAAAAAGCCGCCCTGAGACTGTGGAAGGGCTACTGCACCGAGCCTTTGGTCAGGCAACTGCTGAGCGATTTACAACAGATAGCCGCGGCTGAGGGGCAACTCCCGGCGGAAGAGCAGCGCTATTTGCAGGCCTTGTTGGGCCACTTCGACTGGTTGGCGAGTCAGCAACAGATGCGTTTGAGTCTCTCCTGAGCCTCACTGTGAAAGTGATAGAGGGCATCCTGAGGTTTGTCCTGACGCCAAAGTGCCTTGTTATCCAGGCCCAGCAACAGGGCGCGCAGGATAATCCCTGTCAGGCCGTGCGACACAAGGATCACCCGCTCCGGGGTTGCCGGATCGGTCAGCCAATGTGCCAGCCGCTGTTGCACCTGGGGTAGTGTTTCTGCGCCCGGGCCCTGCAGATACCAGTCATTGCGCCCGGCAAGCTCGGGTCTGGCGGCGTGGATATCGGCGACCCGGGTCTGCTCCCATTCACCTAAACCGCATTCAATAACCCTGGGCTCGGCAATAATGGTGCCGGGATCCCGGCAAAGCACTTCTGCCACCAGAGTCGCCGTTTCCATGGCCCTTCCCAGCGGGCTGGAAACCAGCTGAAATTCTTGTTGAGGATTTCTTGCCGATTGCAGTCGTTGTTGCAGGACAACACCATAAGCTCTTGCCTGCGCCCTGCCGAGTTCGGTCAGCGGTGAGTTACAGTGTCCCTGCAGCTTACCGGCGGCATTAAACTCAGTCTGGCCGTGGCGTAGTATAAATATTTCCTTTGGCATGGCGGTCAATTCCCGATACTGCTTAAACGGTTGGCTGCAAAAGAGGGTACTCCCCGGCTGGGGAAGGAGCAAGCTGGGGCTGAATACTAGCGGCACACTTGCCATGGGCTTCCTGTCCATCTGCACCGCAGGTGATGGGCTGCAGCTTAGCTGGCAGCTAAAACCAGCAGCTAAACCAAAGGTCATTGGTGAGTTTTGCCTGAAGCTATGATAGCCGCTGTGCCAGCGGCCTAAAGTCGTGGTGTTCCACACCGGGCAAGGGGCTTTGCTTGTCCAAAGCCCCTTGCATCCCCAAGGACACCCCGACGTAGCCGAAATCCCTGCTGGCTTATGAAGCAAATTGGCTACACTCAGGACTCGCCAAATGCATCCATGCATAACGGCCAGCTCGCCTTCCTTGGCTCGCGCTCATGAACTTGTCGCTTCGCAACATTCGCCCTGCTCGACCTTCGAGCCTCGACCTCCCTGTCTCGGCTACGCCAATTTGCAACAACGCCAGCGGCGGCTCCGGAGGGGTAGCGGTGCAATTCTGTAATGATAGCGTTGCTTGAAATTGCAGATAGACCCACAGGCATACGCCTAATTCCAGGCACAGGCGGAACTGTGACCGTCGAAAACAGGGACGTTTTCGTCGAGGCTACAGGGACGTATTCACGCCGAGTCACAGGAGCGCCTGTGCGAGAGCGCACCGCAGGTGATGGGCTGCACCGTGGCCGGAAGCTAGGCCAGCACTAACTTAAGAACTTTTAGCTAGAAGCAAAGCTATGATAGCCGCTGTGCCAGCAGCCTAAAGTCGTGGAGCAAGTGCATCCATGCACAAGGGCCAGTTCGCCATCCCTGGCTCTCGCTCGTAGCCGGTCGCTACGCGACACTCGCCGCCCCACACCCGAGGAAAGGGGGCTGTATCGACTCGCCCCCTTTCCAAACCCCCAGCGACCCGCGACGCAGCGGAAAACCCCTTGTGCTGATGATGCCAATTCGCTATCGCGCCAGACGCTCAGAGTCACATCCATGTGACTCTGGCCCAGCTCAACATCCTGTTTCGCGCTCGTTAGCTCGTCG
>NZ_JBKORJ010000020.1:0-364131 GCF_047314585.1 Shewanella sp. BJSY2023SW005
CATAATTAAGGAATTGGTTGCGGGAGCCGGATTTGAACCGACGACCTTCGGGTTATGAGCCCGACGAGCTACCATGCTGCTCCATCCCGCGTCCGTTAAAGCGGGGTGGACTATAACGGCCAAGGGGCGGCAATGCAAGGACAAATCATCAAAATGCCATTGAGTGTTCAAATTTAATTCATCCGTGCACGGAGATTAAACGTATCGGTCACAACTCCAACAATTCGGCAGGATTGACCAAGAAAAGCGGTCCTGAAAACGGAAGTTTTTATCTTTTACCTTAATCAAAGGGTATAATGCGCCATTCATTTTTGCTTTGCTATCTGGTTTGTTCATGTTGAATTTTTTTGCGGCGGCCCCCAAGGGGTTTGAATATGCTTTGGCGCAGGAACTGCGCGAGTTTGGTGCGCTTGAGGTCAAGGAAAGCCTGGCCGGGGTTTATTTCTCCTGTCCACTGGAGCTGGCATACCGCATTACCCTTTGGACCAGACTGGCAAGCCGTATTTTGCTTATATTGCATCGCGGTCCCTGTGATTCCGCCGAACAGCTTTATAATGCGGCCTTCTGTATCGATTGGCCGAGCCTCTTTGATAACCGTTGTACCTTTAGTATCGACTTTCACGGCATGGGCGGTTTTATCAAGAACACCCAGTTCGGCGCCCTCAAGATTAAAGATGCTGTAGTGGATCGCTTCCGCGAAGACGATCTCAACCGCCCCAATGTGCAACGTGTCGATGCCGACTTCAAAATCGATGCCCACTACCGAAACGGTCAGGTAACCATAGCGCTGAACTTCTCCGGTCCGGCGCTGCATCAACGTGGCTATCGCAGCGGTACCGGTGAGGCGCCATTAAAAGAGAACCTTGCCGCCAACATGTTGGCCAGGGCCCAATGGGATAAACAAACGCCTTTGCTGGACCCATTTTGTGGCAGCGGCACAGTGTTGATTGAGGCGGCTCTGATCGCGGCCGATATGGCCCCGGGGCTGCAACGTAGTCGCTTTGGCTTTGAGCACTGGTATCGCCATGACGCCAAACTTTGGCAAAGCATAGTCGAGGAAGCCAAGGCGCGGGCCAGCATAGGCAAGAACCGTTGTGATGTGAAGTTCTTCGGCTCGGACATAGACTCGCGCATGGTGGCGCTGGCCAAACGTAATGCCAAGAGCGCCGGTGTCAGTCACCTGATTGAGTTCAGTGTTGCCAATGCTCTCAATATCACGCCACCGCTGGACAAAGGTTTGTTGATCTCCAACCCGCCCTACGGCGAGCGTTTGGGTAATGTCTCCTCTTTGTTGCAGCTTTACTATCAGTTTGGCGACAAGCTCAAGCGTGAGTTTGGTGGCTGGCAAGTGGCCTTGCTTTGCAGTGATATCGAATTGATCTCATCGCTTAAGCTCAAGGCCGATAAGCAGATGAAGATGTTCAACGGGGCACTGGAGTGCGCCTTTAACCTCTATACTCTGCATGCCAACTCTACCCGCAGGGCGGCTGTAGCGGCCGAGCAGTCAGGGGCTGAGGTCAGTGACATCGCCAGTGCCTTTGCCAACCGGGTGAAAAAGAATCTGAAACAGCTGGATAAGTGGGCTCGTAAAGAGGGGATCGACAGTTATCGCCTCTATGATGCAGATATCCCTGAATATAATGTCGCTATCGACAAGTATCTGGATTATGTTGTGATCCAAGAGTATGCGGCGCCTTCCAGCATACCTGAAGCCGTCAGCAAGCGACGTTTGACCGATGTGCTTCTGTCTTTGCCCGGTGCCATAGGTGTTGAGCCGGACAAGATCATCCTCAAGACCCGCGAGCGGCAGAAGGGTACAAATCAGTATCAACGGCTCGACAAGGAAAAGCTGGAGCTGGTTACCCAGGAATATGGTGCCCGTTTCAAACTTAACCTGACCGACTATCTGGATACCGGGTTGTTTCTCGATCACAGGCTTATTCGCAAACTGGTGGGCAGTAAAGCTAATGGCCGTGACGTACTCAACCTGTTCGCCTATACGGGAACTGCGTCGGTGCACGCCGGGCTTGGCGGCGCCAAGTCGGTCACGACTGTGGATATGTCCAACACCTACCTTAACTGGGCCAAGGACAACTTTGTGCTTAATGGTTTGATTGGCAAACAGTATCGTTTCGAGCAGGGCGACTGCCTGCAATGGATCCGCGATTGTGACCGTAAGTTCGATCTTATCTTTATCGATCCGCCGACCTTCTCCAACTCCAAGCGGATGGAAGACTCATTCGATGTGCAGCGCGATCACATCAAGTTGTTGTCTGATCTGTTCAAACTGCTCAATCCGGGCGGAGAGATAATCTTTTCCAACAATAAACGTAAGTTCAAAATGGATAGCGAGGCCATGGCGGCTCAGGGCATGTCAGTCACCAATATGGATGCCCAGATGCTGCCAATGGATTACAAGCGCAATCCGCATATTCATAATACCTGGTTGATCACCCATGCCTGAGACGCCATTGACCCTATACCACACAGATGGTTGCCATCTGTGTGAGTTGGCCATGACCTTGCTCGATGGCCTGAATATTGGTTATCGCACCCAGGATATTTGCGAGCAAGAAACGCTTGCCGAGCGCTATGGAGTGCTTATTCCTGTGCTGGCCAACAGCATGGGTGAGGAACTCTGTTGGCCCTTCGATGAACAGCAAGTAAAACGCTTTACAGGAGCATAATGTGAGTCTGGTTCGTATCAATAGTGGCTCGCTTGCCTATGGTTATACCCCTCTGCTGCAGCAGGCAGATTTCAGTATTGAAGCCGGCGAGCGGGTCTGTATTGTCGGCCGTAATGGCGCCGGCAAGTCCAGTCTATTGAAGGTGTTGGCAGGAGAAGTCCTGCTTGATGATGGTGAGTTCAATATCGCCACCGATGTTAAAGTCAGCCGCCTGCAACAGGATCCACCCAAAGCGGAACAGGGCACTGTCTATTCCTATATCGCCGCAGGTCTGGCCGATGTGGGCCAACTGCTCGAAGAATACCATCAACTGTCGCAGTCTATGGCCAAGGCCCAGGGCGAAGCGCTCGACAAAATGCTGAAAAACCTTGAGCGGTTGCAATCCAAGTTGGATCACTTCGATGGTTGGCAGCTCGACAACCGTATTCAGCAAAACTGTCGGCTGCTGGGGTTGGACCCGGATAAACCTCTGTCTGAACTCTCCGGCGGCTGGCAACGTAAAGTAGCCCTGGCCAGAGCCTTGGTGAGCGAGCCGGATTTGTTACTGCTTGATGAGCCTACCAACCACCTGGATATCGACACCATAGAATGGCTGGAACAGTTTCTGTTGGGATATAAGGGCGCCATCGCCTTTATCAGTCACGACCGTGGCTTTATTCAGAAGATAGCCACCCGCATAGTGGATCTGGACCGCGGAGTGGTTACCTCCTGGCCCGGTGATTACCAGAGTTATCTCGATGGTAAGCAGGAGTGGCTCAGGGTTGAGGCCGAGCAAAATGCGCACTTCGACAAGAAACTCGCCGAGGAAGAGGTGTGGATCCGTCAGGGGATCAAGGCTCGCCGTACCCGTAATGAAGGCCGGGTGAGGGCTCTCAAGGCCTTGAGAATGGAGCGCCGGGCCCGGCTGGAACGCCAGGGCAATGCCAGAATGCAGGTGTCTGAAGCCGATCGCAGTGGCAAGTTGGTGTTTGAGGTGCAGGATCTCAATTACAACCTGGCAGATAAGGACCTGGTACGAGACTTTTCCACCAATGTGATGCGTGGCGATCGCATCGCACTGATTGGCCCCAACGGTTGCGGTAAATCCACGCTTATCAAGTTGTTGATAGGTCAGTTGGCGCCGCAGAGTGGTGAAATCAAGACGGGTACCAAGCTGGAAGTCGCCTACTTTGACCAATACCGTGAAGCCTTGGATCCGGAGAAGACAGTTGAAGAAAACGTCGGCGAGGGTAAGAGCACTGTTACTGTCAACGGCAAAGACAGGCATATCCTCAGTTATCTGCAGGACTTTTTGTTTTCGCCCATGCGGGCCCGGACTCCGGTCAAGGCGCTCAGCGGCGGTGAGAAAAACCGCTTGCTACTGGCCAGACTGCTGCTTAGGCCGGCCAACCTTATCATTCTCGATGAACCGACAAATGATCTTGATATAGAGACACTGGAATTGCTAGAGTCTCTGCTCACTGAATATGAAGGTACTCTGCTGCTTGTCAGTCATGACCGGGCCTTTATTGATAATACGGTCACCAGTTCCTGGTGGTTCAGTGGCAACGGCCGTTGGAGTGAATATGTCGGCGGCTATCAGGATGCGGTTGCCCAAGGGGCACGTTTCTATCGCGACGCTGAGGAACCTGAGGCAGCTAAGCCTGTCAAACAGGAGGTTGCGCCGCAAAAAGCCGCAGAACCCAAGACAGCCAAAAAGCTTTCCTATAAGCTTCAACGTGAGTTGGATGCTTTACCTGCCTTGATGGAAACTCTGGAGCAGGAGTTGGAACAGCTGCAGAAGCGCGTCAATCAGCCGGACTTTTATTCGCAGGATCAAGCTATTGTGAGCAGCGAATTGCAACAGTTGGCAGAGAAAGAACAGCAACTGGAGGCTTACTTCGAGCGTTGGGAAGAACTCGAGTCAATGAAGTAAGCTCAAAAATTTAAATGGGAATCAAATTAATGAAGTTGAATAGTGCGCTGTCATTGGTGGCCATGGGGGTTATCAGTGTATTACAGGTATCGCAGGCGGCTCCTGTCTATGAAGTCGTCAACCTGGATGAATATGATCTCAAAGGTAACCTGACCGATACTCGTACTGGTTATGGTATGGGCGTTAATGCCAATAATGAAGCCATAGGTGTAGCCAAGGGCAAGAAAAAGCTCAGCACCTCGGATGTGGATAATGATGACGGCATTATCGACATTGAAGATGGTATCGCCCCAGAGGAAAAGATCACCTATTCCATCAATGATCCCATCATTGCCAATAACTTCACCTTCAACTCTCAGGAAAACGATCCTGCCAGTCCCTGGACACCCAATTTCGAGAGTGTAAACGGTAGCACGCCGCCTGCGGATACCGACCCTGCCGATCCGGCCAGTGCCAACTCGGTTGACAGTTTCTTCTACGACGTCAATGACGCCGGTATTCGTGTCGGTGCCATGACAGGTAAAGAGAAGAAAGTCGACTACACCGGAGAAACCGAAGGGCAGGAGTACTGGTATTACCGTGACTTCGAGCAGCGCGGCTTTGTTAAAGACGGCAGTACTGAAGTGCCGCTGTTGCCGCCTTATACTACTTATACCAAGGACGAGAAGACGGCCGAGCTCGGCGGTTGGTCCATGGCATCAGCCATCAACAGCAACAACCTGGTTGCCGGCTATGCCAGTACCGCCATCAGCAACTATGGCGCCGAACGGGCCGCGGCTTGCCTCAGTGACGACAACACGCTGCCGCTGGATGTGTGCTTGCAGCGGGAAAAATATCCCAACGCCAACAACACCCGCAATATTCAGTACCAGATGCGTGCCTATGTCTGGCAGTATGAAAATGGCGCGGTTACCGGTACTGAACTACCACTTGGTCTGACTCCCGGTGATTCAGACTATACCTTTACCGCTCAGGGACTGGGGCTGAACAACTCAGGAGTTGTTGCCGGACGCTCCCATGTTTATCGTTATAACGATTCAGACAACCTGAGAATGGATGCGGCCTACTGGAGTAAAGATGCCAATGGTGAATACAAGTACCATTGGATCCCGGTTGTCGATGATGATGTGCGCAACTCCATTGCCTATGATGTCAATGATGCAGGGATCTTGGTCGGTAGCTACAACAAGTACATTCAGGGTTATATCCGCGATAAGTTCTTTATCTATGATACCAATACCCCTGAGACCAAGCCGGTTACCCCCAATGATTTCTACAACACCATGTCAGATCTCTCCAGCAAGCCCAGAGATATCAACAACAAAGGTCAGGTCGTGGGTTATATCGAGTCTACCCATGACAAGGATAAACCAAGACCTAAGGTGGGTTTCCTGTTTGACAAAGAGTCTGGTGAGTTCAGTAATCTCAATAAGCTGCTGACCTGTGAGTCCAAAGGCTATGAGAAAGATGCCGAAGGCAACTGGAAACGTCATGAAGTGAGTGTTGAAGATGGCTCAGGCAAAACCCTGACCTACAACACTGACATAGTGGTGGTGGAAGCCAACAGCATCAATGAGGAAGGCACCATAGTAGGTACTGCCTTTATCCGTAAGCCTTCTTACCAGTTTGATGACGACGGCAATTTGGTGATCGGCGAAAACGGCAAGCCGCTGTTTGAGCTTAACGGTAACGGTCAGCCAGTGACTTCTTATCTGCCGCGTATGGTTGTTCTTAAGCCCAGTAGCAGTGGGGAAGCTTGTACTCAGGTGGACGACGGTGATATCGATAAGCCGTTTGAGCGTTCCGGTGCGGCCAGTTTGGGTTGGTTGGCATTGCTGCCGCTGATCTGGTGGCGCAGACGCAAAATTTAAGCTTAGTTTAAGCCTGTGAGTTCGGCGCCCAAAAGGCGCCGATTTTTTTTAATCAGGATCTCAATAGTTTAAAATTTCTTCGCTATAATTGGCGATTTTTTGATTGATCTCGGCGTTGAAAAGTTCTATTCATAGCAAGTGAAGCTGATGCTTCTATGTAAAATAGTACAGAGGACGCTTGCATGAAGAGACAAAAACGAGATCGTTTAGACCGAGCCTTTTCGAAGGGATTCCAAGCCGGTGTCGGCGGCCGCTCCAAGGAGCTTTGTCCTTATTCGAATCTTGATTCTCGCTCCCAGTGGCTAGGAGGCTGGCGCGAAGGGGTAGAAGGCCGGATAAACGGCCTGTTCAATAAGTAATTCAGCAAGACTGCCCTCCCAGATGAGGGCATTTTTATAGCGCTCTGAAAACAACAAGGTCGGCAATTGCCGACCTTGTTGCTTGTATTCGATGGCTTTAGAAGGTTGAGGTATCGCTGAATACACCCACTTTCAGATCGGTGGCTGAGTAGATCTCGCGGCCATCTACTTCCAAAGTCGCATCGGCAATACCCATCACCAGTTTGCGGTGTATGGTGCGCTTGATATTAAGCTTATAAGTCACCTTCTTGGCGCCTGGCAGCACCTGGCCGGTAAATTTGACCTCGCCTACACCAAGTGCGCGACCTTTACCCACGGCCCCTTCCCAGGCAAGGAAAAAGCCAACCAGTTGCCACATGGCATCCAGTCCCAGACAACCTGGCATAACAGGGTCATCAACAAAGTGACAGCCAAAGAACCAGAGATCCGGGTTGATATCCAGTTCTGCAACAATTTCACCTTTACCGAAGGCTCCGCCGTTGTCGTTGATGGTGACGACTCTGTCGATCATCAACATGTTGTCCACGGGCAGGCGAGGGGAGTTCTTGCCAAATATCTCACCATGGCCGCAGGCGATGAGCTCTTCTTTGTTGAAACTGTTTGCTTTAGTCATTGTTGTTACCACATCCTTCATCAAGTGCCGCCAAGATTAGCGAACAGGTGTAAGCCAAACAACTCCGATCAGCTACTTATTGGCGAAAAAATGGCAATCTTGCCAGCAAGCTCGCAAAATAGCCCGGTTCTTCATCAAGATTGCCTGCCAACTTGTCCAGTCGTTGCTGCACCATGCCGTATAAAGTGTCTTCGGGGAAGTTGTTGTCTTCGTCTGCTTCCCCGGCCTCTATCCCCATCAACAGAGTGACAGCTTGGTCGACATGAGTGATTTCGTAGAGCAGGAATTGGCCTTGCTCTACCGCCGCTATGATCTCGGGTGCCAGGTTGAGTTGCTGCACATTGGACTTGGGCATAATCACCCCTTGGCTGCCGGTCAAGCCACGCCTGGCGCAGAGCTTGAAGAAACCCTCAATCTTCTCATTGACACCGCCGATGGCCTGTACGTTGCCGAACTGATCAAGCGCACCTGTTACAGCCAGTCCTTGGTCTATCGGCTGTTCGGTTATCGCCGAGATCAGGCTGCAATATTCGGCCAAGGAGGCACTGTCGCCGTCAATTTCCTGATAGGACTGCTCAAATACAATATTGGCATTGAGGTGCAAGGGCGCGTCGCGGCCAAATACCCGATAGAGACATGCGGACAGGATCATCATTCCCTTGGCGTGGATATTGCCCGCCAACTCAGATTTCCGCTCAATATCAGCCACTTCACCATCACCATAATGCACTGATGCCGTGATCCTGGCCGGCTCGCCGTAGCAATAATCCAAGGTGTCTATCACTGTCAGGCCATTGATTTGCCCCACCATAGCACCCTCAGTTGGCAAATAGATGAAGGCGTCATCAAGATTTTGTGCCGACTGCTGCTCTTGGGCGTTATGTCGCTGCTGACGTTGTGCCAGGGCATGTTCAATGGCGTTGGCATCCAGCGCTTGCCCCTGGCTGTAAAAAGCAGCTTCAGCGAACACTTGTGCCAAATCTGCGCTGGCGAGGCTCAAGCGCTGCTGATGCTCTGTCAGGCGACTGCTGTACCTGAGCAGAGGCAGTAAGGCCGACTCAGTCAGTTGACAATGACTGAGCTTGGCCAGTTCTGCCAGCCAGGCTACATAGGCATTGACAGTAACCTTTTGCAAATCAATTTCAAATACCAGCTCGCCAAGCAGGGCGAACAACTCGCTGAATCTGCGCTCATGGTACCTGAGCTCGCTGTAGAGCAGACTCGAGCCCACCAATACAACTTTGGCTTGCAGTGGCTGCCATTGTCCCTGAAGCTCGAAGCCACCTTTTTCGATGGCATCCAACAATAGCTCCCACAAAGGCTCACGTTTCCACAAGGACTCGGCGCAGATAAAAAGTAGTCCGGGCTTTGCGAGGGCACCCGGTTGCCTTGATGGTTGACTATCCGGATAGCCGAGTAGCTGCGCCCGGGTGATGCGACCGCTTAAATATTGCATCGGCATTTTGCTTTGGGCGCTCAGGGCTTCAAACAGCCAAGTGCGGTGGATTCCCTGGAAGTCTGCCAGGAAGAGCTGTTGTCCTGATAAGGTTTGCAGCAGACCAAAGGCGTCTATGACTCTTTCTTGTCCAAGTAATAGATCTGTCAGTTGGCTCGATGTGGGAAGCTGCAGATTGGAGTATTGAGGGGTAAGGGCCCCGGCCGGGATCAAGCTAGGCTTCATTGTGGCTCAAAGTCATTTAAAGATAAGCTGATTTTACCACAGGGGTGACGGAGCGGCATGGTAAATCTCCATTCTGGAGCGGCTTTTATTGTTCGATATGAGTTCCGTTTGAATCTTTCGGATGGCTGAGATTTAGGCATATGAACATATTTTTAGAAATAAGGGTTTACAACGGCTTAGTGAGCTTATAATATTTGCGCCGTTCCGGAGGGGTGGCAGAGTGGTTGAATGCACCGGTCTTGAAAACCGGCATGGGTTTATAGCCCATCCAGGGTTCAAATCCCTGCTCCTCCGCCATATTCAGAGAGGCCCGCTTGTGTAAACAGGCGGGCTTTTTCGTATCTCAGTTTTGATGATAGCGATTAGCCAGGTATAGGCGGTTAGAGAATGGCGGGTTTATAGCGCCGTTATGCAGGGTTCAAATCCCTGCTCCTCCGCCACATTCAGAGAGGCCCGCTTGTGCAAACAGGCGGGCTTTTTCGTATTTGGTTTTGATGATTGCTATTGGACTGGCCCCACTCAGAGTATTGAGGGTTTATAGCGCCGTTATGCAGGGTTCAAATCCCTGCTCATCCGCCATATTCTGAGAAGCCCGCTTGTGCAAACAGGCGGCTTTTTCGTATTTGGTTTTGATGATTGCTACTGGCTAGGTACCACTTGGAGAATTGCTGGGTTTATAGCGCCGTTATGCAGGGTTCAAATCCCTGCTCCTTTGCCATATTCAGAGAAGCCCGCTTGTGCAAACAGGCGGGCTTTTTCGTATTTAGTTTTGATGATTGCTACTGGCTAGGTACCACTTGGAGAATTGCTGGGTTTATAGCGCCGTCATGCAGGGTTCAAATCCCTGCTCCTCCGCCACATTCAGAGAGGCCCGCTTGTGAAAACAGGCGGGCTTTTTCGTATTTAGTTTTGATGATTGCTATTGGACTGGCCCCACTCAGAGTATTGAGGGTTTATAGCGCCGTTATGCAGGGTTCAAATCCCTGCTCATCCGCCGCATTCAGATAGGCTCGCTTGTGCAAACAGGCGGGCCTTTTCGTATTTCCGTTCCTATGCCAGTCATAGACTTAAAGTCGCCAATAGAGTAGGGGTTCTCAACCCAATCCACTTGTTTGTCCAACGACTACATCAACGATACTCAGATCTATCTGACGGGGTTGGGACAGTTTATAGCCCTGAAATGCTTAACTAAAAGCCGCTTTGTTTAACGAATAAGCAGTTGGAATAAAATGATTTATTAAAGGTTTACACGCTTTTTTGTTGGATATACTATTTGCGTCGTTCCGGAGGGGTGGCAGAGTGGTTGAATGCACCGGTCTTGAAAACCGGCATGGGTTTATAGCCCATCCAGGGTTCAAATCCCTGCTCCTCCGCCATATCCAGAGAGGCCCGCTTGTGTGAACAGGCGGGCTTTTCATATCTTGGTTTTGATAATAGCGATTAGCCTGGTATCGGTTAGCGGATTGCTGGGTTTATAGCGCCGTTATGCAGGATTTAAATCTCTGTACCTCTGCCTTATTCTGAGAGACACGCTTGTGCAAATAAGCGGGCTTTTTCGTGTCCCAGTTTTAATGATTGCTACTGGAAAATCAGTTCTGTGTTAGAGCTCACCTACACAGTTTCGAGTCCATAAACTTTCCTCTTAATTCAGACAGAGAGGCCATCTCGTTCCAATAGCTTTAAGTGGGCATTTAGGTATGCTATTAAGCACTTTTATGTCTACTTGATTGGATTATGGATATCAGTACTGCTTTGCAACGGCTGCACAGTTTTGATCGTAAAGGTATTTATGTTTATACCAAGGGGAATCTCAGGCGGCTATTTTTTGATGATACGGCAGAAGCGTTTAAGCAGAGCTTGCCTAGGTTGATAAAGCAGGGGATCCTGGAAAGGCCCTGCCGCGGCGTATACCTGTTTGCACTGAGCCGGCGAGATAGTTACGCGGTAGAGCATATCGCCTGTGCACTGCGGCGCGGTGAGTATAACTATGTTTCGCTGGAATCGGCCCTGTCTGAATACGGTGCGATTTCGCAGATCCCTATCAGCTACATTACCGTGATGACCACAGGTCGAAAGGGAGTTTTCAAGACACCCTATGGCACGATCGAATTTACCCATACCCAGCGCGATGACATGGATATTTTGCATAATACCATCAAAATTCCGCAAAGGCCGCTGCGTATGGCTACAGAAGCGGCTGCCCTGAGAGATTTGAAACGGGTTGGCCGGAACTTACATATGTTGGTTGAATCCTAACCGGCTCAATGTTGACCAGAACCTATTTGTCTTTCGGCCAAGGCATTGTTGCACTGATTTTGGCATTTTATTGCCTTGGCAAGAGAATTTTTATGCAACAAAAGGGAAGATTGTTGCACTTTATCCCTTATCCAAGTCAACATAAGAATGAGTTTCTTTTATAATCATAAAGTTAACTTGAGCTTTTCTATTGTCGGCAGATGGGCTAAATTATCCCAAAGGCTTCGAAGAATCAGGGCTACACGAAAAGGCCGACAATAATAAGGTGGGTTGAAGTTGATATCCGTATATTTGGTGGATGACCATGAGTTGGTCAGAACCGGGATCCGCCGGATCCTCG
Organism: Shewanella sp. BJSY2023SW005; assembly: GCF_047314585.1. Taxonomy (NCBI): domain Bacteria; kingdom Pseudomonadati; phylum Pseudomonadota; class Gammaproteobacteria; order Alteromonadales; family Shewanellaceae; genus Shewanella; species Shewanella sp. BJSY2023SW005. The sequence continues at coordinate 11,723 of NZ_JBKORJ010000020.1, forward strand.
AAGATGAGAAAGGCATTAAAGTTGTAGGGGAAGCCGGTGATGGCGAAGCTGCTGTGCAGTGGAGCAGGCAGAATGAAGCCGATGTGATTTTGATGGATATGAATATGCCCGGAATAGGGGGGCTTGAGGCAACCCGTAAAATTCTGCGTTACCAACCCCATGCCAGAATCATAGTATTGACTATTCACTCAGAGGATCCTTTCCCGACCAAGGTGATGCAGGCCGGTGCTTCCGGTTATTTGACCAAGGGAGCCAAGCCGCCGGAGGTGATCCAAGCCATTCGACAGGTGGCTCACGGGCAGCGATATCTGTCACCGGAAATTGCCCAGCAGATGGCCTTGAGTCAGTTTGATCAGACAGATGAGAACCCCTTCAAGTCGCTGTCTGAGCGGGAATTGCAGATCATGATGATGATCACCAATGGTGAGAAGGTCAATGATATCTCCGAGCAGCTGAACCTCAGCCCCAAGACGGTTAACAGCTACCGCTATCGCTTGTTTGCCAAACTGGGGATCAGCGGCGATGTGGAGCTGACCCGATTGGCGATTCGGTATAAAATGCTCGACACCGGGCAGTTCTGATTTACACAGGGAGCCATGGCTCCCTCTTTCTTTGTTGTTTTCTGTCCCTGAAATCTTTATCTCTTCAGCCGTTATTCATAGAGTGGGTTCATGCCGCAGGAATTCAATCCCAAGCTTTTTCTTAAAAATCTGACCTCAGCGCCGGGCGTTTATCGTATGTACGACAGCGGCGGTAGCGTGATTTACGTGGGCAAGGCCAAAGATCTCAAGAAACGGCTCTCGTCTTATTTTCGCAAGAATCTGCCCAATGTGAAGACTCAGGCGCTGGTGTCCCATATCGCCAATATCGATGTGACACTGACTCACAGTGAAACCGAAGCACTGATCCTGGAAAACGATTACATCAAGCAGTACTTGCCGAAATACAATGTGCTGCTCAGGGATGACAAGTCTTACCCCTTTATTTTGCTGAGCCAGCACAGACACCCCAGGCTTGCTTACCACAGGGGGCCGCAACGGGAGAAGGGGCAGTATTTCGGGCCTTATCCCAATGGCGGTGCGGTGCGTGAAAGCCTGCATTTGATGCAGAAACTGTTTCCTATTCGTCAATGTGACGATCTCTACTACAAGGCGCGCTCGCGTCCCTGTTTGCAGTACCAGCTCAAGCGTTGCAGCGCCCCTTGTGTCGGCAAGGTCTCGGACGAGGAATATCTGGAGCAGGTCAAGTTGGCGACCCTGTTTCTCAAGGGCAAGGATCAACAGGTGCTCAGCGCCTTGGTCAAGAAAATGGAGCAGGCGGCCGAGTCCATGGCCTACGAGCAGGCGGCCCGCTATCGGGATCAGATCATGGCGCTCAGACGAGTGGCCGAGCAGCAGGAAGTGTCATCCAGCCATGGTGATCTTGATGTTATTGGGGTTCACTACGCCTCAGGGGTGGCCTGTTTCCACCTGTTGTTTATTCGCGAGGGCAAGATTTTCGGTAGCCGCAGCTACTATCCCAGCGTGCCGGCGCAGACCGAAATGGCTGAGGTACTCAGAGCCTTTATGCTGCAGTTTTATCTCAATGTCGATATTCAGCGTACTATCCCGCGGGAAATTCTCCTGAGTGACGGCTATGAGGAGCTGGAAGAGCTGGAGCAGGTGTTAATGGACGCACTGAACAAGAAAGTGGCCATCCGCACCCGGGTCAGGGGTGACAGAGCAGGTTATCTGCGCCTGGCCAAGACCAATGCTACCAATGCCGTCAATACCAAGCTGGCCCACCGCAATACGGTGGAGCAGAGATTCCTGCTGCTTGAAGAGGCGCTTGAACAAAGCACCCCGATTAAGCGTATGGAGTGCTTCGATATCAGTCATACCATGGGGGAGAGCACTGTGGCTTCCTGCGTGGTGTTCAATCGCGAAGGACCGGACAAGAGCGAATACCGGCGTTACAACATCAAGGGCATTACCCCCGGTGATGATTATGCGGCGATGAAGCAGGCCTTGACTCGCAGGTTTGATAAAGTCAATGCACAGGGCAAGATCCCGGATATTGTCTTTATCGATGGCGGCCTTGGGCAACTCAGAATGGCTCAGGAAGTGGTCAACGAAAAGTTTGTCGGCATAGAGGCCGTACCCACGCTTATCGGGGTCGCCAAAGGTGAAAGCCGCAAACCCGGGTTGGAAACCCTGATCTTCGGTGATACCGAAGAGAGCTTTTCACTGCCGGATGACTCACCGGCGCTGCATCTTATTCAACATATTCGTGATGAATCCCACAGGTTTGCGATTACCGGTCATAGAAATAAACGCCAAAAGACCCGCAACACCTCAAGCCTTGAGTCTATCCCGGGGATTGGCCCGAAAAGACGCAAGGCTTTGCTGCAATATCTGGGGGGATTGCAACAGGTGAAGGGGGCAAGTGTGGCGGAATTGGCAAAAGTGCCCGGGATTAGTCCAGAAATGGCTCAAACGATACACGATGCATTGCGGGGGTAGTAAAAATCAGGCAAGATTGGCGCTGCTTTTGATTATTTGGTTTTATCATGCCGTTTAATATACCCATCGCCCTTACCTGGTTTAGGCTGTTCTTACTGCCTGTTTTTGTTCTGGTATTTTACTTACCGTACAGTTGGGCGCCGTTTATGGCTGCATTTGTTTTCTGGCTCGCAGCCATTACCGACGCCTTGGATGGGTATGCGGCCCGTAAACTGGAGCAGTCCACTCGTTTTGGTGCCTTCCTGGATCCTGTGGCCGATAAGCTGATGGTGACCACGGCCCTGGTGCTGCTGGTTGAAGACTACAACACCATCTGGCTGACCTTGCCGGCGCTGTTTATGATAGGGCGTGAGCTGGTGATATCGGCGCTGCGTGAGTGGATGGCCGAGATAGGTAAACGCGGCGCTGTGGCGGTATCCTGGATTGGCAAGTACAAGACGGCAGCCCAGATGGTGGCAATTATTGGCCTTATCTGGAAGCAGGGCGACTGGATGATCTATACCGCCTATGCCTTGCTGTATGTGGCGGCTTTCTTAACCTTCTGGTCGATGATCAGTTATATCAAGGCCGCCTGGAAGGATCTGATAGCAGGTTAAACGGTGCTAGTTTGTGCCCGATTGCACAATAATGTTTCGATAAGATTATTTAGTGTCCAAGCAAACAGTTAAGCACTAATTCTTCGTTGACAGTCGGGGTTAAAAGCGTAGAATGCCAATCCGTGGTCAGGGCTGGCTCTGAATACGAAGCAAGAAAAGTGATGCGACATTAGCTCAGTTGGTAGAGCGGTACCTTGCCAAGGTACAGGTCATCGGTTCGAACCCGATATGTCGCTCCAATCTCACACAGCACCTCAATGCTGTGACCCCAAAAAGGCGCGATGGCAGAATGGCTATGCTGCGGATTGCAAATCCGTCGATCTCGGTTCGACTCCGGGTCGCGCCTCCAAATTTAATCCCCCTAAATTGAATTCCCTTAAAGTCACTAGAAGCAGACTTAGCCCTTGTTTTCATACCAAGTTTACGTTCGTTAATAGCTGCTGACTTTTATCACATCAAATCCCGGTTCAACTGTCAGATACAAGCGTCAGTATTGATATCTTTGGCCAGCAACAAGCATGACTATTGATGCAGGGGGCAGAGAGCCTGCCCCGAGAACGTATTACTCTGGCTGCAGAGCCTGTTTCAGCGAAGGGGAAGCCTTAAAGCTAGGCTGATTGCTGCCGGCAATCTCCAAAGGTTCACCGGTTTGTGGGTTACGGCCGTTGCGGGGAAGGTGGTATCTGAGCTCGAAAGTGCCAAACTGCGGCAGATAAACCTTCTCGCCTTCACTGAGTGCCTGGGTAAGGCTAGCCAGAATATGCTGCAGTTGCACTTTGGCTTGAGCCTTTGAGATCTGTTGTCTTTCGGCCATCTGCCGAATGAGCATTTGTCTGTTCATTATATTGCCTGTTACTGCTTTGGCAGGATTTTATATCAGAATAATCTCCATGATCACAGGCTTGTGCTGATAAGTGGTTAATTATCAATCGCTAATAATCATTTACTTGCCAATGTATTATGTTAATCAATGGTCGTTCAGCCAATTGTCAGCAAAATATCATCGAATCACGGCGCATATTTGCCATAATTGAGCTTATGTCCCGGGAGGCCGATATGACAAAGCGCGTGTTAATGCCTTTACTGATCATTCTGCTCCTCAGCGGCGCGGCATATGCAGTTAAAGCCGATGATGCCGCTATCAGGATCCTGAATAATCAGCTGCAGTTGCTGGCTCTGCTGCCTGAAGGGCAGGAGTTTGCCGATGATTTACGTTCCATGAGCCGCGGCGATCTTAACCTTCAACTGGAGTTGCGTGAGGGGATTGAACAGGATATTGCAGCCTTCTGGAAGCGTCGTGGCGTTCCTTTGGCCTTCAACACGCTACCCCTTGACGCCAATTCGCTCAGCCGGGCGCTGGCGCTGGAACCTCAGGAAGACGACTATCTGGCAACCAGCAGCCGGATCCGCTATCTGATTTGGCTCGCTGAGCGGCATCAATGGCCCAGGTTGGATCCCGGTGGTTGGCTGCGCCCTGGCGACAGTCATCTGCTGATCCCAACAATTGCGAAGCGTCTATATTGGCTTGGCGATCTCAGCAGCGAGCCGGGCGATAACAAGGTTTATTCACCGCAGCTGGCCTCGGCGGTAGAAGCGTTTCAATCCCGTCATGGGCTTAAAACCGATGCCATCATAGGCCCTGATACGCTGCGTTGGCTCAATACTGAACCATTGCAACGTGCCCGCATGCTGGCCGGCAACTTCGTTGCCCGCACCGTCTACAAGCAGCAATTGGGAAAGCGCTATCTGTTGGTGAATATCCCGGCGTTCGAGTTGACTCTGGTGGATGACAACCAGGTGCAGTTACGCTCCAGGGTCATAGTCGGCAAACCCTATCGGCAAACACCACTGCTCAGCAGTGAGGTATCCAATATCGTTTTAAATCCTACCTGGACTGTGCCAAGGGGTATACTGAGGCGCGACTTACTGCCGCAGATCCGCAAGAATGGTGAATATCTGCAGCAGCGGCATTTCAATGTCTATGACTATCAGGGCAATAGAGTGGAAGAGAGCGCCGAAGCCTGGCAAAAAGAGGCGAGTGGCCGTTTCCCTTATCGTTTGGTACAACAACCGGGCGCCGATAATGCCTTGGGACGCTACAAGTTCCATTTCAGCAATGGCTTTAATGTTTATCTGCATGACACACCGGACAAGCATCTGTTTGCCAAAGCCAATCGAGCCCTGTCTTCCGGTTGTATCCGGGTCGACAAGGTGGAAGAGTTGGCGTCCTGGATGGCCAATAATCTGGTGCGGGACAAGAGAACCTGGCAGCGGATGCAAAGTGACTATCAAACCACTCAATGGTTTGCCTTTGAGCAGCGCCTGCCTGTTCATCTGGTTTATTGGACTGCGTGGATGGATGAGCGGGAAACAGCGCAATTTCGCAGTGACATCTATCAATTGAGCCCGGGAGTTAAGGTGGCACTTGGGGCGCAGACAATAAGGAATACTGAATTGGCCCACAAGGCAGAGCAGCGTCAGGGAAGTGAGGAGCATTTGCTGCGTCCTTGATAAACAGTATCTTTGGGACGCCTAACCCAAGCTTTACTAACTTAATGTGGTGCAAGGAATTATCTCGATTTCTGTCTAGTTCATCTCAAAAGGCCGCGGCGCTGCCTCTAAATCGGCGCTTGACCTTGGCGTTAATCCCGTATAATTTGCCGCCTTGTGGTTGTTTTTTGTGCAAGGTGAATAAGTGTCAGTAGTATGTCCTGCCCGTAGGCAGTTGTTGATGGGCCTTGGCGGCGCGGCAATGGTTTCTATGCTTCCTTCAAAAGCGATGGCGAGTCGGTCTACTAAAGGTAGTCGATATCTGAGTTTTTATAACCGGCATACAGGGGAGCGTGGCGATGGGACTTATTGGAAAGACGGTCATTATCAGAGTAACACTCTGTCGCAGTTCAGCCATCTGCTGAGAGATCATCGGCTGAATTTGGCGGCCCCTATGGATAAACGCCTGTTCGATCTCCTGTTCAACCTGCAGCAGACGCTGTCGGTTTCTGAAGAGATCCATGTGATTTCAGGTTATCGCTCGCCTAAAACCAACGCCATGCTGGCCGGCAAGAGTAACGGCGTAGCCAAGAAGAGTTACCATATGCGGGGTATGGCAATGGATATCGCGATCCCCGGCGTTAAGCTTGAGACTTTGCGTGAGGCTGCCCTGTCATTAAAACTAGGGGGAGTCGGCTATTATCCGAAGTCGGGATTTGTCCACGTTGACTGCGGGCCGGTGCGCAGCTGGTAGGTTTTTCCGGCACAGAGAGATTGGTTTCTGCCCTGCGGATAAAGCCCTGTTCGCGGGGCTTTCTATCTTCAAGCAGTGCCAGCAGCTCGCTGAACTGCAATCTGAGACGTAACAGCTCGCGGGTTTGCTGCCAGTCGGCGACCAAGGTGTTGAGTCTGTCATAAAAGAGAGCGTCTGAGCTCAATTGCTCGATAAGATCCGGGCAGTTGCAGGCACGCATCAAATGTAACAGATGGCCGCTTTTCTGCTGATTACAGGCGAGAAACTCCAATAAAATCAGGTCGAGCTTCTCCTGTTGAAACGGAGCATGTTCGATCAGGTAATGGAGTTCCGCTGCCAGTTTATAGCACAGGCTATCATCCCGTATCAGTTGCTGCAGATTGGCGTTCATCGGCCTGCTTCATGTAATAAAACCAGATTACTGAAAGCAGGGTAGCAGCAGGGCGATGGAAAAATTGTGATCTCGATCAGGGTAAAACCTCTGCTAAGCAATGGCTTTTCTTAATGATTACAGATGTTACAGATGAGCAACAGCGGGAGAGAGAAATTGACTTCACTTTTACCTGTAAAGGGTAAATCAGCTTGTCGGCTCAGTTACCTCTGTGCTAGTATTCGCCCGCTTTATATGAAGGCCGCTATTGGTCGAAAATAGTGGCCAGTTATTGACTATCAAAAGAGTATTATTATGTCTTACACTATTCCAGCACAAACCCGCACTGAGATTGGGAAAGGTTCGAGCCGCCGCCTGCGTCGTGACGGGAAAGTTCCAGCCGTTATCTATGGCGCCGGCAAAGAAGCCGTTGCTATTGTGTTCGAGCACAAAGATATCATCAACATCCAAAGCAACGATGACTTCTACACCAGCGATCTGACCATAGTTCTGGACGGCAAAGAAGTTAAAGTACGCGCTCAGGCTATGCAGCGTCACGCGTTCAAGCCAATGATCGAGCACGTAGACTTCGTTTACGCTTAATCGATAATTGGATGTTGAAAAGCGCCCTCAGGGCGCTTTTTTTATGTCTGCATTTTGGGTTTTGAGCAGCGGGGACAGCTAATTAGGCTTTAAGTCGCATTTTATGTCCAGGCCGGATGGGATAAGTAGCGGATACCCGCAAGGCTGGCATCCGCTACCATGAGTGTTTACAGCTTAAAGATCAAAGCTGTAGTAGATATCCAGTGACTGGCCCAGAGTGCCGGATACACTTTCCAGATAGAGCTGCGACAACAGATAGTAGCGTACCGTCATTTCATAACCCGGATTGAATACACCGACACCATATTTAATCATCAAATCTTTGCCAATATAGCCGCTGATGGCGACTTTACCATCATCATTGGTATCCAACTGCACATTGGAGAAGCCAAACATCTCCACCAGGCCGGCCGCCGTGTCGCCCAGGCTGGAAATGGCGCCGCCATCGACCTGGGAGCTCAGCGACAGCGCTGCGCCCATCATCAGTGAGTTGTTCTGCTCATTGCCGGAGCCAAAACCTTTACCCTGAACAATATAGGAGAGGATTTCGGCCTGCTCCTTGGCGGGGTTGGAAAACAGGGTCACTATCGGTTTGTTGGGAGTGCCTGTAATACGTACCCCGGCGGTGACATCTTCATCGCGGATCTCCCGAATAGCCTCGATATTGAGGTTGGGGATTTGCATAGGCCCAACAAACTGCACCGCACCTGTGGCAATTTTCAGCGTCTGCCCCATGAATTTATAGCTGCCGTTAACTACCTTGATATCACCAAAGAGTTGCGGCGGCTTCTGCGGCGATTGCTGCATCCGTAAGGTACCCACCAACATCCCTTTGAGACCCATACCATCGATAGCCAGCTTATCACCGACATCTATATTCAGATCGGCGCTCAAAGCCATGGGGGATACCTTGGCCTCCTGCTCGGAAATAGAGTCGCTGAATACCACATCGGATGATACGCTCACTCCTCCGGCCGGCAGTTGCACCACCTTGATATTGCCAGAAGGCACCTTGACCTCACCCTTGATATCGAGCGCGTCCGGGCTGAAATGCAGTTGAATATCCGGGCTGACATTGACAATCGCCAGTGGTGGTTGAATGACACCGAGCTCTTGCCCCTTGAGCTGGATATCACCGCTGAATTGTCCTTCAGGCCAGCGCAGTTGACCGCTGAGGTTCGCCTGGCCGCTGCCCATCATCCACTGGCCATGGAGCTCGGCAGTTTGGCCGGCAAAGGCCATATCCAGTGATATCTGCTCCAGTCTAGTGGGGTTGACTGTACTGGCCAGGGCTCCATCGCGTAGGTTAAGTTGACCACTGAGCTCTGGGTTGTTGAGGCTGCCATCCAACTTCAAGTTGGCGCCGAGTAAACCCTCAATGGTTTCAAGTTGTGGCATGAACTGGCCAAGCAGTTGTAGATTGATTTTTTCAATATTGACGTAACCACTGAGGCTGCGATCCGGAGTGACCTTGATATCCAGCTGGCTTTCCCAGCGGGCGAGAGCATCGGAATTGAACAGAATATGGCTTCTCAGCGCATCATCATCCAGGGTGGCGTTGAGTTTCAACGCCTGATAGTCGATGCTGGCACTGGCTTGCTGTTTGCGTTTAAGGCTGACTTTCCCGGGAGCCAACTGGAAGTCGAGCTTACCCTGCGGACGCGCGCCGGGTTTCCAGGCGATGGCGGCATCCATCAAGGCGTCACCCTGCCAGCTGAACTGCTCGGGTAACAGCTTGGCGAGTAGTTGCCCGGGTTGCCCCTGATAATGCAACTTGGCTTCACCCTTGTCACTGAGGCTAACATTATCGGTCAGGCAGAGTCTGCTGGATGGGTGACTCAAACAAAAGCCACTGAGTTCACCACGGGTCTGCTTGAGATCCCAGTCCAGTGACACTGTTTGTTCAAGCTGCCACAGCCCCAGAACGGATCCCAAGTTGAATTTGCTGAGTTCCACCTTGGCCTTTTGTTTGGCGAGATCCAGCTTGCTGTGGATGGCAGTATCCAGCTGCAGATCGCCCTCGGTTTCCAGCCCCAGTTTCTGTTGCTGTTCATTACCCTTGGCTCTGAGAGTGATGCCATCGAGATGAATACCTACGCCGTCAAATTCACCTGTCTTCAGCGATAGGGCAAACTCATGCAGATCCAGCGGCGCATAGAGCGCCTTGAGTTGACTGCCGCTGAGTTTGAGATCGCCAAATCTGATGCTCTGGGTATTGGCCTTGAGCTGTACCTGCGGGTGTTTGGCATCGCCCACCACCTGGATATCGGCTGTCAAAGCACCGAAAGCCTCGGGATGCCAGAGATTGAAATCGGGCACGTCCAGCGTGGCACTGAGATCCCATTGCTCTTTGGCGCTGCCGGAAAGGTCCAGGCGGGTATTGAGCGCCCGCAGCGATAATCCCTGGCTGCTGAGCTCAAGCGAATCATCTATATCCAGATCGCCAGTCAGTTCAAAGGGCAGGCGGTCCAATGAGCCCTGAAGTTGGGTCTGCTTCAGACTCACTCGCCACTTGCTATCCTGCCAGCGACCACTGCTGGCCAGCTGTCCGCTGATATCGCTGGATGGGATCACCGGCGTATCTTCCGCCAGACTTTCTTCAGATTTGCCCTCGTCAGCTTGGCTTTGTGCACTTGTTGCCTCGTTGTCACTCTTACGCTTGTTGTGGGCAACTTGGCTATTTGGGTCTTTTCCCTTCGCAGCTTCTTCGGTAGAAGGCAGGGTTATTGCGCCGCTGTTGAAGTGTGAAAGCGCAAGATTTGCATCCCAGGCGATGCCATCGGCGTAATCCAGCGTACCCTGGAGTACAAGTTTACCGGCGCTGCTGTCACTGCTGAACTCTTCAACCTTGAGTCTTTGGCCTTGATGCACCAGGCGGGTATTGAGGCTGAGCTCAGGGTAGAAGGGAGTGCTTATCTGAGCGACCACACTGGCGGCCTGTTGCTTGAGGCTGCCGCGGCTTTCCAACGCCAGTCCGCTGACACTGTACTGGGCCAGATCAAAGGGCCAGTGCAGTTCCCCTTCTGAGATGTTCACTGAATAGGGCAGTTCCGGGTTAGCGAGATTGACGCTGGCATTGAGTGCCAGGCTCTGCTCGCCACTGAGTTTGGCCTTGAGTTGCAAGTCGCTGAAATCTCCCTTGAGGGCGAGATCCAACTGTTGCTGTTCGAGTCCCGGTAGTTCAGGTAAACGCTGTAACTCCAGTTGTACCGTCAGTGCCATGGGCCAATGCTTATCCAGAGTCAGTTCACCTTCCAGCGACAGACTGGCATCTGTGTGTTTGGCATAAAACTCGTTGACCCGCAGCTCGGCGCCGATGTAGCTGGCGCTGAGACGCAGTTCCTCAAACCTGTCATCCCGCCCCATGATCTGCAGGCGCGAGTTCTGCAACTCGGCGTGCTTTAAATAGATGGGGAAGGGCATGGCAACGTTTGGCATCTGCGCCAGCGCCCATTCATCAGTCTCACTCTTTGGTGCCGCTTTTTGTTGCATGGCCGCTGCGGCTGATTTGTCTTTGTCAGTCGCTTGCGCTTCTGCCGCATTAGCTTCAGGGATCAGCACGCTGAGCCCGCGGCTTTCAAGCTGGATGATCTGCAAACCACTTTCCTGCCAATTGGCTGCTGTATTCAATGCCGCAGCATCAAAATGCATCTCATCGACTCGCACTTGAATATCCGTGAGGCTTGCTCGCTTCAGGCTGATGCCAAAGGGCAGTACCAGCTCTCCCGAACTTGGCGCTTCTTCCTCTGTGGCTGAATCTGAGGCGAAGGCCTGGGTGTCTATGTCGACCCGGGTCGTTGTCAACACCAGGGCGTCGACACATAACTGCTTTTGCAAAAGGCAGGCAGGCTGCCAGGCAAGGGTAACGGCATCTGCAGCGACACTGATGCCGTCCATCTGCCAGTGTACCTGTTTGAGTTGCAGCTCCCGGTTCAGGGTGCCGGAAGCATATTCCAGCTCAAGATCCGGCACCAGAGCACTGGCAAGAAATACCGCTAAATGGCTCCCGGGTGCCGTGCCCAGCAAGAGTGCCAACAGCACCAGCAAGCCGAGCGGGATATACAAAAGTGTGCGGGTGAACCACCTCAAGGACTTGAGCCACAGGGGGCGCGTCTTTTTTGCCACTTGCTTGCTGCTTGGGTTGGGTTCCTGTGGCATTGGGGCTTGGCTCATAATTCTGTCCCCATGGTCAGGTGAATACGCCAGGGCCTGTCTTCGGCATCGGATTCGTGCAGGCCAAAGCCCACATCCAGTTTGATGGGGCCTATGGGGGATATCCAATGAATACCACCGCCCACGGAAACCACAGGTTCAAATTGACTGACATCAAAGGCGTTACCTGCGTCGACAAAGGTACCCAGCCGCCAGCTTGGGGTCAGGTAGTATTGATACTCCAGGCTACCGACCGCCAGATAGCGGCCACCGACCACCTCCCGTGAAAGACCACCCTGATCATTGGTGTAATCCAAGTGAGGCCCAAGTTCCTGATAGCTGTAACCACGAATACTCTGATCGCCACCGGCGAAGTAGCGAAGCGACGGCGGGATCAAGGCCAGATCGCCTTCGGCCGCCAGGTTGACCCCGAGATCGAGACGGGAAACAAATCTGTGCTTTTCAAAGAAAGTCTCAATCCATTTGAATTTGGCCTGCATCCGAGTCAGGCGGATCTCTGAACCCAGTGAAGGATCGGCATATTCAATACTGTAAAGTTGCCGGAAACCCGACTTGGGATCCAGGCTGTTATCGCCGCGGATGGTCTTGGACAGCGTGGTACTAAACAGCAAAAATCCAGGATCATAATCAATATCCGACTGGGTGTAGCTTTCCTGAATCGCTTCCAGCGAGTAGCTCAGCAGCCAACCGTTATGCAGGCGTTTGCTGCGGCCAACCCCGAGAAGCTTCTTGGTCGATTCCAACTGACCTGTATTGCTAAAGTCCCTGTCCTCAGGAACATAGTCCTGAGTTACGCCGTATTTGTCCCTCAGCAGACCGACACGGATCTTGAGCTGATCATCCAAAGGATGAGTCAGGGGAATAGTATAGGTAGAGAGGAATTTGGGTCTGTCTCTCGACCACTCTATGCTGGTCTCTTGGGAATGGCCGTAACTGTTGATCTGTGGGGTGCGCCAGGTCACCCGGACCCTGGGATCCAGGCTGCTGTCTGTGCTGGAGCCGATATCGGCACCCAGACCCAGCTCAATGGAGTGATCCGGTCTTGGGGTCAATTCGACCCGTACCGGGATGCTGTCTTCTGTCAACTTGTCGATTTGGGGCAACACCTTGATATTGGCAAAATAGCCGGTATCCAGCAGTTCCTGATTGAGCCGCGTGAGCTTGCGGGTACTGTAGGGCGCGCCGGGTTTGAATGGCAACAAGTCATCGAGCAATTGCGGCTGCAGGCTGTGGCCTTCAAAGCTTACTTCGCCAAACTGGTAACGCTTACCCGAGTCAAAATACAGGTTGAACTGTGCCAGATTGAGATCGCGATTAACGCGGATCTCTGATTTTTGATAATGGCCATCAAAATAGCCCCGGGCCAGCGCCAGCGAAATAAGCTGCGACTTTATCTGTTCATAATCGCCGTGATTGAGGGGATCGCCGGGTTTGACCTTGACCTGGCTGAGCCAGCGGTTGATCCAGGGGTCGTTGAGTACTTCGCCTTCGAGGCGGATATCGACCCACTGCAGACGGGTAACTTCTCCCGGAGTGATAGTGAGCTTGAGCTCCCACGGCCCTTGTTCGCTTTCCTTGAGCTCTTGTTCCAGCTTGCCATGGTAATAACCCATGGATTCCAGCGCGGCCTCAACGCTGTCGCTGACATTAAATAGATAGGCACGGCGCTGCACCTTGGACTCCGGAAAGTTGCCCAAGTGTGCGCGGATATTTTTCTCAAGCTCGCCCGAAACCCCTTCAATGCGGAGATTAAGCAGAGGATCATCGGCGGCCACTACCTGGGGGCTTGCCAGCATGATCGACGCAAAACTCAGGATATACGCGGGAAAGCGACTGTATTTGGTCAAGGAAATCAGAACTTTTGCTTAGCGTAACATTGCTGCTATTGTCGCCTCTGATCTTGGCTCAGGCAAGTAACAGATTGCCATCCAGGCATAAAATGGTTACAAAGGCAGCAGTCGTTAATATGGAAGCAATACAATGAAAACAAAAATAAAAACTCTTGCCCTGAGCCTGGGACTCCTGTTACCTGGGTTGCTGCCGGCCTGGGCGGCCGAGGCTCCTTTTGCGATTGCCATTCATGGTGGCGCCGGCACTATTTCCAAGGCGGCCTTGACTGAAGAGCAGCAAAAAGCCTACCGCGACAAGCTGACTGAAGCCGTCAATGCCGGTTATAAGGTGCTGGATAAGGGCGGCGCCAGCATGGAGGCGGTGCAGGCTGCCATCAGAGTGCTGGAAGACAGTCCCTTGTTTAATGCCGGAGTCGGCGCAGTGTATACCTTTGATGGTGCTCATGAACTGGATGCCTCCATTATGGACGGCAAGAGCATGAATGCCGGTGCAGTGGCCGGGGTTAAACATATACGTCATCCAATCGATCTCGCCAGAGCCGTGATGGACAAGTCAGAGCATGTGATGCTCTCGGGGGCGGGCGCCGAGGAGTTCGCCCTGACGTTGGGAATGGAGCTGGTGCCCGGCAATCGCTTTGACAGCGAAGCGCGCTATCAGCAGCTTCTCGATGCTAAGGCCAAAATCAACGCCGCCGAAGCCAATAAAGACTTTCAGGCGCGTCTTAGTCCTCTGGATCTTGATTACAAGTTCGGTACCGTTGGCGCAGTGGCATTGGATAAGCAGGGCAACCTGGCAGCCGGGACCTCGACCGGCGGCATGACAGCCAAACGTTATGGCCGCATCGGTGATTCACCTGTAATAGGTGCCGGCACTTATGCCGAGAACGGTGTCTGCGCCGTTTCGGCGACCGGCCACGGTGAGTACTTTATCCGTTTCCATGTGGCCGGCGATATCTGCGCCAGGGCCAAGTATCAGCAAAAATCGATTTTGCAGGCCGCCGATGAAGTGATCAATCAGCGGCTGATCTCAGCCGGCGGCAGTGGTGGGGTGATTGCCATTGACCAAAGAGGCAATGTGGCAACACCGTTCAACACCGAAGGTATGTACCGTGCCTGGCGCAAGAGCAATCAAGCGGCGGAAGTGATGATCTGGCGGGATAACTAAAATTTTGGATTGAGGCAATCGCTGCTGCCTTGAACCCCAAGGGCAAAATATTGGCTACACTGAACAATGAAGCCGTTTTGAACTTGGGGAAAGCTATGGATTCGATAAAAATACGTGATCATATGGACCGTCAGCCTGTGTTGCTGAAGGCGGATATGTCGATAGCCACTGCGGTGGAAAAACTGCTTGAGGCCAATAAGGGTGGGGCGCCCGTGGTGGATGCAGCAGGAAGCCTGGTGGGCTTTTTGTCACAGCAAGACTGTATGGCTGCCATGCTCAAGAGCAGTTATCACTGCGATTTGACCGCCGTGGTGCGCGACTGCATGCGCGCCGATGTCCTTTGGGTCAGGCCGGATGACAGCATATTGCAGCTGGCCGAGCAGATGCTGGGGCAGAAGCCGAAAATATACCCAGTGGTGGAAGATGGCCGGGTGGTGGGAACCATCAACCGTACCAATGTGCTCAAGGCCATGAACATCTATATGCAGCAGTGTTATTTGACTCCGGCCTGACAACAACGCTTGATTTGACTGAAATTTGGGCGTTATCAGTCAGTAAGCATACCCAAGACGGCGTATCCTTGTTAGGATCGCCGTTTTTGATCCCAATGGACAAAGGTTTTGAACGCTAAGCTGCACCCACTCTCCCGCGAATATCTGGATCTCTGCTTTCAGGCCGATGCGGCGCGCATTCGCCGCAGCTTGTTTCGCTTGAAAAAAAGCCCCGACTCAGAAGCCAAACAGCAAAAACTCGCCGAGCTCAGTGAAGCCGCGCTGCAGGCTTATGAAAGGGCGCAGCAAAGGCTGGCAGACAGACCTGTCATCGAGTATCCGGATGAGCTGCCGGTGTCACAAAAGCGCGATGAAATCGCCTCGGCCATCATCAATCATCAGGTGGTGATAGTGGCCGGTGAGACCGGCTCGGGCAAGACCACTCAGCTGCCCAAAATCTGTCTCGACTTAGGGCTTGGCAGCCGTGGTCTGATTGGCCACACTCAGCCCAGACGGCTGGCGGCCCGCAGCGTGGCCAGCCGGGTTGCCGATGAACTCAAGACAGAGCTGGGTCAGGCGGTGGGTTTTAAGGTTCGTTTCGCCGATGCGGTTTCCCAGGACTCCTATATCAAGTTGATGACAGACGGTATCCTGCTGGCAGAACTGGCATCGGATAAATGGCTCAGTCAGTATGATTGCCTCATCATAGACGAAGCCCATGAGCGCAGTCTCAACATCGACTTTATTCTGGGTTATCTGAAGCAAATTTTGCAAAAGCGCCCGGATCTCAAGTTGATTATCACCTCGGCCACCATAGATGTGGAGCGCTTTTCCAAGCATTTTGACAATGCGCCCGTGGTGGAAGTGTCCGGCCGTACTTATCCGGTGGAAACCCGCTACCGCCCCCTGTTGCAGGATGACGACGCCGACTTGGATCTGATGGACGGCATCTTTGCCGCCGTCGATGAACTCTGTCGCGAAGGCCCGGGGGACATTCTGATTTTCATGAACGGCGAGCGCGAAATCCGCGATACCGCTGAGCAGCTGAAAAAGCGTAACCTGCGCGATACCGAGATCTTACCGCTTTATGCCCGTTTGTCATACGGCGAGCAGTCCAAGGTATTCAAGCCGCATCCAGGGCGGCGCATTGTATTGGCCACCAACGTGGCCGAAACCTCGCTGACTGTGCCCGGGATCCGCTATGTTATCGACCCAGGTACCGCCAGGATAAGCCGCTACAGCTATCGTACCAAGGTGCAGCGTTTGCCGATTGAGCCCATCTCCCAGGCCAGTGCCAATCAACGCCAGGGACGTTGCGGCCGGGTTGGACCGGGGATCTGTATTCGCCTCTATGACGAACAGGACTTTATCAATCGGCCGGAGTTTACCGATCCTGAAATTCTGCGCACCAACCTGGCATCCGTGATCCTGCAGATGCTGGCCATAGGCCTGGGTGACATTGAGGGCTTCCCCTTCATTCAGCCACCGGATCCGCGCCATATCCGCGACGGTTTCTTGCTGCTCGAAGAGTTGCAGGCGGTGAGCAAGCACAAAGGGGCGCTGAAACTGACCCCGCTCGGGCGCGATCTGGCGAAGATCCCGGTCGATCCCCGCTTGGCCCGCATGGTGCTTGAGGCCAATAAGCTTGGCTGTCTGCATGAGGTGATGGTGATTGTTGCCGGGTTATCGATTCAGGATCCCCGCGAGCGGCCACATGAGAAGAAACAGGCCGCCGATGAGGCCCATCGCCGTTTTGCCGATAAAGACTCCGACTTTGTTGCCTGGCTCAATCTGTGGCAGTACCTCAAAGAGCAGCAGAAGAGCCTGTCATCCAGCCAGTTCCGCAAGCAGGTGAAGGCCGAGTATCTGGCCTATTTGCGTATTCGCGAATGGCAGGATCTCTATGCCCAGCTGCGTCAGAGTGTGCACGACCTCAAGTGGCGCCTCAACAGTCAGGCCGCCGAATATGAGCCACTGCACCAGGCGCTGCTCTCGGGGCTGCTGAGCCATATCGGTTTCAAGGATAAAGACAACGAGTATCTGGGGGCCCGCAACCGGCGCTTCTTTGTGTTTCCCGGCTCGCCGCTGGCCAAGAAGGGCCCCAAGTGGATTATGGCGGCCGAGCTTACCGAAACATCACGCCTGTTCGCCCGTACCTGCGCCCGTATAGACCCTGTATGGCTCGAGTCTCTGGCGGCGCATCTGGTCAAGAAGCAGCACAACGAGCCTCATTTCGAAGCCAAACAGGGCAGTGTGATCGCCCTGGAAAATCAGGTGCTCTATGGCCTCACCATAGTCAACCGCCGCCGGGTACAGTTTGGCCCGCTGGAGCCGGTTAAGGCTCGGGAAATCTTTATTCGCTCGGCTCTGGCCGAGGGTGAGCTGCGCTGCAATGAAGCCTTCTTCAAGGCCAACCAGGCGTTGCTCGAAGAGGTGGAAGATCTCGAACATAAGTCGCGGCGGCGCGACATTCTGGTGGATACAGATGCCTTGTTCGCCTTCTACGATGAGCGCATTCCACCAGGGATATACAACCAGCCCAAATTCAACACCTGGTGGAAACAGGCCAGGAAAGAGACCCCTGAGCTGCTCAATTTCAGCCGCGAACTCTTGATGCAAAGGGATGACACCCATGTATCGGCATTGGACTTCCCCGACAGCTGGCAGCAGGGCAATCTCAGCCTCAAGCTGAGTTACCATTTTGAACCGGCGGCCGAGGATGACGGCGTCTCTGTGCTTATTCCGGTGGCGCTGCTCAATCAGTTGGATGAAACCGATTTTGACTGGCAGGTGCCGGGGCTCAGAGAGGAGAAGTGTGTTGCCCTGATCAAGTCCTTGCCCAAACCGCTGCGGCGCAATTTTGTGCCGGCGCCGGATTATGCCCGCGCCTGTGTGCAGGCGATGGAACCTTTTGCCCAGCCTTTGTTGCCCTCCCTGTGCAAACAGCTGCTGAGAATGAGTGGCACCCGTGTCAATCCGGAGGATTTCGATCTCAACGCCATTGCCGACCATCTGAAGATGAACTTCAAGGTGGAAGACGACAAGGGCAAACTCCTGGCTCAGAGCCGGGCTCTCGACAGTCTCAAGGCATCATTGCAGGGGCAGGTGAACCAAGCGATACGCAAGGTTGCCGACAAGGGCATAGAGCAAAACGCCCTGACCGAATGGAACTTTGGCGACCTGCCGAAAGAATATCAAAGCCGCAAAGGCAGCTATGAGGTGAAGGCGTTCCCCGCCTTGGTGGATGCCGGTGATACAGTTTCCATCAAATTATTTGATGACGAACAGCAGGCTCTTTCCCACCACAGACAAGGACTGAGAAAGCTGCTGCTTATCAATATTCCATCGCCGGTGAAACATCTACAGCA
Source organism: Shewanella sp. BJSY2023SW005 (assembly GCF_047314585.1). Lineage (NCBI taxonomy): Bacteria > Pseudomonadati > Pseudomonadota > Gammaproteobacteria > Alteromonadales > Shewanellaceae > Shewanella > Shewanella sp. BJSY2023SW005. The sequence goes on from NZ_JBKORJ010000020.1 coordinate 30,084, forward strand.
GGCCTTGCCCAACAAGGCCAAACTGGCGATGTATTTCAATCCTTTCGGCCAGGTGCAGATACTGATAGATGACATTATTGCCGCGGCAATTCAGCAGCTTTTGGATGAGCAGCAGTTGGATGTCCGCAGCGCCGATGACTTTGCCAAAGCCAAGGAGATTGTCAGGGCCGAGCTCAATGAAACCGCAGCGGCCATCGCCCTCAAAGTAGAGCAGATTTTGACCTTGCACCAGAAGATCCGTAAGCGTCTCAAGGGCAAAATCAGCCTGGATATCGCCTTTGCCATGAGTGATATTCAAAGCCAATTGGACACCCTGGTGTTCAAGGGATTTGTTGAAGCTTCCGGTTGGCGACGTCTTGGCGATCTGATCCGCTATCTCAAGGCGATTGAGCTGCGCCTGGACAAGCTGCCGGTGGATCCCAACCGTGACCGTTTGCACCTGCACAGCATTCACAACGCCGAGACAGAGTTCAAGGCCGCGCTTGCCAAGGTGCCGCGCAGCCAGGCGGTACCGGAGGCGCTGGCCGAGGTGCGCTGGATGCTGGAAGAGTACAGGGTCAGCTGTTTTGCTCAGAGTCTGGGCACTGCCTATCCGATATCGGAAAAGCGCATCCTTAACCAGTTGCAGCAGTTTTAACTGGACAGCTGCAGCTGGCTCCTAAAGTGGACGCGATAAAAAAACAGGCGGGCCCAGAGCACAGCAAGAACAATACAGTGCCTGCTGGTGCCCGCCTGGTAAACGGCCATATTTCCCACCGCGGCTATTGTTGAACGCCGCTTATTCTCCAATCAAAATTGCATGTTTTGATTAAGGCTTGGCTCTCATCCCGGCTATTGTTCACCTTGCCGCTCAATAGCCGAAGTTTGCAGCCTTGGACCAATGTTTTTTAACTTCGGTCTCGATAAAGGCTTGCTTCTCCTCGGTCAGTTTTTCCAGCTCTACGCCTATGGCGGCCTGCGCCTTGGCCTTGGTACTGTAGTCCGGATAATCGACTCGGATTACGCCAAGGTCGGCATTCAGCTTGCTCAATATCTCTCTGGCAGTGCGGATCTGCTCTAAGCCCTTGTCCAGCAGGGCTTCACCCTCTTTGGCGTTGTGGGCGTGAATACCGTGGGATGACATGGCAAAGTCCCAGCGCCACTGTGCATGTCGTATCCCCATGATGGCATACCCTATCTGTTGCCATTGGGCTCCTGCCTTCCAGGCGGCGCCGGCTTCATAATGGGCCTTGATAAGCAGTTCCTGTAACTGCTGCGCCTTGGCTTCCAGCAGCGCCTTGTTGTCGGTAATCAGCTGGGTAATTTGCTGCTGACTCTGGTGACAACTGCTGCAATTGGCCGCTTCAAAGTCCGGCAGATGGTTGGTTATCTTGTGGTTGGTGAAAGATTTGCCGTCGGCGCTGGTTTCCTGGGTCATATGACAGGTGACACAACTGATACCAGCCTTGGCGTGGGCGCTGCGATTCCAATGTTCAAACTCGGGATGGCGCGCCTTCACCAGCGGCGTTCTCGATACCGGGTGCACCCACTCGAAAAACTGCCGGGCATCATAATACTTTTCTATCTCATCGGCGCTGTTGCCGAAGATCCAGGGGATATTGACCTTGTCCTGACGCTCAGGCTGGAAGTAATAAGTGACATGGCATTGGCCGCAAACCTGTGATTGCTGCATCGACTGATTTTGTTCACCAAAGGGTTTGTGCACTTTGGCCATGGCGTCCTGGGCATGAGGTCTTGGCAGTGTCAGTTCAGCTGAGCCCTGGGTATGGCAATCGGAGCAGTACACAGGGTTTTGGATTTCCGGACCCAGCTCGGCAAAGCTCTTGGCCGAGAAGCCTTCGACGCCCAGCTCTTTCATCAGCCTGGGCGCATCCGGCGTCTTACAGGTCCAACAGCTGGCCGACAGGGCTGTTTCACCAGCCTTGGGGCTAACACCACTGCGTAGACTATGGCTGACATCGGCGACGGCAAAGTGATGCCCTCTGGGGCTATGGTACTCCTCGGCATAAGCCGAGCCAGCCCAGAGGATGACGCTGGCGGGGTTTTTCTCAAGCATATCTTCCCGCTGCAGTTCTTCGGCGGTTTGGGCCCAGGTCTGATATTGCAGGCTCGATGTTTTGTCTGCTGCGACAACGGAAAATGACAGGCTCAGGCCGAGCAAAATGGGGAGTGTGGCAGCAGAGTGGGGGAAGGGATTCACTAAAGGCTCTCCTTGGTTGGGCGACGTACAATCAGGCGTGTGAAGTCTGCCCTGAAATTAAAAGACTTAACTAAAATGCATGATAATGCTAAGGCTCCACGCTAGTTGCTTCAACTGCAAGATACTGTTTTTACTGAGTTCTGTGACATAGAACAGGATTCTGTTTCGCCCTTGATTGTCGATCTATGCCTTTGAAGCCTGCCCAGGCTGGGCTCTACTCCCTAATGGATATTTTGCTTATTTCGTTGGTTTTTTGACCTCTCTTTATTGGCGAAATAGCCACTTCTTTGCTGTATTTCATGTAAGCCTGAATAGCTAAAAACGGAAAATGTCGAAATTACAATCGATTGAGGCGGTTGAAAGCTGTGATATCCGTCTTTTGCCGGCTATTTATATGATCCAGATCAACGGCATCAGGTGTTTACCAACTTGGGGGTATACAGTTTGTTAACACTTTGCCTTTATGATTGAAATCGAAAAACAAGTTGCATTTCAAAGGCGGCTTTAATCTGCCTGGCTTGGCGGCCGTTGCCCTGGAACAGCACAGCAGCAAGCCATCTTCATAGCGCCTAGGGAGGAGCCATGAGCGAGACACCGAGTACTGATGAAAAACGTCTGGAGCTGAAGATATTTATCTTCCTGACGGTTTTTTTGGCACCCCTGCTGTCGGTTTTACTGGTCAGCGGTCTGGGTTTTGCCATCTGGTTCAGTCAAATTTTAACCGGTCCACCGGGAGCCGGTTAACGCCAGCATAACGAGAGTCCTTAAAACAGGGGAACGAGATGAGTAGGGAATTGCATGTCAGCAGCCTGATCCTTCAGGTGATGCCACCCAAGATGGCCAGCGTTCGTCAGCAAATTCTGTCATTCGGCAATGCCGAGTTGTCGGTTAACGATGAAAGCAAGCTGGTTGTGGTGCTGGAAGGCCCGACCGAACAGGCGATCCTCGCCACCATGGACAAGATCAATGCCCTCAAGGGCGTGATCTCCACCGCTATGGTGTATCACCAGTGTGAACAGCTCGAAGAGGAAGAGCAATGAAAATGAACAGACGCGAATTCATGAAGGCCAATGCCGCCATGGCGGCAGCCGGGGTCGCCGGATTGGCTTTACCTGCCACAGCCAGCAACCTGATCACCAGTTCAGAGCACACCCAGTTAGATTGGAACAAGGCGCCGTGCCGCTTTTGCGGTACTGGCTGCTCTGTGATGGTGGCCACCCGCGAAGGCCGGGTCGTGGCGACCCATGGCGATGCCAACAGTGAGGTCAACCGCGGCCTCAACTGCATTAAAGGCTACTTCCTGTCGAAGATCATGTATGGCCATGACAGGCTGCAGACTCCCATGCTGCGGATGACAGACGGCAAATACGACAAGCACGGTGAATTTACCCCTATCAGTTGGGATCAGGCCTTTGACATCATGGCCGAGAAGTGGAAGCACACCATCAAGACCAAAGGGCCGACGGCGGTGGGCATGTTTGGTTCAGGTCAGTGGACGGTTTGGGAAGGTTATGCTGCTTCCAAGCTGATGAAGGCGGGTTTCGGCTCCAATAATATCGATCCCAACGCCCGTCACTGTATGGCCTCGGCCGTGGGCGGTTTTATGCGTACCTTTGGCATGGACGAGCCCATGGGCTGCTACAACGATATTGAAGCTGCCGACGCCTTTGTGCTTTGGGGCTCCAACATGGCCGAGATGCACCCAATCCTCTGGAGCCGGGTCACAGACAGACGCCTTAGCGCGCCCCATGTAAAAGTCTCTGTGATGTCCACCTTCGAGCACAGAAGCTTTGATTTGGCCGACTTGCCGATTGTCTTCACGCCGCAAACCGATCTGGCCATTCTCAACTATGTCGCCAACTACATCATCAGCAATGACAAGGTTAATTGGGACTTCGTCAACAAGCATGTGAACTTCCGCAGAGGTACAACCGATATCGGCTATGGCCTGCGGCCCTCACATCCGTTGCAGCAAAAAGCCAAGAACGTGGCCACCGCCGGTGAATCCACCCCGATGGACTTCGATCAGTTCAAGGCGTTTGTCGCCGATTACAGCCTGGAGAAGGTCAGCAAGCTCTCGGGCGTACCCGAACATAAATTGCTGGAGCTGGCGAAACTCTACGCCGATCCCGAGGTGAAGGTGACCTCCTTCTGGACCATGGGCTTTAACCAGCATACCCGCGGGGTTTGGTGTAACAACCTTATCTACAATATCCATTTGCTGACCGGCAAAATAGCCACCCCGGGCAACAGTCCGTTTTCACTCACAGGTCAACCTTCAGCCTGCGGTACTGCGCGGGAAGTGGGCACCTTCTCCCATCGCTTGCCGGCGGATCTGGTGGTGAATAATCCAGAGCACCGCAAGATTGCCGAGACCATCTGGAAAATCCCTTCCGGGATCATTCCGCCCAAGCCAGGCTACCACGCGGTAGAGCAGAACCGGCGTCTGAAAGATGGCGATCTCAACTGCTACTGGGTGCAGGTGAATAACAATATGCAGGCCGGCCCCAATATCAACGAAGAAGGCTTGCCAGGATACCGTAATCCGGAAAACTTTATTGTGGTGTCCGATGCTTACCCAACGGTTACCACTCAGGCCGCGGATCTCATTTTGCCCACCGCCATGTGGGTGGAGAAAGAGGGCGCCTATGGTAACGCCGAGCGCCGCACCCAGTTCTGGCATCAGTTGGTGACAGCGCCCGGACAGTCTCGCTCGGATCTCTGGCAGTTGCTGGAGTTTTCCAAGCGCTTTACCACAGACGAAGTCTGGTCCGAGGCTGTGTTGGCGGCCAATCCCGAATACAAGGGCAAGACCTTGTATGAAGTGTTGTACCAGAACGGCAATGTCAATAAGTTCCCTCTCAGTGAAAGCGACAGCAAGTACCTGAACGACGAGGCCAAGCACTTTGGTTTCTATGTGCAAAAGGGGCTTTTTGAAGAATACGCCACCTTTGGCCGTGGTCATGGTCACGACTTGGCTCCCTTTGAAATGTACCACCAGGCCCATGGTTTGCGCTGGCCTGTGGTTGACGGCAAAGAAACCCTCTGGCGCTACCGTGAGGGCTCGGATCCCTACGTTAAACCCGGCAAGGGCTTTGAGTTTTATGGCAAAAAAGACGGCAAGGCGGTTATCTTCGCGCTGCCATACGAGCCGGCGGCAGAATCCCCGGATGCAGAATATGATCTCTGGCTCTCTACCGGGCGGGTACTTGAGCATTGGCACTCAGGCTCCATGACCCAGAGGGTACCCGAGCTCTATCGCGCCTTCCCGGATGCCGTGTGCTTTATGCATCCGGATGATGCCAAAAAACGCGGCCTGCGCCGAGGTGATGAGGTCAAGGTAGTGTCCCGCCGCGGCGAGATACTGACCCGGGTGGAAACCCGCGGCCGCAACAAGCCACCGGTGGGTTTGGTGTTTGTCCCCTGGTTCGATGCCAGTCAGTTGATCAACAAGGTGACTCTGGATGCCACGGATCCGCTGTCCAAGCAGACCGATTTCAAGAAGTGTGCCGTGAAAGTGATGAAGGCCTGAGGAGGATAAGAAGATGAAATCGAATCATACCCTGTTGGCCTTCGCTGCACTTATGACCACTTTGACTGTCAACGCTGCCGGTATTCCCGAAGATAAGGTGGCGACTTTGCGTCAGGCGCCGCTCAATAGCCAGCCGACACCGCCTGTGATGCAGAAGGTGAGAAATACGGATATCAAACAGACCCGTAACTATCCGATGCAACCGCCGGTTATACCGCACAAGATAGACGGCTACCAGCTGGATCTTAAGGTCAACAAGTGCATGTCCTGTCATGCCCGCAGTCGCACCGGCGAATCGCAGGCACCTATGGTGAGCGTGACTCACTATATGGACAGAGACAATAACTTTCTGGCCGAGTTGTCGCCCAGACGTTATTTCTGTACCCAGTGCCATGTGCCGCAACTGGACGCCAGATTGATGGTGGAGAATGACTTTGTCGATATGGATCACTTGCTCAAGTCCGGGGCTGAAAACCCAGCCAGCCATTAGGAGTCGCTATGTTTGAGAAACTGAAACAGATATGGCGGGTGCTGAACCGGCCCAGTGTTCACTTCAGTCTGGGTTTTCTGACCCTGGGAGGCTTTGTTGCCGGGATCATCTTCTGGGGTGGTTTCAACACTGCCTTGGAAGCCACCAACCAGGAGGCCTTTTGTATCGGTTGCCACGAGATGGAGAACAACGTCTATCAGGAGCTGAAGACCACCATACATTTTACTAACCGCAGCGGGGTGCGGGCGACCTGTCCGGACTGTCATGTTCCCCATAATTGGACCGACAAGATAGCCCGTAAGATGCAGGCTTCCAAAGAGGTGTGGGGCAAGGTGTTCGGCACCATCAATACCCGGGAGAAGTTCGAGTCCAAGCGGCGCGAACTGGCCGAGCATGAGTGGGCCAGACTCAAGGCCAACGACTCGCTGGAGTGTCGAAACTGCCATAACTTCCAGTATATGGACTTCACCCGTCAGTCACAGCGGGCGGCCAATATGCACTCCACCTCGCTGGCAAGCGGTGAGAAGACCTGTATCGACTGCCACAAGGGGATAGCCCACCACCTGCCGGATATGCAGGGAGTGGAAGGCTTCTGAGCCCAAAGCTATGGGCAGAGCCTATTGCTTCATAAAAAAGCGCGCCGGACTTTCCCGGCGCGCTTTTTTATCTGTTAAATCGCCAGTCAAAAACCATGATTAAGCAACGCCTTATTGGCCGCTCTGCTGTTGCCGACTCAAGAGTTTAAGTTCTACTTGATTGCCGTCCGGATCGTAAATATAGATAGAGCGGCTGTATCCCCGGGCGCCATATTTTTCCGAAAAGCCTTCATGGTGCACGCCGTGTTGCTCCAGGTGTTGCAGCACTGAGGCTTCATCCTTGGCGGCAATATTGAGGCAGAAGTGCGCCATATTGAGGCCTGCGGGTTGATCGCTTCTTGGCACCAGATCGATAAGGGCACCGCCGAATCTCAGTTGCAGCAGGCTAGGGGCGTCGAGCCGCCGCTCGAACCGAGCCCCCAGCACTTGGGTGTAGAATGCTTCGCTGGTTTCCAGACTGCTGCAGATCAACACCAGATGATCTATATCTATCGCACTGAACATAAGATCTCCTGCATGCCGTCACACCTATTGTCAGCTTAGCAGGATAAAGAACACCCGCGCGAGTGGCGGGTGTGGTTTTGCTTCGGTCCGGTTGGTGCTTGGCTCAGGACTGATGCTTTACTTGAGCGGTTCGCTCAGATGGCGTCTTATGTTACTCACCAACCACTCGCTGACATCATGGCCATTGTTGCTGAGCATCTTGGGGAACATGGAGATGGGCGTCATGCCCGGGAAGGTATTGATCTCATTGAGCAGTATCTCGCCTTCATCGGTAAGGAAGAAGTCGATACGCGACAGGTGGGACAGCTTCATGCCCTTAAAGGCGCGAATGGCATAATCGCGTATGGTATCGATTTGCGCTTGGCTCAATTCGGCCTCGACCTTGGTCACCGCCTTGCTCTTGGCATCATACTTCTCATCGAAGCTGTAGAAGGTGTTGTTGGCGCAGATGATCTCACCCGGCACTGTGGCTATCACTTCACCCTGGTATTCATATACGGCCACTTCCAGCTCCCTGGCTTTGATGGTCTTTTCCACCACCACGTAGGGGGAGTAACTGAAGGCTTGCTCCAGCACCGAGGGGATATCATCGCCGTTGTCCACCCGGTAACAGCCGACGGATGACCCTTGGGATGCCGCCTTGATAAACAGTGAGCCCCATTCATTCAAGGCCTCACGGCAGCGGGTGTTGGCCGCTTCACCGGCTTCACTGAGAAACAGATAAGGGGTATTGGGGATGCCGAGCGCACTGAACCACATCTTGGCCGTGACCTTGTTGAAGCAGTTGCTGCTGGGTTCGGAGCCGCAACCGAAATAGGGCAGGTTGATCAGATTGAAATAGGACTGAATATCGCCGGTCTCACCCGGATAGCCGTGAATGCAAGGGATCACATAGTCCACCGGCCAGCTGGGCTCGGCCTCATCGAAGCGCACTTCACGGCGATTGGTCAGCTCGCAAACCTGGCCCTGCTTGGTGTGGTAGTGGCCGGCGGCGTCCAGCTCCAACCTGAGCACTTCCATGTCGGGAATATTTGCCAGGCAGCTTTCGATATAGTCAGCCGACATCAGAGAGATACTGTGCTCGGCGGCCCCGCCGCCACAGAGTAACAAGATATGGGTTTTGCTCATGAATTCTCCTGACTGAGCGGCCTGATAAATAACCTTGGCCGATATTATGCCTGCTTAGACAGGCCTTGAGTATAACGGCAGCTGACGCAGGCTCTCATCTGGTTATTTTGCCGCCAGAGTGAAACGGGCCGTATGGCATCTGGCCCGGTTGCTGTTCTCGCTATCGTCCCAGCCAGTCGCGGCCAAAGCCGCCATAGCCACAATCTCTGCCACAATCACTGCCACAGCCTATCGGCCAGCCCTGAGGCCCGGCGCGTGAGGCGACGACAGGCGCCGTCAAACACTGAGCTGTTGCCCAGGCAGCAAAAATGTTGTTTGGCGCGGGTAATGGCGGTGTAGATCAGCTCCTTGGTGAGCAGTTGCAGCTGCGCCGGGCTCGGGCTCGGCGGCAACACCAAGGCCACAGAATCAAATTCACTGCCCTGGGACTTGTGCACTGTCATGGCAAAACAGGTCTCGTGGCCGGGAAGACGCGCCGGCAACACCTTGAGCACACTGCCGTCGGCCTGAATAAAGTGCGCCAGCAGCCTGTTGCTGTCTCGGTCGGGCAGAATAACGCCGATATCGCCGTTAAACAGCCCCAGGTTGTAATCGTTGCTTTGGATGATCAGCGGCCGGCCCGGATAAAACTCCTGCTGCGGGGCGATCAATCCGGCCTGTTTCAACACTTGTGTCAGTTGCCGATTGATCCCCTCGACACCGAAATCGCCGCCACGGGTGGCGCACAGCAGTCGAAAGCGGTTGTAACGGGCGATGATCTCCTCGGCGCTGATGTCCGGCCTGTGCACCACTTCCAGATAGTCGCGGTAGTGCTCACAGGCTTGGCTGAGAAGCTGAGCCAGCCCCTGCTGCTGTTTACCGATTTCCAGCCACTCAAGCTCCTGATAGCCGCCATTCCAGGCATCAGTTATCGCGGTGCCATCACTGAGGTTGACCGCCTTGGCCAGCACGCCTATGCCGGCATCGCCGCGGAATCTGTGGCTGTGACGCAGCATACAAAGATTATTGCCTATGCCGGGGGCGAGATTGACGCAATCGCTGAGGTCAAAGCCGGTGAGCCTTGTCAGTGTTGCGGCAAACTCGGCGCTGTAACGCATGCGCCAGTCCTGCTGGTGGCGCAGACCGGCGCAGATATCGGCGAGCACGGCGCCGGCTTCCACAGAGGCCAGCTGATCCTGATCCCCGAGCAGTATCAACCTGGCATTGGCGGGCAGGGCATCGAGCAGCCGGTCCATCATAGGCAAGTCCACCATGGAGGCTTCATCGACAATCAGCAGATCCAGATGCAGCGGGTTGTCCTGGTGATGACGGAATTTGTGCGAGCCGGGGATCACCCCCAGCAGACGATGCAAAGTGGCGGCTTCTTCGGGGATCTTGTCTATGGCGCCAAGGTCAAGCTCGGCGGCAAAGGGAAGAAGTTCTTTGGCCAGGCGCTGTTTGGAGGCCTTTATCGATTCGGTCAGGCGCGCAGCCGCCTTACCCGTGGGGGCCACCAGACGTATGTTCATCTCACTGCCGAGACACAGGAGCATCAGTAGCTTAGTGACTGTGGTGGTCTTGCCTGTGCCCGGGCCGCCGGTGATCACCGCCAACTGGCGACAATAGGCGGTGGCGGTGGCGACTTTTTGCCAATCGCGTTTGCCGGAATTTTCTCTATCAGTTTGAGTTTCGCTATCAGTTTGAGCTGCATCATTAGTCGCTTGGCCAGTATGGCTGGCGGGCGGCAAAAACAGGCAATCCAGCGCGCGCCGCACTTCGTCGGTGGCGGGGTATTCAGTGGCGGCCATGGCGGTGAGTCGCCGGGCGACCCGGCACTCAAAATCATAATAGCGTTTGAGGTAGAGGCGGCCAGCGTCGAGGATCAAGGGTTTGTCTTCACCCGGGGCGCCGACGGCGGCAAAATTGGCCACCGCCAGCTCAAGGCTTGCCGGGTCGGTATTGAGGCGCACACTGGGGTGGGGCTCTGCGAGCGGATTATCAAACGCTATGCTCCCCAGTGGCAGGCAGGCGTGCTGCGATGATAACTGGCGGCTCAGCAGGGCGCACAGCAGCAGAAACAGCGGCGATGGCTCCCGGTGAATGGCGGCCATCTGCAGCGCAAAGTGGCGGTCGAGCGCCGTCAGCAGCCGCTGCTCTTCCCATTGCTTGAGCAGCGCAGTAACAGCTTGGCTGCTTTGCAGTATTGATGGGCTATCTGTCATAGACTCAACTCCAACTGAGGGGCGCTCGAGGGCGACTCACCCTTGAGTAAGGCATCCAGGGCCAGGATCACCGCTTCATCCGGCCTGTCCACAAACACCCCGGCGCCGGGATGGGCCGCGGACATGCCCCGTAAAAACAGATAACAGCAGCCGCCGAAATGGTTTTGATAACAATAGTCCGGCAGTTTGAGGCTCAGGTATCTGTGCAGCGCCAGGCTGTAGAGTAGGTACTGGAGATCGTATCTGTGCTCGCTGATGGCTGCGGCCATCTTGTCCTGGCGGTAATCGCTGAAATCGTCCCCCAAATGGTTGGATTTATAATCGGCAATATAGAAACGGCCCTGATATTCAAAGGTAAGATCGATAAACCCCTTGAGCATGCCCTTGAAGGCATCGAAGCGCAGTTCACCGCCATAACCGTGCTTGGCCAGCAAGCGACTGAGCTCGGTATCGATAAGCTGGGTATCGCCGCCAATGGGCAGATAAAACTCCATCTCCACCAGCTTTTGGCGCTTGCTGAGGTCGCCAAGGCGCAGACTCTGCCCCTGGGGCAGAGCGATGTCGGCGTTAAGCAGATCCCGATACCAGTCATAAAGCACATCTTGCCAATCGCTGTCGATGCCGTATTGCTGCATCGCCTGGGGCAGATGCAGCAAGAGCTCCTCCTCGGCCTGGGTAAAGTCGATTTTCTCCAGTACCAGGTGCATAAAAGAACCGGCATTGGCGCCGCGCTCGAAGCTGAAGCGGTTGGCTTGTAAGACATCCTGTGGTTCATAGACAGAGGCCGGCTCGATTTCAAACTCCTCATCACCGGCGCCCGGCAGCACCCGTTCGTGGGGCAGATGTTTGACCAAGCCGGAATAGCTGCCGACCCGCCAGGGCGCGCCTTGACGCGCCGCCGGCACCTGGGCACAAAGTGGGCTTTGGGAGTGGCTTTCAGTGCCTTGAAGGCGACTTGGGTCTGCATCGCCTATCCCGGTCAAGGAGATAGCCTCGCAAACAAGGGATGCGGCGGCGCTTTGCAACCTGTCGCCGTCACAGTCCTTGTCTTCAATGTCGAGCAGATAGCCTATGGCGGTGTCTTTCAAAAAGCTGTTTATGCCCGTCTTGTTCATGCGGCAGTGATTGGCCAGCCCCAGATAACAGCGATATACGGGCCGGGTCAGCGCCACATACAAGAGGCGCAGATCTTCGGCCAGCGTCTCGCGTTTACAGGCTTCCCAGCCTTCGTCACTGGCGTCCAGATCCCAGACTAATTGATTGTCCTTGTGGTACAGCATGGGCGAGGGGCGGCGACTGCCGTCGCGGGCCAGGCTGACAAAGGGGATGAAGCACACAGGATATTCCAGCCCCTTACTCTTATGGATGGTGACTATCTGCACCAGGTTTTGCTCGCTGGCGAGTCTCAGTTGCTGCTCTTCACGGCTTTGGCCGGAGAGCAGTTCCTGCTCAAACCAGTTGACCAGGGCGCTCATGCCTTCGAGTTCGGTGGATTTTTGCTGCAGCAGTTCCGCCAGATGACGAAAATCGGTGAGACGCCGCTCGGCGTTGGCCTCACGGCCGAGCCGTTCCAGCAGTTGCCAGTGATCCGCGAGATTGAGCAGCGCCGGCATGATGCCGCGGCGGCTCCAGAGCTCATGCAGCGACATGAAGGTATCGAGCACCTCGGCGCGCAGTGTCTCAGATTGGTTGAACTCATGGATCTTATTGGCGCTGAAGCCCAGCAAGCGGCAGGCCAGTGCCGAGCGAATCGCCCGTTCATCCCTGGGGCTGGCGAGCGCCTTGAGGATAAGGGCGATTTCCCGCGCTTCCTCCGTGACCATTACCGAGTCGCGGCTGAGGAACACGGCGCCGATCTGGCGGCTATTGAGCGCTTGTTGCATGACGGCGGCTTCATTTCTGTCGCGCACCAAAATGGCGATATCCCGGGCGCGCAGCGGCTGCTCACTGCCGGTGAGGCGGCACTCGCCGCGGTTGGCGGCATTGAGCAGGCGCACGATTTCGGCGGCGGTATCTTCGGCCAGCAGTTTACGGGCCTGGGTCTTGTTGAGGCCTTTGTCCGGATCTTCCTTGAGCAGCCTGAGCTGCAGCGCCGCCGAGTCTCTGCCGGGCGCGAGCAGCTGTTTACTGCCAGCGTCATTGGCCTTGACCGGCTCGAACGGGATGGCGTCGCTGATAAAAGGATCGCTGCGACCGGCAAACAGGCGGTTGACCGCTGCAATCATGTTGCAGGCCGAGCGGTAGTTGGTGTCCAGATTATAGTGATCGGCGGTATTGCGCCTGGCCTCAATATAGGTATAGATATCGGCGCCGCGAAAGGCGTAAATCGCCTGCTTGGGATCGCCTATCATCAACAGCGTGCGACTTGGATCAGGCTTGGGTTCAGGCTCGGCGCCGGCATCCGCATCCTGCTGCGGCAATTGCGCCGGGTAGATGCCGGAGAAAATTGCAAACTGCAGCGGATCCGTATCCTGAAATTCGTCGATAAGTGCCACCGGGAAGCGTTTGCCTATTTCCTGCTTGAGCTGCTCACCTATGGCAAGGCCGCTATCCGGCGCCGTCTGGGTCAGGCCGTCTATGGCCTTGGCCAGGGTCAGCAGCAGATCGTCCGGGCTCAGCAAGTTGCGCTCGGCCTTGAGCTCGGCAAAACGCTCGGCTATCTGGGCTCTTGCCTGATAGAGAAATGCCGGAATAAGCGAGTCTACGCTGTCTCTGAGCGCTTCTATCTGCGCCAGTAGCGGCGCCTGTTGTGCTGTAGGGATTTCGCCGCCTTTTCTCAGTTTCAGTGACCCGAGAGCCAGGCTGTCCAGGAGTTTCGGGGTCGGCAGCCCCTGATGATACTTGGCCCAGTTGTCCATCTGCTCCAGCATGGCCGTGAGCTTGGGGTAGCCATCGGCCTGCTTGCCATAGCTGGTGCCGTTGAGCGGCAGGCTGTGGAGCAGGGCCTCGGTGGCGTCCCTTTCTCTTGGCCAGCTCAGTCGTAGCCTTGCGAGCTGAGTCTGCAACTGCTCGGCATATTGGTCGAATTTCCCCGGGTCGCGGTTGGCGCTCGCTTGACTGGCGCCGAGCAGCGGTCTCAATTCGCGCCCCAGCGCATCCGGAGTGGCGTAATGGGCGGCTATCGCGGTCGCCAGCGCTGTTGGCAGCCGATAGCAGACATGGCGCCAGAAATCGCGCACACTCTGGCGCAGATATTCGCTGTCATCCAGGGTAAATTCCGACTCGAACAGCAGCGCCGACTCAAAGGCCATATCCGAGAGGATCCGCTGGCAAAAGCCGTGAATGGTAAAAATGGCGGCTTCATCCAGGCTCTTGAGCGCCAGATCCAGCTGCTTGAGGGCGGTTGCACGCTGCGTTGGCGGGCAGCGCTGATAAAGCTGCTCGATAAAATCGTCTTTGACGCTTAAGCCGATAAAGCGCTGATAACAGCTGCGGATCCTTTTGCGTATTCTGTCGCGTAGCTCTTCGGTGGCGGCGTTGGTAAAGGTGACCACCAGGATCTGCTCACAGCTGAGGCCAGGGCGCTCAAAATCACCCAGCAATAAGCGCAGATAGAGGCCGGAAATGGTGTAGGTCTTGCCGGTTCCGGCACTGGCCTCAATCAGGCGCCGGCCGCTCAGCGGTAAACTCAATGGCTCCAGTGCTTGCATATTATTCCTGTCCCATCTGGGTAAAATCGGCCAGGGCGGCCAGTTTGTCTTTGTGGTAAAGGCTGATAAGCGGCGCCAAAATCCCTTGGGCCAACGCCGGGAAACTCAGGCTCTGCTTGAGTCTGAGTTGCCAACCGCCTGGCAACCCCGTACTCATGTTGCTCAGCGTAAACTCATCTTCACTCAACTCATTTTCACTCAGCTTAGGTTCGCCAGCTTTGAGCCCAAAATCCGCCGCCGTGGCAGCATGGGCGCTGTCATCAAGGGTTAAACCAAAGTCTTCCGGAAAGCGGAACAGGCGGGCGTTATGGGGATCCTGGCCGTCACCGAACCCGGCATCATCCAACCAGGCGCTCTCGGCCTCAGCAAGCCGCAGCTGATGTTCACTGTCAACGCTTAAGCCATCTTCTACCTCGGCGCTGAAGTACGCCATGGAGGTTTGCGCCATAAAGGGCAGCGGCCTGTGCTGCCCCAGCTCAAACAAGGCGGCCAACTGACCCAGCAGGGCCTTGGCAGATTCGGCCTTGAGCGGCGCCATGGCGTGGAAGTGACCGGCATCCAGCAGATAGCTGTGCCTGTGAATGCCGCTGGCATTGAGGCACAGATGGCGAATATAGAGGCTCAACAGATCCTTGGGCTTGGTGGTACCCGGCCTTAAGTTGACCAGGCCCTTGGGGTAGCAGTCTTCGATGCGGCCACAGAGCAGCAGTTTGCGGCCATTGACCTCAAGCTTGAGCGCTATTTCAACGGCATCCGGCTTGGGCAATTCGGCGCGAAGAAAACGGGTACGCTCCACCGCCGGGGCGATATCGCGGCGGTATTGATCCAGCAGCAGATCGTCAAACGGCGCCATCGGCAGCAGACCTTCGGCCTTGAGCTTGTCGAGCAGGGTTTCATCCAGCTCTCCGCGCTCGTCTTCCAGCGCATCCTGCATCATCAGCAGCTGCAGCTGATAGCGTTGCAGGGCGTTGAGCTCAAAGGGCTCATCATTGTCCTGACTGTCGATATCCAGCCTCAAGTCCAGCTGTAGCACCCGCTGACAGAAATACTGCGCCGGGTTGCGGAAAAAGCGGATCAGCGCCGAGAGTTCAAGCTCCGGCTCCTTGAGGGCGGTTTCCTCGCCCAGCTCATGCTCAATAAAAGGCGCCGGGCTTTGGGCGGCAAACATCTCCCGGGGGCACCACTGGGTTGCAAAACTGCCGGGCAGCTCGCTGTCACTGTAGAGCCGGGCATCAAAGGGTTGCAACGGCTGCTGAATGATGAGGCGCTGCATCAGCGCATCGGCCGCCAGATCGCCAAGGGCGGCAATCTCATCGGCATCTGTGGGCACTGATGGCGGTGTAAATTGCGCCTCGTCCGGGCGATAACACAGCTGAATGTATTCCAGCAATTCCGATACCAGCATGGAGGGAATACGCTCACTGTTATCGCGCTCGCTGTGGCCTATGTAACTGATATAGAGCTGATCCCGGGCCGACAGCAAGGCTTCGAGAAACAGGTATCTGTCATCCAGGCGTCTTGAGCGGTCGCCGCGTCTTGGCTTTTCATGGGCGGTGAGATCGAACCCCACAGGATGTTGTACCCTGGGGTAGACGCCATCGTTCATCCCCAGCAAACACACCTGGCGGAAGGGAATGGAGCGCATCGGCATCAGGGTACAGAAGTTGACGCTGCCGGCGAGGTAACGCTGACCGACCCTGGACTCACTCAAGGTTGAGTTGAACCATTGCCAAACCACTGTCAGCGGCAATACCCCGCTAAAGCCCGACAGTCGCAGCTCTTCGGCGAATCTGTCTATGGCCTGGCGAATGTCGTTGATCTCTTCCCTGGCATCGTCTTCCTGGGCCAGATAAAAGGCATCGAGCAGGGCGTTAAGCTGCGCCACCCGCTCATCAGGCGGGGTTTGCTGCTTGAGCTCTTCCCTGAAGTCATCGAGCGCTTCAATAAAATTCAATAGCTTGCCAAGCGCCTGCGCCGATTGGCCTTCAATACCGGCCAGCGGCAGATCGCCCTGATACAGCTCGGCATCATCGCCCAGGGCATAACCCAGCAGCATGCGGCGGATCCCAAAGGCCCAGGAATGTTTGTCAAACCCGGGCAAGCCAAGCTCTTCGCGGTTGTGACTGTCGCGGCCCCAGCGAATACCGGCGGCCTTGAGCCAGCCCTTGAGCTGCTCCAGCTCCTCCTGAGCTATGCCAAAGCGGGCCAGCACAGCGGGCACTTCGAGAATACTGATGATGTCTGTCAGGCCAAAGCGGCTCTTGTCCAGCGCCAAAAGGTTGAGAAAACCGGCAATTAAGGGGGATTCCTGGGCCGCGCCGCGATCGGCTATGGCATAGGGGATGAAATGATCGCCGCTCTTGGCGGAAAACACCGCATCGATATAGGGGGCGTAGGCGGCCACATCGGGCAGCATCACCATGATGTCCTTGGCGGCAAGCGAAGGGTCGCTGCGCAGGCGATGCAGCAGATGATCGTGCAAAGTTTCCACTTCCCGCAGCGGGCTGTGGCAGCTTCGCAGGGTGATGGAGTCGTCGGTGGCGGCCAAGGGCCTGCGCCGGGCGATATTCAGGTATTTGCTGACATCCGGCCCCAGAGGCTCGCCTAAGGTTTCCATCTCCAGAATGTCATTTTGAATGCCGCCGAGCAGGGTATTTGTGTTGCCGGGGTGAAACAGCTCTTCCAGTTCCAGCCGCTCAGGGGGCAGCTCCAGCACCATATCCAGCAGCTCGCGGCCGAGACGGCCGTTATTGGCCAGAATGGGATTGCCCACTTCCAGCTTGTCTTCCCAGAGCTCGGGCAACTGTTTCTTGCCCTCAAAAGCCAGCGCCATTCGCGCCCGCGCCCTGGGCTCTATGATATCGCCCCAATAGTGACGACAGGGGCTGAGGCTCAGCATCACTACCTCGATGCGACTGGCGAGCGCATAGAGTACATCCAGTGTTTGCGGCGCCATCGAGGAGATCCCGAACACGAACAACCTGGGCGGCAGGCCCTCCAAGGCATGATTGCTGCCTGTCAGCGTTTCAATCAGCGCCTGGTGCAGATTGGCCCTGTGGTAATGGCTCTGTTGCAACTCCTGATTGTTGTAACGCACCAACTCGCGCCAAAGCTCGGGTTGCCAGGCGTGCTGCGGCGCTATCTCCAGCGGAGATTCATTTTGCTCCCAGCCGAGGATCCATTCCGGACGGTATACCAGATATTGATCGAAAATATCGGCGATACGGCCGCTGAGTTGAAACAGTTTGAGCTCGACATCGTCGCCCAGATAATGTCTGAGCGGTGCAAAATTGTCTCTATCCAGAAGGGAGGGCAACAGTGCCATCAGTTTCCAGGTCATCGCCGCCTTGGTAAAGGGGTTTTCCTTGGGCACGTCATCGAGCAGCAGATAACAGAGCTGCCAGATAAAGCTGGAAGGCAGCGGAAACTCCTGCGCTGCTGCCACGCCGTTGTGGCGCGCCAACTCCAGGCGGAGCCAGGTGGACATGCCGGGGCTTTGCACCAGAATTTGCTCACAGCTAAGCGGCGACATGCCGGGCACGCCATCGCGAAGCCGGTCTGCCAGGGTGGCCGACAGCAATTCCATCTTGTTGGACTGGATAAGAGTAAACATAGGCAGCAAGGTTACCTGGCTTTGAGCCGTTTATTGCTTTGGTGCTCTATTCTAGGTGCTTGATTTATCGGGTTGCAAATCTTGTTTCAGCAGTTTGAACCACAAAGCGCGGGACTGGCGGATAAAGCGGCGTTTGAGCGTTGCCGACTCCTTGGAAGCGTCTTGATACTTGAGCTGAATATAGAGTGAGGTCCAGCTTTCTATCTCCTCTGTCAGCGCCGGCCAGCGCGCGGCAAGCGCCGCGGCGTAATTCACAGGCCCCAGGGAAGTCTGCCTTGGCAGTCCGAGCCTGGCAGCCTGGCGGCATACCTTGAGATAGTGACGGTTAATGCTGTCCGGGCCTCTTTTAAGCCGCAGCAGGCCAGTGGTGAACAAAATGACGATAAAGGTAAGGGCCATCACCCCGAGGACCAAGGCTGCCAGACGGCCGATACTCACTTCCCCCAGCAGTTTGGAGAGCACTTCTTGCTGGCGCGCGTTGTCAAAACCCAGTACCCAGACGCTCCAGTAGTAATCCAGGCTGGCGAGCCTGAGTCTCAGGCTGTTGTACCAGTCGCTTGCCCGCACCCCGGCAAACGGCAGTTCGGAAAGATAGCTTTCTTCCGGGCTGAACAGGGAGTCGAAACCCTGCTCAATTCGTTCGGGCGCTATCATGGCGGTGGGGTCGTAACGTACCCAGCCTTTACCTTCGAGATAGACCTCACTCCAGGCGTGGGCCATATATTGATACACGCTGAAATAACCGGCCTGCGGGTTGTATTCGCCGCCCTGATAACCGGTGACAATGCGGGCGGGCAAGCCGGTGGCTCTGGCCATGAAGGTGAATGCCGAGGCGTAGTGAACGCAGAACCCGGCGCGATTTTCAAACAAAAAGTCGTCCAGTTGCTGCGGCCCCACCGGCGGGGGCGTCAGGGTGTAGAAAAAGGGCTGACTGTTGAAATACTGCATCATGGCCGTCAAGCGCTGCTGGGCTTGCGGATAACGGCGGGCAAAATCGGCGGCAAGTTTGCGGCTGCGGGGGTTGATTCCATCGGGGAGGCTCAGATTGACCTGCCGCAGCGGCGCTCTCAAGCGGTTATCCAGGGGTGCATCAGGATAGCTCATCACCCGGTATTGCAACCTTTGTTCTACCGGCCTTATGGCATAGAGGCGAAAGTCCGGCAGATTCACCAGGCGCGGATCCATGCTGTAGGCGAGATCCAAGCCGAACAGCCAATGCTGGCCGCTCGGCTCGGCTATGATGCTGTAATCGATAAAAGGCCCTTTGGGGGCGCCGGGTTCGGGGCGGCGATTCATGATAAAGCTGTCTTGCTGCAGCGCCTTTATTCCCCGTGACTGCTGCCAGCGTTTGCCGTCATATTCTTCCAATACCAGTGCGCGCCAATACCTGTCTTCCGGAGCCGGTATCTGGCCCTTGAAACTGGCGCGAAATGCCAGCTCGTTGGATTTGGTCAGGCGCGAGATATCACCAAAGCTAAGCTCATCGGACAGACCTGTGGTACTGCTTTTCATCTGCGGTACCATCCAAAGCGGACTGAAACGCGGCAGCACCACAAAAAGCAGCAGTGCCAGCGGCAGACTCTGTGCCAGCAGCACCAGGGTTAGCTTGATCTGGCGATTGAACGAGGCCTGTTCGTGGTAGAGGCTTGCCAACACACAGGTGTTGAGCGCCGCCACCAGCGAGAGTTGCAGGGCGTCGAGCATCTGCTGATGGTCGATAAAGGTGAGGGCGATAAGAAAGTAGCCCACCAGTACCACGGCTTTGACATCGCGGCGACTGCGCATTTCGATATATTTGAGGGAATAGCCGAGGATTAGCAAGTTGACCAGGGCATTGAGCAGGCCAAGTTCGCGACTCACCAGCGCCAGCGTCAGCGCCGCAGCAATGGCCAGCACAGTCACCAGCACTCTGGGGGGCCTGGCGACCTTGCCAAGATAGATCCCCAAGCGCCAGACAAAACAGATGGCGCAGATCCCCAGGGTTCCCAGGGTGATTTTGCCAGCAAGCGGCGCCAGCACTGCCAGATTGGTGATCAGCAGCCAAAGCAAGGTGCGGCGGGTGATGATCTCCTCCGAGGTCTCCTTGAGCGCGGCTTTCAAGCGAGCGGCTTTCATCGGCCGGTACCTTCAGCCTTACCTGGATAGAGCGCCAGGGCTTTGAGGCATTCCTGACGCTGAGGTTCGCCTTGAGAAGGCGCTATGGTCCTGCCCGCTAACTTAAGCCCCCAGGTTTGGCCTGAATGGGCCAGTTGATTGACCTGATAACTCAGCTCACCCAGGCGCTTTTCCAACTCATCGCCGGTTAACTTGCTATCAAGCTCCAGCCACAAGGGCGCCCCCTGAGGCTCGGCAAACTCCTTGCTGAGCATGCCTCGGCCCTGAGCCCACTGTTTCCAGGCCACCTGTTTGAGCGATTCCCCCGGAACATAGCTCTTAAGCCCGGCGTATTCATCGACGCCGCTGAGCCACTCGCCACTGTCTTGGGATTCGGGGACGTGTTCACTGCGCCCCAGTTTAGGTGTGCTGACCACAGGCGCTGGAAACACCCATTGACTGGTGTCGAGATCCAGATGAGACCAGGCGCGACAGAGCCCCAGAGGGTAGCAGGACTCTACCTTGAGCCTGCCTGGATGCCAAAGGCCCCTGGGTCTTGGCTGCATGGGCACCAAAGCCGTCTGCTCCTGGTTATCGACACAGGAGACAAAGACTTGCCGCTCTCCCGGGTAGCTGAAACCGAGCCGAAACAGGCTTCTGTCGGCACTGACGGTCACAGGGAAGGAGAGGCTGTCGCCGGCGTAGGCTTGCGGAGGCTTACGGGCACTGAGTCTCAGTCCCGCTAAGTTGCGGTAACTGTGAATGATGCAGGTGTGAAACACGCTGGCCAATACTATGGCCAGGCCGATCACCAGGTTGTTTTGATAGTTGGTGCCGAACAGAAACAGCAGCAGTACCAGCGCCAGCCAGATAACGCCGAAGGCGCTGGGAAGAATAAAGATGCTTCTGTGGCTCAAACGTTGCTCTTTGGCGGCGGGAATACGCCGTGACAACCAGCGGTTGAACCGGGCAGAGAAGAGGGAGGTCACAGAGGCCATCTCGTTGTTACCGAATGGGATTAATGGTGCCGAGTAACTTGGCCGATAACTGCTCGCCCTGAAGTTGGCTCGAATGCCGCAGGCGGTGCTCGGCAACAGCGCCAAACACTGCTTGCACATCTTCGGGCACCAGATATTGACGCCCCTGGATATAGGCCCAGGCCTTGGCCGCCGCCAGCAGCGCCTTGGTGGCTCTGGGGGAAAGGCCATAGCCTTCGTTTTGGCTGCGGGAAGCTTCCACCAGCGCCAGAATATAGTTAAGCAGGGCATCGGAAGCGGCCACCTGCTCGCACTCCTGCTGCAGTTGATCCAGCTCGAGCGCACTCAGACACTGGGGCAGGGGCTGGTTACGCTCCTGTCCTTTGAGCATGGCCAACTCGGCGTCCTGGCTGGGATAACCAATGGAGAGGCGCATCATAAAGCGGTCCAGCTGGGATTCCGGCAGTGGAAAGGTGCCTGATTGGTCGGTGGGGTTTTGGGTGGCGACCACAAAAAAAGGATGCGGCAGCCTGTGGGTCACACCGTCGACAGTGATCTGCCGCTCTGCCATCGCCTCGAGTAAGGCACTCTGGGTCTTGGGGCTGGCGCGGTTAATTTCGTCGGCCAGCACCATCTGTTTGAAGATGGGGCCGGGGTGGAATACAAACTCAGATTGCTGCTTATCGAAGATGGAAACCCCGAGAATATCCGCTGGCAGCATGTCGCTGGTAAACTGAACCCGCTGATAACTCAAGCCTAAGGTTTGCGCCAGTGCGTGGGATAAACTGGTTTTGCCCATGCCCGGCAGATCTTCAATCAGCAGGTGGCCGCGGGCCAGTAAACAGGCCAGTGCCAGCCGTATTACCCTGGGCTTGCCTATCAAAACTTGCTCGAGTTGCTGCAGTACCTGGGTTATCTGGCTCTTGGACACATTGGCTTCCTTGTTAGATGGTCACTGAAATCAGTTCCGGCTCCGTCTGGATGAACTGAGGTCTGAAATAGAAACCTTGCACTAAATCCACATCCAAAGCCAGTGCCTGAGACAGGTGCTGCTCGGTTTCAATTCCTTCGAGTATAGTTATTTTTTGGCAGGACTTGGCAAAATTAAGCAGATTTTCCAAAAGCTTAGCCATGAGCGGTGCCTTGATGGCACTCAGCCAGTGACGGTCGAGCTTGATGCAGTCGATGGCAGTCAGCAGTTGCAGCGACACCATGGCATGGGGAGCACCGACATCATCGAGTGCCACGGTAATCCCGCGGCGGTGCAGTTCCTTGAGTAGTGCCTGGGCTTTATCGGCGTCATTGACACAGGTGTTTTCTATCAGCTCTACCGTCAAGCCTCCGGTTTGCTGCTGATATTTGTCCAGCGCCTGCATCATGCATTGACAGTTGGCGCTGTCCAGCGCGTGGGGATCCAGATTCAGGTGCAGCCTTGGCGTTTTAGGCGCCTGATTGAGTTGCAACAGCTTGGCTTGCAGTTCTACCGCTGCAAGGGCGCGGCTGTCTCTGTGCAGCCAGTCGAATACCAGATTGGGCGCCAGCGCCTTTCCCTCTTGATTGTAAAAGCGGGCCAGGGCCTCATAGCCCTGAATGGTCAGGGTCCGGGGGCAAACAAGTGGCTGATATTCGCAGGCAATGTGCCGCGGAGGAGAAAGATCCATGCAGTCATCAACGGAGTTAGCTAAATGAATGCTAATTATTCCCATTATAGCCGTGGGATAACAAGCCCATTTACCCCACTAAAGTACCGAGCGCTGAAAAATACAGCGAGGAACAAGCGCTTTAATATCAAAGCGTTGGGAAATTGACTCAGTGCCAATTCACCGCCGCTTCAATAGCGGCGGCCAAGCTCTGTTTCACTGAATTGTGGCAGCGCCTGTTGTTGACGCAGCTCATAAATCTGCCGGTAGGTGAATACGGCCTGCACATAGGAGCGGGTTTCACTGAAGGGGATGGTTTCGATAAAGCTCATCACATCCAGTTTGCCATCGCTCTGCTTCAACCAACGCTTTACCCTGTGAGGGCCAGCATTGTAAGCGGCAACGGCCAGCACCCGGTTGTTGTCAAACTGTTCCAGTAGCTTGGTGTAGTAGGCGCTACCGAGTGGCACATTGATGGCCGGGTCGTACAGACTGCGACTGCCGTTGAACGCCAGTTTGAACTCTTTTGCGGTTTGCTTGGCGGTGGCCGGCATCAGCTGCATCAGGCCTCTGGCGCCCACTGACGAAGTCGCATAAGGGTAGAAGGCGCTTTCGCGGCGGGAGATTGCTCGAATTTCATTGACATTGACCTTGAAGTCTTTGCCTGCCCGGGTAAAGAAAGGGTCTGCTGCATAGGGAAAGCGCATCTCCATATCATTCCAGAGCTTGGCCTGAATACTGGCTTCAACCGCCAGCGCGTCCCAACCTTGCTGCTGAGCGTAGACGCCGTACTGGGCGCGCATCTGCTTGTTGTGGCGGGCGAGCATTTGGCTCCATTCGATGCGGGCATCGACCAGTTTATCCAGTGCCAGCAGTTCAGATACCCGCGCCAGCGCCTTGTCATCGGCGAGTCTTGCCTGCATTTGCGCCTGGGATTGAGTCGGCACATGCGCCAGGTTGGGGGCGACACCGAGTTCGGCGGCGGCCCAGAAACCATAGAAATTACGCTCTTTGCTGAGCGCTTCGAGCATGGTATCGTCCCGGCCATTGACCCTCAGGTGCCAGTAGCGCCAGCGGGCATCGTTGCGGCCTTCGTCGCTGAGCAGCGGCAGAAAACGGCGGATATCGGCGTCATTTTGCTCGGCAATAGCCCAGCGCAGACGGCGCTCGGTCAGATCGTCGGCCTTGAGCAGCGGCAGCATGGTGTCGATATGATCTCTAAGCCCCTCGTCCTCGACGATAAGCGCTCGTCTGACCAGATAACGGTTGAGTTGTCGCCCTTGGAAATCGCTGAATCTGCCGGCTTTTTCATACTTGACGTACAGGCGAACTGCCTGACGCAGATCTTTGCGGGCCAGGCGCTTAAGCCCGGCGGACACTATGTCGCTGTAGATGGGGGCATCGCCATCAAACTGATTCATGTGCCTGAGGCGATTGGGATCTTTGTATACCGCCTGCAGCAGCTTGGCCTGGCTCTGATGCTGAGTCACTTTACGCCCCAGATACTGCAACAGACCGCTTTGGCCGGCATCAAAGGCCAGCATCATCCGCGACCAAATCAATTCCTGAGTGCGGTGCCCGGCCTTGCTCCAGGCATTGAACAGGGGATCGCACTCCTTGGGACGGGAGCGACCATAGAGCCAGAGTTGGCGAGCGCCATCCCAGGCGACCTGAGCCTCACCCTGGCCAAGCTTGGCCCGGTAAAAATAGCATTGCAGCTCTGTGGCTCGTGGAAGTTCCGGGGAAATGGCCAGAAAGTCTTGCCAGCGTTTGTCGGCACCGGCTTGCACCAGGTACCTGTGGCGGGCACTGGCGTGCAAGGGTGAATGCTCAAACTTGTCCAATGCCTTTAGCGCCTTTGAGCCAGAAAGCGCCATTATGTCATCCAGCTCGGCGTGAAAATCCAGATAGATACTGAGTGGGTAATCCTTGAGTTGGGCCCTGAGCTTGCGATACTCCTCAAGTTGGCCCTTATCCAGCGCTTCTCTGGCCTTTAGGTAGCTTTGGCGTTGTTGCTCCAAAGCGGCAGGTGCCTTGGCCGCATGGCCTATCCCGGGAAACAGCATCCAGGGAGTGGATACTGTCAATGCACTCAAGGCAACACTGCCGGCGAGGGCGATTCGGGTCAAGGCTCTGCGCATCTAAAACTCCTTGTTGATGGCCTGGTTCACTTGAGAGCGGGGTTGAGCTCAGGAAGCCAGTTCGCTGTCCGGCTCTGTATCCTCTATGGCATCAACCTCCTGGTCTGTCGGCAAGGAAGTCTCTGTCATCGCCTTTTCAAGCAACTGTTTATCCAGTTGTTTACTGGTTTCAACGCCCAGCTGTTGCATCTGGTGAGCCTGGCGGACAAGGTTACCTCTG
Source organism: Shewanella sp. BJSY2023SW005 (assembly GCF_047314585.1). NCBI lineage: Bacteria > Pseudomonadati > Pseudomonadota > Gammaproteobacteria > Alteromonadales > Shewanellaceae > Shewanella > Shewanella sp. BJSY2023SW005. Next base: position 55,070 of record NZ_JBKORJ010000020.1, read on the forward strand.
CCGGTAGCCAGCTTATTCATGGCGCCGTTGAAACACTTCTCTGCATTGTCCAGCGCGCGCCCGAGTTTGTCCATATCTTCCAGATAGCCACAGAGTTTATCGTAAATTTTTCCGGCTTGCCTGGCGATCCTCTGTGCATGTTGGTTCTGATACTCGTAGCGCCAGATGTTATTGATGGTGCGCAGTGCCACCAAAAGATTGGTTGGGCTGACGAGCATGATGTTGTTTTCGAGCGCAAAATTAACCAACTGCGGCTCTTGTTCCAGCGCCAGCAGGAAGGCGGGTTCCACCGGAATAAACATCAGCACATAATCCAGGCTCTTGATGCCGTGCAGTTGCTGATAGTCCTTCTGACTCAGGCCTTTGATATGACCGCGGATAGAGTTGATATGTTCACGCAGCGCCAGGGCGCGCTCTTCATCGGTTTCGGCATTGTAGTAGCGCTCATAGGCTAGCAGTGACATCTTGGCATCTATCACTACATCCTTGTTGGCTGGCAGGTGGACGATGACATCGGGTTTAAAGCGCTTGCCGGCATCATTTTTCAGATCCTGCTGCACGTCATACTCGTGCCCTTGTCTGAGGCCACTTTCCTGCAGCACCCGCTCCAGGATCACTTCCCCCCAATTGCCTTGCTGCTTGTTGTCACCCTTGAGCGCTTTGGTGAGGTTGACCGCATCCTGGCTCATGCGCAGGTTGAGCTGCTTGAGATCTTCCAGCTGGTGTTTCAGTGAGGAACGTTCACTCTGTTCCTGTGAGTAGGATTCATGAATTTGTCTTCTGAATCCTTCGAGTTGTTGCTTCAGTGGTCCAAGAACACCATCCAGCTGCGATAGATTCTGGGATTTTAGCCTTTCGCTTCTGTCTTCAAAAATTTTGTTGGCCAGGTTTTCAAATTGCTCTTTCAGGCGGGCTTCACTGCGCTCAAGCAGTTCAATCTTATCGTTGAGCGCCTGCTGCTCGGCGTCGAAGCGGGCGCTGATTGTCTGCTGCATGGCATTGGATTTTGACAGGTTTAACTGAGTTTCCAACTGCTTGCGCTGAGCATCCTTGAGTTGCTGTTCAAGGTCGGGCACCCGCTCGGCAATGGCCTCTGCCTTGCCGAGCTGGGACACCAGCCATTCGGCTTTTTCCTGGCTGTTGCTGAGTTGTTCGTTAAGTTCGCTGCATCTTTGTTCATGTTGCAGCACCAACTGGTCTTTGATCTGTTGCCAGCGGCCGCGGGTCATGCGCTGATTAAAGAGGGCGCCAAGCAAGATACCCAGCAGTAATACGGCTGCGGCGGCAATGAGTTGAGGCGCAGAAATTGTGGTGGCCAAGTCCATATCATGTCCCTTGAGTGCAAAAAGAGGAGCGGAAAACCCGGATAGAGTCGCAGAATGAGTCAGGGCCTTCAAGGGCCAGGGCATGCAGACTCAGGATAAATGGCCAAGAGTTGCCCATTTTGTACCCCTTGTCAGCCAAGGTTCAGCCAATGAAGCCGCAGGAATTATTCCAGCAGGAAATTTTTCTTTGCCTGCCTGGGTCTTATAAACTGAATTGACTGCAGCTATTGAGAGGTCTCTGTGAGCAATAAAAAATTTAAACCGGGTATCGGCAGGCAAATGCCCTGGGAGTTGCCGGCAACTGAAGTCACGCCGGAAGCCGTGTTTCGCGATCGGCGCAATATAGTTAAGGTGTTGGGGCTCGGCGCCATAGGTGCCAGTATTCCCGGCCATGTTCAGGCAGGCCTGTTTGACCTTTTTGGTGAAAAGCGCGAGAGCGAGGCATTTGTGACCTCAAATCTCAACTATCGCAGCAACCCTAACTTTCAATTACCGGGAAGCCTGACACCCCTTGACAAGGTGATCCGCCATAACAACTTCTACGAGTTTGGCACAGGTAAACAAGATCCCTTCGAAAACAGTCAGGACCTCAAGGTCAATCCCTGGATGCTGAAAGTGGAAGGCGAGGTCGAGCGCCCTTTGACGCTGGACTATGACGATCTGCTCAAGTTGCTTCCCCTTGAGGAGCGCCACTATCGTTTGCGCTGTGTCGAGGCCTGGTCCATGGTGATCCCCTGGGTCGGCTTTCCGCTGGCGGCTTTGCTGGCCAAGGCCGGAGTTAAATCCTCTGCGACTTATGTGGCCTTTGAAACCCTGTTTGATCCCGAGCAGATGCCGGGGCAACGCAATCGCTTGATGGGCGGCGGCATTCATTATCCCTATGTGGAGGGATTAAGACTCGATGAGGCGATGAACGAGTTAAGCTTCCTGTCGGTGGGCCTCTATGGCAAGACACTGCCACCGCAAAATGGTGCTCCCGTGCGTTTGGTGGTGCCCTGGAAATACGGTTTCAAGAGCATTAAATCTATCGTGAAAATTAGGCTTTTGGATAAACAGCCGCCGACCAGTTGGAATCAGCTGGCACCCCATGAATATGGTTTTTATGCCAATGTGAACCCCAAGGTGGATCACCCGCGTTGGTCACAGGCGACAGAGCGGCGGATTGCCGAAGGTGGGATATTCTCTGCCAAACGGATCCCGACCCAGATGTTCAACGGTTATGGCGAGCAGGTAGCCCATCTTTACCGGGATCTGGATTTAAGGAAATATTATTGATGCGCTTAGATCCCAAGCTACTGCCTTGGTTAAAGGCGTTGCTGCATCTGGCGGCCGGTTTGCCACTGCTTTATTTGGCTCTGCAAGTGGTGACAGACAGTGCCGGTGGCGATCCTGTGCAGTATATTATCCATTTTACCGGCAAAGGGGCACTCAACGCCTTGGTGGCCACCTTGTTGGTATCGCCAGTTGCCAGAAAATTCAAACTGGGGTTGTTGATGCAGACCCGGCGTTTGCTCGGACTCTGGGTATTTGCCTGGGCCTGCTTGCATATTCTCAGCTATTTCAGCCTGGATCTGCTGTTTGCCTGGGAGCTGCTATTCAGTGAAATTATCGAGCGCCCCTATATTCTGGTGGGGGCCAGCGCCTGGTTGTTGCTTGCAGCGCTGGCGCTGACCTCGCTCAAGGCATTGCAGCGCCGGATGGGGCGACGTTGGCAGCAACTGCATTACAGTATTTATGCCATTGCCCTGTTGGTGCCTGTGCACTATTACTGGTCGGTGAAGTCTGAAATCATTGAGCCCAGTCTTTACCTTGCTGCCATGTTGCTGTTGTTGGCGATAAGACTGCCGAGATTCAACTGGTTTAGGCGCCTTTGGCCGGCAGTTTGAAGTTCAGGCGTGTGTGGCCGGGCAAGCATAGTCAGGCATCGGCACTGGGTGAGGCAAAGCTGTAGCGCTTCTTTAGTGCCAGTTCCATGGAAGCCTGAGGTTGTGCCTGCTTGGCCTGATACATGGCACTGTCGGCAGCGCCGATGAGTTCGGCCAGGGTGTCGCCATGCTCAGGATAGAGACTGATGCCGGTACTCAGGCCGACTTGCAGTTGTTGCCCTTGCCAGGGGATATCGGCACCCAAGGCATGAATCTTTTCCAACACGGCACAGACTTCTTCGCGGCTATTTATCGGCTCCAGCCAGATGATAAATTCATCGCCGCCGATACGGGCCACCAAATCCGAGCGTCTTAAGGTCTCTCGCAGCCTTTTGGCGATTTCCACCAGCACTGTGTCACCGGCGCTGTGGCCAAAGTTGTCGTTAATGGGTTTGAATTTATCCAGATCGATAAACAGCAGCGCCGCTTTAAGCTGTTGACGTTGGCAACGTACTATGGCGTTTTCCAGCTCGGTGGTGGCGGCACCGCGATTGAGTGCGCCGGTGAGATCGTCATGATCCGCCAAATATCTTAATCTATCCTGTTGCTGCTGCAACTGCCGGGTTTGCGCCTCCACTTCCAGCTGTAACTGCTCCTTTCGGGCTGTAGTTTCCATCAATGCCTGTTTCATATTGTTGAATTCATTGGCCAGCTCCGAGAGTTCATCCTGTTGTTCCAACCTGATACGGCTGTGAAGATCGCCTTTGGCCAGATCGCGAATGCCGCGTTTCAAACTGCCCAAGTGGCGCCGAAAACGCCTCAGAGTATGCAGGGTAAAGCCTGTCACCAACAGGGCAATGGCCAGCAGCAGGGCGCCGTTGAGATAGAGATGACTGAGCTGCAGTATACGGGCTCTGTCCATGGTGTAGTGTTGAAAGCGAAACAGATCTTCGCTCATGGATTGAATACTCATATTGTATCTGGACAGCAACATGCTGCTGACCAACTGATCATCTGCTATCAGCGACAGCTTGGGCAGGGAATGCTCCAGCAGGGTACTGATGTTGCTGCTCTGGCGTTTTAAATTGGCCAATAGCTGCTGTTGCTGCTCATCATCGACCTGAGTGTTACTCAAGAGGGCGTTGAGGCGCAGCAGATCCCGCTGGGTATTTTCAACTGCCCGGGTATCCCGGTATTGCTGCAGCAGCCACAAGTTGGAGCGCAGTAGATCCAGATGCAGTTGCAGCTCCACCAGTTTGTGCATCTGCTGGAATGTCTGCTGGGAAAAATGGCGCTGTTGCAGCAGTGACAGCGCCAGTACCAGCGTCAGGGTGATGCAGAGAATGACCAGAATATTGAGGCGGCTGGATAGCTTCATTTCTGCTCCACCAAAGACATGTGTTGTATCTGATCCAATGCAGTGGGATCGACGACGCTTCTGAAATCCGGTAGCTGCTGGGCTTCAATGGTGCCGCTGGCCATGGCCCAGCGGGCCTGCGACTGCAGATTACTGAGCAGGCTGTTACCCAGCGACAGACGGAACAGGTAGTCGGGCCAGAGGGCGGCAACCTCCTCTGTTGGCAGGTGCAGATACTCGGCAACCAGTTGACGGGCTTCCTGCGGGTGCAGAACAATAAATTCACTGGCGAGTTTCAACGCCTTGAGGATCCGCACATGATGCTCGTAGTACGCTTGGTTGTCGGCCTTACGACTGATGAGATTGAAAGAAAGGCTATATAACCCCCGGCTGGGGAACTCGCTTATCTTGCCCGGTTGATGCTTGAGCAGCTGAAATCCGTAGGGCTCCCAAACTGAAATCGCATCCACATCGCCGGCCAACAGCGCCGGTGCCAAGCCAGACGGGCGGATATCCACCCGAACTGGCACCAAGGCTGGGTGTCCGGCAATATTCAGTATGGTATCGAGAAAGTACTCGCTGGCACTGCCGGCAACGACTCCAACGCGTTTGCCATCCAGTTGCGCCGGGGTAGTGATACCGCTCTGGCTCAGGGTTAACAGCTTAATGTCGTTATCCGATTCGGCAAAGCTGGCCAGCACGGTAAAGTCGGTTCGCTTGAAGCTATTAAACATCACTACGGATTCAGAGCTGGTGGCCAGATCGGCCCTGTGATTGAGCAGGGCCTCGAAACAAAGATCGCCACCTTGAAGTGGTTGTAGCACCACATAGACGCCTTCGCGGGCAAAGAGTTCGAGCTTATCGGCAATGATGACAGGGGCTGAAAGCAGCGAGGTGGACACGGCGATGCGAACCGGGGTCTGATTGAGTAAAACAGGGGAGGTTGGTTGCCTGGGCCCGCTGAGCCAGATAAACAAGAGTAGCAGCAGAGCCAAAGGCACTAGCATCTTTCCCATAGTGGTTGCTGCCCTCCATTCGTCACAGCTTTGAGCCCTTATCTTTTCAAACTGGGCCGTTTGTACCTAAGTGTAGTGCAAACAAGAGGGTGCGCTATAAAGCCTCATAATTTTCATGGGATTATTTGGAATAATCCGGACGAATAATAGGTTGGGGATTTGAGCGGATACTTATTGCTTTTTGTTAGGCACCAGAAACTTTCAATAACGGAATGAAATTTAAAAGATGGAATAAATAGTTGTTGGACAGAAAGGGTTTATATCATTGTTATAAAAAGAGAGGCGCAGATATTGTCTGCGCCTTTCTGGTATATCGAACTATATTGCAATCGATACTGAACTCACTTCCCTATAGGACTTACTTACCGCCTTGATTGGCCATATAGACCAATACTTCATCGTAGGACATATTGAGTTCGCGGGATAAATTGATGACCTTGGTCTTGAAGGTTTGGACTTGCTCTTGTTTATGCAAGTCGTTCTGCGTTTCTTCGACCAATTCATTGACCGCTTCCTGCAGAAGCTTCAAACGCCTGAGGCTATAGTCCAAAGACTTCAAATAACGGGTCATCTGTTGTTTGTTTCTGGCTTGCTCAAGATCCGTTGAGTGTTTTTTTTCATATCCATATGCATCGAGCGCCGCAATAGCACTCTGCAAATCGAGATCTTTTGTCATGTATGTTCACTTAAAACGAAATTTTGCCCGAAAGAGTGGACAGGATAAAGGGATCGTAAAGCTGTCACTTGTAGTAGTTTATAGTATATTTCCGAACTTACTCAAGCATTTCACTGCACAGCGTAGGAGATGCCTGTTTTGCTATCATGAAACTTGTGGTGGCAGGATAAGGGCGTTAACCTAGAAAGCAGTATTTGCACGGAGGCCTATATGCTGGATTTGTTACCGGATCTCTTTGATCATTATGAAAATGATCTCATGTTGCTGCCATCTGTTTTTCACCAGTTTGGTGGCAAGTCTATTTTTTGGGGCGAAGTCGTAACCGTCAGGTGTTTCGAGGATAATTCCATGGTGAAACAGCTGTTGGCTACTGATGGCACGGGTAAAGTGCTGTTGGTGGACGGTGGCGCCTCTACATCCAAGGCCCTGATGGGAGACCTTATTGCCCAAAGCGCAGTTGACCATGGTTGGCAGGGAGTCGTGATTTATGGCGCCGTGCGCGATGTTGCCACCTTGGCGACCATGCAGCTTGGGGTAAAGGCCCTGGCGGCGGTACCTATCAAAACCGAGCGTAAGGGGGCTGGAGAAATCAACTGTGCGCTTTCCATTGGTGATGTGCAGATAACTCCCGGCATGATGCTCTATGCCGATGATAATGGCATCGCCGTCAGCCAAAATCCCTTGAATATGGCCTTTATCAGTTGAACAAGCGCCTTTGTCCTTATTGTTGAACAAGGAAACTATTATGAAAGTGGTTAAGTGGATACTGGGTATTTTCGCGGTATTGTTTCTCGGTCTGGTTCTGTATTTGACCTTGTTATTTGATCCCAACGACTTTAAACCCCAAATAGTCGATGCGGTAAAAAAACAGACAGGGCGTGAGTTGGTCATCAGTCAGGATCTCAACTGGACTTTTTTCCCGACTCTGGGAATTGAATTGGGCGGTATCAGCCTGAGTAACCCGGATGGTTTCGATGAGAAACAGATGTTGGCAGTCAATCAGGTTGTCGCTGAAGTTGCTCTGATGCCGCTGTTTCGTAAAGAAGTGGAAATTGCCCAGTTAAACCTCGATGGCTTGAAACTGGATCTCATAACCCAGAAAGACGGCCGCACCAGTCTGGATGGGCTCAGCGGCGATGCCGGTACGGCCAAAGAGCAACCCAAGAATACCGAAGGCAACGCTCAAGGGCTGGCCAGTCTCAATATTGGTGGCATCAATATCACCAATACCCAAATTCATCTGCTCGACAAGCGCAGTGGCAGTGACCAAACCTTTGTACTTGAGTCCCTGACCCTGGGCGAGTTTTCGCTGGGTAAATTTGCCCCTCTGGCTTATAAGTTCAGCGGCAGCATGCCGGACATGAAAATTGCCAGCGAGGGTAAAGGGCAATTGAAGATTTCAGCGGACATGAAGCAGTTGGAGATCACCGGCTTTGCCATTGAAAATCGCGTTGAAGGCAAGAGTATGCCCGGCGGCAAGTTGAGCGCCAATCTGAATGCCGATGTGAAATTGGATCTCAACCGTCAAAACGCCGAGCTGGTATTGAGCAGTCTCAAGGTGGCCGATATTGAAGGCAAAGGGGATCTCAAAGTGGCTTTCGGCGGCAAGGTACCGGATGTGAAAGCCAAGTTGGCACTGGGGGAAATTGACCTCGACAAGTTACTGCCTGCCGGTGAGGAAGATAAAGCCGCAGTCAAAACCACTGAGTCGGCAACGGCCGCCAAGGCCGGCAGTGAACCGGACTTGAGTGCGATGAAGCAGGTCAACTTCGCCATGGATCTTACTGTTAAGGCCATTAAGGCTGCCGGCTTGACCACTGAAAACTGGAAAATGGATCTGGCTCTGAACAATGGCGTGCTGGATATGAAGCAGCTCAGCGCTGACTTGTATCAGGGTAAACTGATGACCAAGGCACAGCTTGACGGTCGCAACAAGGTCGCCAGCTACAATTTTGATACTCAGCTCAGCGGCGTCAAAATTCAACCTTTGCTCAAGGATGCGGCCGATTTGGAAATTCTTGCCGGTGCCACCGCTTTTAATGTCAATGGTAAAGGCAAGAGCCTAATTCCGGATAACATCAAGCAAAACCTGGACGCCAACGGCAAGTTTGAAATCAGTGACGGTGCCCTTTACGGCGTGAATATCCCTCATATGATCCGCAGCGCCCAGGCCAAGCTAAAAGGTGATTTGTCGGCTCAGGAAGAGGGCGAACGCAAGACAGACTTCTCCAGCCTGACCGGTAGTTTCAGTCTGAAAAATGGTGTGGCCAATAACCCGGATCTGGCGATGGCCTCACCACTTATTCGCTTGGCGGGTGCCGGTAGTGCCAACCTTATCAGTGAGCAACTGGACTATAAGCTGAAAACCTCAGTGGTCGGCAGTCTCAAGGGCCAAGGCGGTGAAGGCAAGAATGATCTGGCCGGTGTTGAAATTCCGCTGATGATTTCCGGTTCATTCCAGGAACCCAAGTTTGCACTCGATACCCAGGCGCTGTTTGATTCCAAACTCAAGGAAGAAACCGAGAAGGTGAAAGACAAGCTTAAAGACAGCATCTTCAAGAAACTCGGAGGAGGTAAATGATGCGTGCCGTTTTGCCTTTGCTGGCGGTCTTGGCACTCGCAGGTTGCAGTGGCTCCAATGCTGCAACTACTGAGCCTGTGCCTCAAAAGACCCCGACTGGGATGGAGGAACTCAGAATGCCGACACTGCACTTTGGTACCATCAAAAAAGCACCGACAGCTGCCTTGCTTGAGGGTAAACTGACGTTTGCAGAAGTAGTCAATAAGCAGCCGCTGCAGGCGATGCTGGAGATCCGTAACCCGAGCGAGCACGTGGTTGGGATCCGCTTTAACTCAGGGATGACGGCGGATCTCTGGTTGGTGGATGATAAGGAACAGCGAGTCTGGGCCTGGTCGGATGAAATGATGTTCACTCAGGCTATCAGAGATACCAGTATCAAGCCGGGACAGACGCTGAAAGTGATGTTCAAGGTACCGGCCAAGACACTTGAGCGAATTGGCCCTGAGGGATACAGCTTCCAGGCCCGCTTTGAAGGCAAACCTCTGGAGTCCAAGTTGGCGGCTATGGCCATGCTGGAAGTGCCGGTGGCGAGGCGTTAAGGCGCTTATCTAGGTTGGAATAAAAAAGTCAGGTTAATCCTGACTTTTTTATTGGGATACTCAGTCTTTGACCAAGCTGTAACGGGCGGTAAAGCGCGTTAAAACTGGGCTATCAGTTCCTTTTGCCGCTCACTTTGGCGGGTCAACTCTTCGCCGTGATGGCTTGCGGCTTCACTGTTGCTGGTCAGGCTGCCAACCCCTTGTTGCAACTGCTCTGAGTGGCGGTGCAACTGCTCAACCACACAGGCTTGCTGCTCCGTGGCAACGGCGATTTGCTGGCTGTGTGCGGCAATTCGGCCCAGGGCACTGGTGGCTTCATCCAACCGCTGCGCCAACTTTTGCTCCAGTTGCAGACTTTCTTTGGTCAGTTGCTGGCTGCGCTCCATCTCGGTCACTGTCTGCCGACTTTGCAGACTGAGCTCGGCAATAATTTGATGTATTTCACCGGCGGATTCACCGGAGCGCATTGCCAGGTTACGTACCTCATCGGCCACCACGGCAAATCCGCGGCCGGCTTCACCGGCCCGGGCCGCTTCGATTGCCGCATTGAGTGCCAGCAGGTTGGTCTGATCCGATAGTTGCTCTATCACTTCCAGCACGGTGTTAATGCTGCTGCAGCGTTTATCCAGCGCCAGCAGTTGAGCCTCCACCTTGGTAAGCAGAGCGGTGATTTCACTGTTGGCTGCGCGGCTGGCGGCCAGGGCTTCGAGCGTTTGCCGGTTACTTTGCTCAAGCTCAGTGACCTCGTTGGCGGTGTCGGCGGAAGTTTCGGCAATCTCTGTCACAGCACCTTTGAGTTCGTTGATGGCATCACCTTGCTGTTTGAGCGCGCCGGTTTGCTGTGCCAGTTCGCGGTAGTTGGCATCGATTGCGGCCTGATGGGCACTCAAACTGTTATCGAGGATCTCACCGCTGTCTTTTATCCGCCCTGTGATGGCGAATATCTCGGCCTGCTGCATTCTCAGGCTCAATTCCAGCTCGGCGAGTTCATCTGTGCTGTTACAGTAAATAGCCTGCATCAGTGGATTATTCTGTACTCCGCGGCTGAGTTGACTGACATTTTTTAACCTTTGTTTGAGTCTGAAAAGGCTCCAGCCCATCAAAGTTGCCGCGGTGCAGACAGGCACAAATTGCCAGAGGCCGCTTAGCCAGGGCAGGGGCACCAAGGATAGCAGTGATGCACCCCAGCATAGTGCCAGTTTGGTTGTCAGGTCGAGTTTAACGCGTGGCAGTACTGATTTTCCCTGACTGATGGCCAGGTAGCAGGCCTCGGCTCTGGCAATCAGTTCTGGTGTTGCCTTGGTTCGCACTGATTGATATTCAACTATTTTGCCTTTTCGGCGGATCGGGGTGACGTAGGCGTTGACCCAATAGTGACCACCATCCTTGCGGCGGTTTTTCACCAAACCCATCCAGCTGTTGCCACTCTTGATCTGTTGCCAGAGATCGGCAAAGGCTGCCTTGGGCATATGAGGATGGCGCACTATGTTATGCCCATGGCCCAACAACTCTTCATGGGAAAAGCCACAAAGTTCGACAAATTCCTGATTGATGTGGGTGATACGCCCTTTGAGATCTGTGGTTGATAGAATACGGGCACCTTCAGGCACCGGCGTCTCGATGCCGGTAATGGACAAATCTCTGCTCATTTTTGTTTTTATTTAGGGTGGATTAATTCAGCGGATGATTATCGACAAAGATGAGCGTCAAATTTGTGACAGCGAACAAATGGTTAACAATTGTACCGAAGCGGCTTGTGAAAGTTAGAGCAGGATCAAAAGCGGCATCAAAGATGCCGCTTGGGTAGGAGTTTTTATCAGGTCTTGACCCGGGTCACATCCACGAACAGGGTCAACATCTGTCCGGGTTGCAGGTATTTGCTGGCCTTGAGCTGGTTCCATTCCAGCAGATCATCCACAGTGACATTGAACTTGCTGGCTATTCGTGCCAGCGAATCCCCGGAGCGAACCTTGTATTTCACTGTGCGCATGACGGCGTTGGCATTCTGGGATTTGCCAGAGGCTTTAGTCCAGATGGTCAGCTGTTTCCCGGGACGCAACGGCGTCTTGGCCGAGATACCGTTCCATTTCACCAGCTCGTTGACACTGACACCATTATCCTTGGCTATCTGCCACAGGGAGTCACCGGACTTGACCTGGTAGTTGCGTTTGCTCTTGCCGGACTTATTCTGACCCAGACGCTGCTCTTTGGAGAGCGGGTAGGCCGATGCATCCTTGAGGGCGACCGGGATCAACAGGTGCTTACCGGCGACAATATTGTTGCCACTGATGCCGTTGACAGAACGGATCACATCGATACTGGTATGATGTTTCTTGGCTATCACTCCAAGGGAGTCACCCTTACGGATCTTGTATCTGAGCCAGTTGAGGCGCTCGCTGGGTTCAGTGCTGGCCAGGGCGATTTCAAACTCTTTGGCCTTGTCCAACGGCAGTACCAATTTGTGTGGCCCTTCCGGCGCTGTGGCCCAGCGATTAAAACCCGGGTTGAACTGTTGCAGTTCATTGACTTCCATACCGGCCAGGCGCGCCGCCAGGGCCAGATCTATCTGGCTGCCGACATCGACAACTTCCAGCTTCTGCTCGTTGGCAATTGGTGTCAGGTTAATGCCGTATTTGTCGGCGTTTTTGATCACATCGGCCAGTGCCAGCAGTTGTGGCACATAACGCTCGGTTTCCTTGGGCAGTGACAGGGACCAGAAGTCGGTAGCTTGCCCTTTTTGACGGTTCCGCTTGACCGCGTTCAACACCCGACCTTCGCCTGTGTTATATGCGGCAATGGCATAGAGCCAGTTCTCGCCCGTCTTGTCGTAAAGGTATTCCATCATATTCAGCGCAGCGGCCGTGGCAGCTGGTACGTCGCGGCGTCCGTCATACCACCAGTTGATCTCCAGACCAAAATGCAGCGCCATGGGCGCCGTAAACTGCCACAGCCCGGAGGCGGCACCATGGGAGTACGCAAAGGGGTCGAAGGCACTTTCCACTATCGGCAGCAGCGCCAGCTCCATCGGCAATTTACGCTCTTCTATCTGCTCGACAATCAAATACATAAAAGGGGCAGCCCGCTCGGAGATCTGCTCCAGGTGTCTTGGATTATTGATGTACCACTGGCGGTACTGGCGCACCAGCTTCTCATCGGGAACCGGCATATTGAGTTGGCTGCGGATCCGTTGCCATACATCTGTGACAGCGACTTCAGGCTCAGTGATGACTTGTGGAGCCTGAGTGATGACCGGAGCTGGAGTGGCCTTGACCGGCGCTTCGGCAGTGGACTCCGGCGCCTGAGACAGCAGCTGACAGCCGCCAAGCAGGGAAAGGCTCCCCGCCAACATAAAAAATCTGATTTGCTTCAAAAACAGCAATCCTCGAATGATGGCCTGAACAGACAGGCAAACGCACATCAAACGGAAACCCGGGATAGGCCTGGTCCCTTGGCCCGGGATAGCACCTTGGGTGGTACTTTTACCCTGGTTTGGTTTCCGTGGTGAAAAAGAAGTGCCGTTACTGGAAGCCAAGTATTGTTATTTAAAACAAGTAGATAAATCTATCTTGGCCTAGGGTTGTCATAATAACGACACAAAAAAGCGGCTTATTGTAACCCGGTTTTCAGAAATTGTCTTTCCATTGCCTGAGAACTGCAAAGCGGCTCACGGGATCATGGCAGGGGTGGCCGCTGTGGGCCTCCAGTACGCTCTGCAGTGTGTTCTTTTGGCAGCGCATAAAGGGATTGATGGCCTTTTCACGACCAATAGTGGAGGGGAGTGTGGGTTGTTGCTGCTCACGCAGCGCTTCGGCGGCAAGTTGATAGTCAGTCAGTGCCTGGTTATCCGGTTCAACGGCTTTGGCAAAACGCAGATTGGCCAAGGTGTACTCATGGGTGCAATACACCTTGGTGTTGTCATCGAGGGCCGCAAACTGACTCAAGGAGTGGTACATCTGTTCGGCGCTGCCTTCAAACAGGCGGCCGCAGCCGGCGCAGAACAGGGTATCGCCGCAAAAGAGGGCATCGCCAATCAAGTAGGCGATATGATCCAGCGTGTGCCCGGGGACCTTGAACAGTCGACACTCTAAAGCAAATCGGCCTTGCCCAGGCTCAAGCCGATATTCGCCTTCCTCGGTTAGTGCCCGGGTAATGCCTTTGATGGCCGGATTGGCAGGCCCGTAAACCGGGAGCGAGCCGAAAGCTTCCTTCAAGGCCAGGATACCGCCGGTATGGTCGCTGTGATGGTGAGTTATCAGTACCCCGGCCAGTGTCAGGTTATTTTGCGCCAAAAAAGCCAACACGGGCGCGGCATCACCCGGGTCCACCACCCAACAGCAATCACCTTGGGGTGCCACTATGGCCCAGATATAGTTGTCATCGAAGGCGGCAATGGGCGTTATCTTTGGCCGGGCGAGGGGGACATTGACATTGGACATAAGCTCAAGGCTCCTTTGAGTCGACGGGATCAGTTTCAATTTTACTGAGCCTCATACTTGCTTGTATAGGGGGTTCGTTATTAAGCTGAGCCTAGAACGGCTTAACCGGAGTATCTATGCCTCTCTCGTCTGAGTCCAGACCCAGCTCCTGGGACAGTTTGCCAGCCGGTGAGACTATCAAACGTGAACTGGAAAGCAAACTGGCCTATTGGTGGCCCAGAGTGTTTGGTTATCATCTATTGCGCCTGGGGGCCTTAAGCCGCGAACTCGAGATCAAAAACTGCCCGGTCGGGCATCAGTTTTCCCTCTATCCCGGCAAAGGCGCTTCGATAGTCGCCGATTTTGCCTCGCTGCCGTTGGCGCCGGCCAGCATAGATGCGGTGGTGATGAACCTGGTGCTGGAGTTTGAGGCAAACCCTTACCGAATTTTACGTGAAGCCGACAGGGTGCTGGTCAGCGGAGGTTATCTTTTCATCGTCGGGATTAACCCGTTCAGCTGCGCCTTTTTCGGCAAGCTGCTGCCCAGATTTCAGCAGGCTTTACCCTGGAGCGGCCATTTCTTTATGCCGGCCAGGGTCAAGGACTGGCTGGGGCTTCTGGGGTATCAGTTGGTGCACGATGAGCGGCTCTTGTACCATTCGCTGCTCAGCGAAGCCGCGCCCTTGAGGATATGGCATCATTGGCAGCAAAAGTGGCTGCCGGGTACCGGCTCTCTGTATCTGTTGGTGGCCCGCAAGCTGGATTCGCCGTTAACCCCCTTGGGGGATAAACGTCGTCAGCGGATCCCCGGCTGGCAACCCACGCCGACACCGGGATTCTCCGGCAGGCAACTGGAGCGCCACACTAAAGAAGAGCAATAATTGCAATGCGTATTACCCTGAAACAGTTAATGATTTTTGAAGCCGTGGCCCGCACAGGCCAAGTGGCCAAGGCCGCCGAGCGGGTTAACCTCTCCGCGCCGGCCACCTCCATGGCACTGTCGGAGCTTGAAAAGCAGCTCGATACCCGTTTGTTTGAGCGTATAGGCAACCGCTTGCAGCTCAACTCTCAAGGCAGTCTGCTGTTGCCACTGGCCAGCGATGTGCTGCAACGCATCGAGCGCATAGAGCAGGCTTTTACTCCGAACAACCATGAACTGGCCGGTATGTTAAATGTCAGCGCCAGTTCCACCATAGGCAATTTTCTGCTGGCCAAGGCGGCGGTGGCATTCAGCCAGCAGCACCTTCAGACTCAGGTCGACTTGGCGATAGACAATACCCGTAAGGTTATCCGCGATGTGGCCGAGTTTCGCGCCGAGTTGGGCTTTATTGAAGGTTATTGCCTCGACAGTCGTATCGCCGTATTGCCTTGGCATCAGGACTGTCTCAAGGTGTTCTGCCATCCGGCGCACCCGCTGGCGGGAAGCAAGGTCTCGCCAAGCGAGCTCAAAGGGCTCTCCTGGGTATTGAGAGAAGAGGGCTCTGGCACCCGGGAGTACTTTGTCGATGCCGCCAACCGCTTGGACCTGCAGCCAGAAGCCCGTTTCTGTTTTCCAACTCCGGATGCCATCAAACAGGCGGTGAAACAGGGCGCCGGGCTTGGGGTTTTGTCTGAGCTGACACTGGATAAAGAGCTGGCTCGCAGAGAGCTGGCGTTGGTGGAGGTGGAGGGGCTGGCGCTCGAGCGGCCGTTTTACCTTATTCGCCACAAGAGCCACAGCCTGACGCCGTTGGCGCAGGCCTTTATCGACTTTTGCGGCAAATTTTTGAAACTCAAGACAGTCGCGGACAAAGGTAGTCATTAGAGACCAAGCCTCTAAAGACTGTAGCCATTAAAGACTGGCCTGATAACCCTGATCGACAGTGGCAGGGTTGGCCTCGGCGGCTTCGCGGGCCAGGGTGTCGCAACGCTCGTTCTCCGGGTGTCCGGCGTGGCCCTTGACCCAGCGCCAGTCTATCTGATGCTGTTGCGTGGCCTTATCGAGTCGCTGCCAGAGATCGACATTTTTCACCGGCGTCTTGTTGGAAGTGACCCAGCCTTTTTTCTTCCAGCCGTGGATCCATTGGGTGATCCCCTGGCGCATATATTGGCTGTCGCTGGTCAGCACGATTTTGCAAGGCTCTTTCAGGCTCTCAAGCGCTATGATAGGTGCCAGCAACTCCATGCGGTTGTTGGTTGTCAGGGCAAAGCCACCGGAGAGTTCTTTGGTATGCTGTTTATAGCGCATGACAACACCATAGCCGCCGGGCCCGGGGTTGCCCAGGCAAGAGCCGTCGGTGTATATCTGGATCTGTTTCAGTTCGCTCATCAAGTTGTTACCATATCCGGCAAATGCGGGCGAGTATACCCGTAAATTCACTCAGGAAGCTGCAAAAAATAGATGAATATCATATCGAATGCCAGTCGGCAGATCATTCTGGATACCGAAACCACAGGTATGAACCAGGGCGCAGGCCCCGTCTATCTAGGCCACAGAATCATTGAAATCGGCTGTGTGGAAGTCATTAACCGCCGCTTGACCGGCCGCACTTTCCACCAGTATATCAATCCGGGCCAACCCATTGATGAAGAAGCGATTGCGGTTCACGGTATCACAGATGAGAGAGTGGCCAACGAGCCCAGGTTTCATGAAATAGCCCCCGACTTTATCGCCTTTATTCAAGGGGCGGAGATTGTGGCTCACAACGCCTCGTTTGACGTGAGCTTTATGGATCATGAGTTTTCCATGACCCATCCCAGGGGGCCGGTGACGGCGGATATTTGTCAGATCCTCGACTCCCTGGCCATCGCCAAGTTTTTGCACCCAGGGCAAAAGAACAATCTGGATGCCCTGTGTAAGCGTTATCACATAGACAACTCCCGCCGCGAGTATCACGGCGCTTTGCTCGATGCCGAGATCCTCGCCGATGTTTATCTGGCGATGACAGGCGGCCAGACCAAGTTCAACCTCTCCAGTGAACAAGCAGGTCAGGAAGCCGGCGGCATCATGCGTCTCGATGCCAATCGCGCAAAACTTAAAGTGATCGCCGCATCGGCCGATGAACTGAATATGCATGAGCAAAGGCTCGATTTAGTTGCAAAATCAGGCAAGTGCCTCTGGCGCGACGAGCCACAACCTATGGATTGAAGCAAATAATGGGATTGAGACCAGCGCTGGGCCTCATGGTGTGTCTGCTGCTTGGCCTTGGGGCCCCGGCTGTGGCCGAGATAGTACCCAAGGAACAGGCCTCTGAGCTTAAGAATCGTTTTCGGGTCGACCATATGGTCGACAGAATCGTGCTGCTGGTGCAGCGGGAATACGGCTCCGCCCCTGTGGTGGTGGTTTTGCCTGATGGCAGTAAATGGTATGCCTCGCGCCACCCGGAGAATGTCAAATGGACCGATGGTGTCACAGGCGACATGATTGCGGTGGAAAACCCTGTGCCAGGCCCTTGGCAGCTCATTGGTAAAGTGGTGCCCGGCTCGCAAATCACCCGGGTATCCGAGCTGGGGATTGAGGTGGATGAACTGCCTCAGCCACTGTATCAGGGAGAGCGCCTTAAGCTGACCGCCCATCTCACCGGTGATTCGCTGAGAATGCGACTTCCCGGGCTTGAATACCTGTTGCAATGGACGGCGCGTTTTGTTTCCTCCCACAAACCGGGCGATGAAAACTTTGCCGCCGGTACCCTTATTGTCGGCAGTTATCAGGACAACGGAGAGGCGCTGGATGAACGGCCAGATGACGGCACCTTTACTTCCAATATCAACCTCAACCAGCCCTGGGGAGATTACACCCTGCAGGTCAGTGTGCAAAACGATGTGTTTGAACGTGAGTTCAAACAGGCATTTCGCCTCGAACCTTCGCCTGTGGATATTAAGGTGGTTGAGCCGGACGATCCCCTGACTCAGCCATGGGGCCTGATGCTGAGTGCCAATCCAGACATTCTGCGCCTTGAGGAAACCTATTTCGATATTGAGCTTTTGGGGCCGGCCGGATTGCAACTGCCGGTTACTGTGCGTCAGCCCACAGAAGGCACCACGCAACTCGTGCTGCCCCAGGTGAGTGACTTTGGCAGTTACCGTATCAAGGGCACTGTCTTCAGCACAGACAAGCAGGGAAGGGAGCTGGTGTTGACCCTGCCGGAGCGCTTTTTCAATTTTGTCGAGCCACCCAAGCCGCCACCGAGCGCCGAAGAGATGGCCGCCAGGGCTGCAGCAATAGCAGCCAAAGAAGAAGCGGCGGCCAAACAAAATGCCCTTTACCTGATCATAGGCGGTAACGTCTTGCTGTTACTGTTTGGGGTCGGTGCGATTCTGTTTTGGCGCAAGCGTCAAAGTCTGAAGCAGGCCTTGGCTGCGGCTGAAGAGCAGTTGCTGGCAAAACAGCAGGCAGCGCCCAAGGAAGATGATGTGCAGGAAATTGACCTGACCCTACCCGATGAGGATGAGCGCAAATCCAACTGAACATCTTGATTATCCATGCTTTGCTGATTTTTTAGCTAATCGGGATCCTCGGGGTAAAAAAGTTGTTGACGCTGACAAGGGGCCTACGTATTATTCCCGGCAACTTGAGTGGAGCGGTAGTTCAGTTGGTTAGAATACCGGCCTGTCACGCCGGGGGTCGCGGGTTCGAGTCCCGTCCGCTCCGCCAGTCAAGTTAACGAATTCAAGCCTTATTGCCCAGGCGATAAGCAAGAGTTTGGAGCGGTAGTTCAGTTGGTTAGAATACCGGCCTGTCACGCCGGGGGTCGCGGGTTCGAGTCCCGTCCGCTCCGCCAAACAAGCAGAAAGCCCAGTCAGCAATGACCGGGCTTTTTGTTTTATCTGGTTTCAAGCCGATTCTGGCACATTGCCACAAAAATTTCTGATCCCATCCTCTTTAACTCATATATGCTCATACAGAAACAGCGATTGACTCTGGCGTTGCTCATGCTGTAAAGCTGTTTCGGGTCGCCCGAAAGAAACAAAAAAGGATTCTACTTATGGTTGAAAAAATCACCGCCATGCTGGCGTTGATAGGAGTCTTATCTCTGGCGTGTCAGTGGATTGGCTGGCGGATGCGTCTGCCGGCGATATTGCCGCTGCTGCTTTGTGGTTTGTTGCTGGGTCCCGGGCTGGGTTTACTGGATCCCGATGCGATTTTCGGCGACTTGCTGTTTCCCATCATCTCCCTCGGGGTTGCTGTCATTCTGTTTGAAGGGGCGTTGACGCTCAACTTCAAGGAGATCAAGGATCATGGCCGGATGGTGACGCATTTGGTGTCTGTGGGCGCGCTGATCACCTGGGGCTGCATCGCCTCGGCGGCGCATTTCCTGCTGAGTTTTGATTGGCCGCTGGCACTGTTGTTTGGGGCCTTGGTAGTGGTTACCGGGCCGACTGTGATAGTGCCCATGCTCAGAACCGTTAAGCCCAAGTCTCAGTTGGCGAGCATTCTGCGCTGGGAGGGGATAGTGATAGATCCCATAGGCGCCATGCTGGCGGTGTTGGTGTTTGAGTACATTACTGTCAGCGCCGGGCAGACAGCGCATGTACTGCTGGCACTCGGCTCTATGCTGGGTATTGGCCTTGGGCTTGGTGCCTTGGCCGGTTATCTTGTCGGGCGGGTGCTGAGGAGTAATCTCTTACCCCACTATCTAACCAACACGGCTGTACTGACCATAATGCTCGGGGTCTTTGTCGGTTCAAACCTATTGCAGGAAGAGTCCGGCCTATTGACAGTGACAGTAATGGGGATTTGGCTCGCCAATATGCGCGGCGTGGATATTGCCGATATCCTCGAGTTCAAAGAGACACTCACGGTACTGCTTATCTCGGCGCTGTTTATTTTGCTGGCGGCCAGGTTGGATTCGTCGGCCATGCTGGACCTTGGTCTGGGCGGCCTAGGGGTACTGGCAGTGGTGCTTTTGGTGGCCAGGCCGCTGAGCATTTGGCTCTCGGGTATAGGTACTTCGCTCAGCAGCGCTGAAAAGTGGTTTTTGAGCTGGGTGGCGCCGCGGGGGATAGTGGCGGCGGCCGTGTCATCACTGTTTGCCATCAAACTGGAAAAGATGGAAGTGCCCGGCGCCGAGACCATAGTGCCACTGGTGTTTTTAATCATCATAGGCACAGTTGTGATCCAGTCGCTCACCGCCAGACGCTGGGCCAGTATTCTTGGGGTGCAGGCAGGCTCTGCCCGCGGCCTGCTGATCTTTGGCGCTTCCAAGTTTTCCCGGGAGCTGGCCAAGGTGCTCAAGAGCAAGGATATCAAGGTGATCCTTGCGGACAGTAACTGGGATAACATTCGTTTGGCGCGGATGGATAATATTCCGGTTTACTTTGGCAACCCGGCCTCCGAGCATGCCGACACCTATCTGGATTTGACCGGCATCGGCAAGGTGTTGATCCTGTCTCCCTATCGTCAGCTCAACCCTGTGGTCTATTTCCATTTCCAGGATATTCTCGGACAGAAGAAGGTTTATGGTCTCAGTAACACGGAAAGCAACGGTACCAGTGCCCGCCATCAATTGTCTGAGTCCTATTTGAAGCGTATGTGCCTATTCGGTGAAACTGTCTCCTACGCCAAACTGGCCAGTTTGATGTCCAAGGGCGGGGTGCTGAAGAGCACTAACCTGACAGAAAGCTTTGGCTACAAAGACTTTTGCCGCCGCTATGGTGAAACTGTGGTGCCCTTGATGTACCTGAAAAATGGTAAGGTCACTATGTTGACCGGCAACACTACAGATTTGCCAAGCGGAATCGAGCTTATCAGCCTGATCCCCAAAGAGGCGCTGGCGGAGGCATCGGCGCTCAAGGAAGCGGAGGAAACCCTCAAGCAGGCAAGGGCTGAAGCCGAGCAAAAGGCCAAGGAGCAGGAAGCGAAAGAGCAGCAAACCGCGCTAACTGAGGCTGATGTTCAAGACAAAGTGAGCTGTGATAAAGAGGGCGAAGCCGGTGGAAAAGAGAGCGGGAAAGGTAATGGGGAAGACAAGGGGAAAGTTACCGCCTGATCAAATTTGAGCCACGGCGCCGAAAGCAAACGGAAAATACCGGGTCATTAAAACGGCCCGGTATTTTTATATCACAAGGTTTGGCTATAGAAGATTAATGCAGCATCAAATCTTGAGATGCCGGATTGGCGCTTCCTGTAACATGCCTGCTATAGTCCGGGCACCGCAGGCGTTAAAGATCAGCCATCAAAGAGGTGAACCATGTCCGATTTTGCTGTTTCCTCCGAAGCAGAAGCGTTTTCTTTGCAGGAGAGAGAAGCCTTGTACAAGGCGATATTTGCCCGCCGCGATGTACGCAGCCAATTTTTGTCAAAGCCGGTTCCCGAGGAGAGCTTACAGAGGATCCTGGATGCGGCGCACCATGCGCCCAGCGTTGGCTTTATGCAGCCTTGGGACTTTATTCTGGTGCGCAGTGAAGCCAAGCGCCGCGCCATTAAACAGGGGTTTGATGCCGCCAATGCCCGTTCGACGGAACAGTTTAGTGGCGAAAGACGGCTTCATTATCAGCGGTTAAAGCTTGAAGGTATTCTTGAGGCACCTTTGGGGATCTGTGTGACCTGCGATCCCAGCCGCACCGGGCCTGTGGTACTTGGCCGCACCATCAAGCCGGAAATGGACAACTACAGTGCAGTTTGCGCGGTGCAAAATCTGTGGCTCGCCGCCAGAGCCGAAGGCCTGGGTGTGGGCTGGGTCAGTATTCTTGATGATGAAGTGCTGCGTGAGACCTTGGGGATACCTGAGGAGATAAGAATTATCGCTTATTTGTGTCTGGGGCGGGTGAGCGCTTTCAACGATACCCCTGAGCTTGAGCGCAAAGGCTGGTTGCCCCGGCGACCACTTGAGTTGGCTGTCCATGAAGATGGCTGGCAGGCTGCGCAGCAGCAACAAACCGATGAACTGCTGGCCGAATTCTTGCGCCAAAGAGAGCGCCAAAGCGGAAAATGATATCTCATTCTATAGAAACAGTTGAGCTACGCGCAGAGATGAGCCCAGGGCAAGGATGAAATGGCAGAGCGGTAAGGTCGGTGAAAAATAGGTGGATATAGCTACAAGAAGATAAGCACAGAGAAGATAGAGATATAAAAGATAGAGACATAAAAGTGATCAAGTCTATCCAGCCATAAAAGAAAAGGAGACTCAGAGTCTCCTTTTTCATGCTTGTTACTCGACAGGTTTAAGCAGCTTGTTCTTCGCGGCTGTCCTGCTCCAGGCTCTGGGCCTTGAGTTCGGCGGGGTCAAAGTCATCCACGTTGATGGATTTCATTCGGCCGATTTCAGCGCGCTCCAGCAGGGCCACTTCATCATCGCTCAGAACGCCCAGCGCCTTGCCTTCTGCGGCCACTTTATCCAGCCACATAAAGGGCAGACGTTTGCCGGCAGCCTTACAGACTTTGTCATACAAGGGCTCTGCTGCCAGTATGTCTTTGAAGGTCTGCTCCTGAATACCTACGGCATTGTTGTCGCAGGCTTCCCAGAATTGTCCCTTACCCAGACGGTCACGGCTGGCACAAGGGGTCTGCATTATCTTGGCTACCTTGTGGTCCAACACATCACTTGGGCGCTTCAGTGGTCGACCGAAGGGGAACAACACCAGGCGCAGCACGCCGCCGAGGCCAGCAGGGAAGTTATCCAGCAGATCATCCAGAGAAGACTGCAGCTTGTAGAGCGCGTCTTCAACCGCCCACTGTACCAGTGGCAGATCTTCACTCTGACGGCCTTCATCCTGATAACGCTTGAGGGTTGCCGATGCCAGATACAACTGGCTGAGCAAGTCACCCAGGCGGGCAGAGATCCGCTCTTTCCGCTTGAGGTTACCCCCCAAGGTCGCCATCGCCAGATCCGACAGCAAGGCCAGGTTGGCACTGAAGCGGTTCATATGCTGATAGTAACGCTTGGTCTTGTCGGCAAAAGGCGCATTGGAGAAGCGACTGCCGGTCAGGCCCATCCACAGGCTGCGGATAAAGTTACTTGTGGTAAAGCCGATATGGCCAAACAGCGCCGCATCAAAGTTATTCAGGCCACGGTTTACGTCGGTATCAAAGGCCGACTCCATCTCTGCCAGCACATATGGATGGCAGCGAATGGCGCCTTGACCATAGATGATCATTGAGCGGGTCAGAATGTTGGCCCCTTCAACCGTGATGGCGATAGGTGCCGCTTGATATCCGCGTCCCAGATAGTTGTTGGGGCCAAGACATACCCCTTTACCACCGTGAATATCCATGGCGTCGATAACGCATTTCTGCATTCTGTCGGTCAGGTGATATTTGACTATCGCCGAGATGACGGAAGGCTTTTCACCCAGATCAATACCTGTGGTGGTCAAGGAGGTTACAGCATCCATCAGATAGGCATTACCACCGATGCGCGCCATTGGCTCTTCAATGCCTTCCAGCTTACCGATAGGCAGCTTGAACTGACGACGAATGCGGGCATAGGCACCGGTTGCCAAAGCCGCGGTTTTAACACCACCGGCTGAGTTGGAGGGCAGGGTGATGCCGCGGCCAACCGACAGGCATTCCACCAGCATGCGCCAGCCTTGTCCCGCCATTTTCGGGCCACCTATGATAAAGCTCAGAGGAACAAACACCTCTTTGCCTCGGGTTGGACCATTTTGGAACATACAGTTGAGCGGGAAGTGGCGACGGCCGGTTTCCACACCTTCAACATCGGTCGGGATCAAGGCGCAGGTAATGCCCAGCTCTTCCTTATCGCCAAGCAGATGCTCGGGATCTTTAAGCTTGAATGCCAACCCCAAAACTGTGGCAACAGGTGCCAGGGTGATATAGCGCTTGTTCCAGGTCAGTTTCATCCCCAGTACTTCTTCACCTTGCCATTGGCCTTTGCAGACCACACCGAAATCCGGAATGGCGCCGGCATCTGAACCGGCCTCAGGACTGGTCAGGGCAAAGCAGGGAACTTCCAAACCTTTGGCCAGGCGGGGCAGGTAGTGATCCTGCTGCTCCGGGGTACCATAGTGCTGCAGCAGCTCGCCCGGGCCAAGTGAGTTGGGCACACCTACGGTCGAGGCCAGTTCACTGCTGACACCGGCCAGCTTTTGCAGTACCCGGGATTGGGCGTAGGCAGAGAACTCCAGACCCCCGTACTTCTTCTTGATGATCATCGCAAAGAAGCCTTTGTCTTTGAGGAACTGCCATACTTCGGCAGGCAAGTCCGCCAATTGATGGGAAACCATATGCTGGTTAACCATGCGGCAGACTTCCTCCACAGGTCCTTCCAGGAAGGCATGTTCTTCGGCGCTCAGACGGGCAACCGGATAGTTGTGCAGCTTCTTCCAGTTGGGATTACCGGCGAAGAGATCGGCTTCCCACCAGGTAGTACCGGCTTCAATCGCCTCTTTTTCGGTAGAAGACATCTCCGGCATGATGCCGCGATAGAGTTTAAGTAATGGCCGGGTTATCACACTCTGCCTGAAGGCACTCAGGTTCAGCGGCAGGGCAATAACCAGGAAAATTATCCAGCTAATCAGTCCAGTTACATCCAGCAGGCTGCCTGCTGCCATGACCACTGCGGCGGCTATGGTTGCGGTCAGCAGGGATACTCTGAGGTACGCTGCTGCTCCTAAAACCAAGAGCAATGCCAGGATCCATAGTAGGGTAGTCACTGTTTGTTCTCCTTAATAAAACGACCACTTTATTCAGTGTAGAACGCCTCGCTTGAGGGCGATCAAGATCACAATTATAGTATGTG
The DNA here is from genome assembly GCF_047314585.1 of Shewanella sp. BJSY2023SW005. NCBI lineage: Bacteria > Pseudomonadati > Pseudomonadota > Gammaproteobacteria > Alteromonadales > Shewanellaceae > Shewanella > Shewanella sp. BJSY2023SW005. The sequence continues at coordinate 79,523 of NZ_JBKORJ010000020.1, forward strand.
GTCAGACCTGTGTCGCAATAAAATTAAACCTAAGCGAAATCGAATACAAGCATTTTTCAAACAATTGTTTAAATTTTTTATTGCAAGCAATAATTCCCCTGCCGACACGGCTTGGCTACAATGCCGCAGATAATGAAATAACAGATTCAGTGACAGGAAAAACAAGATGTGTGAGCTGCTGGCGATGAGTGCCAATGTGCCAACGGATATTGTCTTCAGCTTTACCGGGCTGGCGGAGCGAGGCGGGGTGACCGGCCCCCATGTGGATGGTTGGGGGATCACCTTTTATGAAGGCAAGGGCAGCCGCACCTTCAAGGATGCCAGTCCCAGCAGCCAGTCCCATGTGGCAAGCCTTATCAAGTCATACCCGATCAAGAGTGAAGTGGTGGTCAGCCATATTCGGCAGGCCAACCGCGGTGAAGTCTCGCTGGAAAATACCCACCCCTTTACCCGCGAGCTTTGGGGCCGCTACTGGACCTATGCCCACAACGGCCAGTTGTCTGACTATGAACAGAAGTTTCAAAGCGGCCGCTTTCAGGCCGTGGGTGACACAGACAGTGAGCAGGCCTTTTGCTGGATAATGAGCCGTCTGGTCGAGCGTTTCGGTGAATCCGAGCCGGACGATATTTTGCCCGTGTTTGAGTATGTGGCTCAGCTTGCCGAGGAGATCCGCACTCTTGGGGTGTTTAATATGATCCTCAGCGACGGCCGTTATCTGATGAGTTATTGCAGCAATAACCTCTGCTATATCACCCGCCGGGCGCCCTTTGGCCGGGCGCAACTGATAGACACGGATGTGGTAATTGATTTCGACACCCAGACCACCCCCAAGGATGTGGTCACTGTCATAGCCACCCGGCCGCTGACCGGCAACGAAAACTGGCAGCTGTTGGCGCCGGGGGATTGGAAATTATTCCGTCTTGGCGAGCTGGTTATTGACTTCCGAGCCCAGGCTCAGCTTGGCTAACTTGATATCGAGCTGCTTGCTGCCTGACTCAAAGTGGGTCAGGCGCACCGGCAGCCAGCCGAGATCCGGCGCCATCCAAACAAAGGTCTGCCGTTTGGTGCTGTCTCGAACCACTTCCAGTTTCACCGTGTTATAGACGCCACTGTCCAGTGTCATCCGCTCCTTACCGACTATCTTGAAACGATAGTCATCTATCTCGTTGTCCTTGACCAGCTCATAGGCCAGAGGCTCCTTGCCGGCGGCGAGATCCAGCCGAAACTGCAGCTGTACCATCAGGGCATCGTAGAGAGTGCCTGAATAGTCCAATTTGTTCTTTTCATCCTTGTAGCGACTGAAAATTTTGCCCTGTTCCTTGGCAAAGGCTATCTGCTCATTGAAGTTGGGGCCAGTGCCGGTTCGCTGATGGCTGAAGCGCAGCGGCGTCAACTGACCATCCTGATAGGTAAACTCACTGCGGATATGGCGTTTATCGCTCAGCACCAAGAGGCTGAGATCACTGTCCAATTTGTATTGATAGAAGTCGCCCTCTGGCGGCAACAGCATAAAACGGGCGCCACCGAGATTGATTTCGCCATAATTGACCTGATATTCGGCGGTGTGGGGTGCCAGGGGGCTGGTCTGCGCCCATAACGGCAAGGGCAGTAACAGTATCAAAAGTAGAAGCGAACGGATCAAAGGCAGTCTCCTGTGGTTAAAACGGCATGGACAAGACCAGAGTGGCCATGTCCGGCCGCCACTCATATTCAGACAGGGCAATTCTGCCTTGGTTCACTTGTACGCCTTCGCTGCGCAGCAGGCTCATCTGTAGCTGAAACGGATGGGTATCCTTGGCAAAGGAGATTTTCCCCTGACTGTTGATAACCCTGTGCCAGGGCAGTGCCAGGCTGTCCGGCGCCTGTTTCAGTGCCCGGGAAACATAGCGGGCCCGTCCGGGCAAGCCGGCATAGTCGGCAATTTTGCCATAGCTTGCCACCCGACCTTCGGGGATCAGTGCAACTATGTGCCAAATCTTCTGCATTGGACTTAGTGGCGGGGCGCTCGTTTCCGGGGTCATCTTGGCTCCTGATGCTATTGGCGCAAATTATAATACCATTCCATAGCGGAGGTTACTCACTTGGCAAAAGTGCCATGGCCGCTCTGCGCTGCACACGCAAGGTTTGCCTTTTGATGCTTTTTCGCCATAATGGCGCCCATTGAACGCCAAGTCGAGTAAATTGAGAATATAACCCTATGGCAATTATGGATATTTTGACGGTTCCCGATCCCAGGCTCAAGCGTAAAGCCAAGCCTGTCACCGAAATAGAAGCCGTGCAGCCTTTCATCGATGATCTGTTGCAAACCATGTATCACACAGACGATGGTATCGGCTTGGCCGCGACCCAGGTGGGCAGTGGGCACGCAATAGTCGTCATTGATATCTCAGAAGAGCGCAATCAACCTCTGGTGCTGATCAATCCGCAGATCACTGAGTCCAGCGGTGAATTTATCGGTGAAGAGGGCTGTTTGTCCATTCCCGGTTATCGCTCCAAGGTAAAACGCTTCGAGTCGGTCACTGTCAGCTATCTGGATCGCCAGGGCCAAGCCCAGACGATCCACAGTGATGATTTCCTGGCCATAGTGCTGCAACATGAAATCGATCATCTGCACGGCAAGGTATTTATCGAGCATCTCTCCCGCCTTAAGCAGGAGATGGCACTGAAGAAGGTGCGTAAGTTTACCGCCTAAGCGATAGACTTAAGTTGGGCTTCGCTGCAGCTTGGCAGTTGCAGCGGCAGCTCAAGCAATATGCTCAAACCGCCCTGAGGCCGGTTGACCGCTTGGGCCGAGCCGCCCAGGAGCTGCATACACTGGCGCACAATCGCCAATCCCAGCCCATAACCTCCCTGAGAGCTGTGACGCGCTTCATCCAAACGGGTGAAAGGGTTGAACAAGGCTTCCAGTTGCTCCTTGGGGATCCCGGGTCCATTATCGCTGATACTCAGCTGCAGTCTGCTATCACCCAATTTGTCGTCACCCAGCTGAGATACCTGGATTTCCACCCGGCAGGTTTCACCGGCATATTTGAGGGCATTGCGACAGACATTTTCCAGCGCCCGCTTCAAGTAGGCCATATCGGTATGCAAAGTTTGCTCATCAATGGGGGCCTGTGCCCAGACTATGCTTTGCTTGGGGCCAGACTCAAACTCCAGATCCTGCAGCAGTGAGCGGCGTAATTCTGTCAGGGTAAAAGGCGCTGCCGTCAGCTTAATGAAGCCGTTGCTCAGGCGGCTGAAGTCTAAAATGGTGTTGATCAATTGCGCCATCTCTTCGCCCTGGCGTCTTAGCCTGGCAAGAGGTTGTTGATGTTCCTCCCCCAAGCGACTTTCCAGCAGGTGTAAGGCCAGCTCCTGCCGGGCAAGGGGAGTGCGCAGTTCGTGGGAGACATCCCTCAGTAACCGCTGCTGGGTTTGAATGCTCTTTTGCAGCTGCTCGGCCATATGGTCAAAGTCGGTCGCCAACTGGAAAAACTCCGGCTGCTTTAGTGAAAAATGACCGGCAATCCGGGTATCGAGTTGGCCCTGTGCCAGCTGACGGGTGGCACTGCGCAGTAAACTCAGCGGCTGGATCAGATAGCGGCTCAGCAGACGACTGAACAACAAGAGCACCAGTAGTCCTACCAGGATACGGATAAGCCAGAGGCTTTTATCCAGTTGCTGCGCCGGATGTAAAGAGGCGTTGAGCTGCACCACCAAGAGCAGGGGATTGTCCGGCTCCAGGCTATTGCGTAATGGCAGACCTATCAAAGGTTTTTGCACCCTGTCCCCCATAGGCTGCTGCAACTGCTTGAGGAAATTGAGTTTGTAAACAAAGTGCGGGTGCATTTCCCGCTGACTCACCGCCTGCTGCTTGCTATCCAGCACATAGAGTACAAATGCCTGACGCCCCTCCCAATCCGCCAGTCCGGCTATATCGCCCCTGACGATATAGTCGTTGGCCTCATCGGCCAGTTGCTGTAACTGGCTTTGGGTCTGCTGGGGCAGCAGTAACAAGCGGTTTAGCAACATGGCTTCAATACCACTGGCGAGCAGCAGAATAAGCAGTAATGACACACCAAAATAGCCAAACAGTCGCCATTGGAGTTGGGAAAACAGGCCGGAAAAGGGCAGCAAGGCAAGCTCCTGAATTATTCGCTGAAGTCGAGAATATGTTTCGATAATCATTCTCATTTATTCTATCTCGGGTTAAGGCTTTGGCGCCAGCACGACTTGTCAGTTGGCTAAAGTTAGCTATACTGTATAAAAATACAGTATCGGTGTTTTTCATGTCTCTTTCAGCCAAAACTCACTCTGTAAAATCTGATCCAGCAAAATCTCAGGCCTTGAACGGCCTGCTGGAGCGCCGGGATCTCTGGTTGGGGCCGGGCGGTCAGGGCAAAACATTGGGGTATCCCAGTGGTTTTGAAGCATTGGATGCGCAGCTCAGTGATGCAGGGTGGCCAAGGCAGGGCATTTGTGAGCTCTTCAGCCAGTCTCCTGGGCACGGGGAACTCAGCTTGTTGCTGCCTTTGATGCGTTATTTACTGCCGGCTCAGTGTGGCTCACATTCCGAAAGAAATCAGTCCAAAGGAAATCAATTTAGAGGGGATGAGTCCAGAGATGCCATGATAATGCTGATAGCGCCGCCATTGCAGCCGCTGGCACAGAGCTTTGCCCAGCACGGTATTGCCGCCGAGCGTATTTTGTGGCTGGAGTTAACCCAGCGTAAAGAGGTGCTCTGGGCCATGGAGCAAGGGCTGAGCAGCGGCGCCTGTCCCCTGGTGCTGAGTTGGCTGGACAAGCTGACACTGAGTGAGGCCAGAAGGTTGCAACTTGCCGCAGAGCAGGGCAAAGCGCTGGGAATTTGCCAGTTGCCAATGGCTCAGGCCGACAGCAATCATCCTGTCACCTTAAAGCTGGCTATCAGCGCGGCTGGTGTTAATACCGCCAGGCTGCAAATTTTAAAGCGTCGCGGTGGTTGGCCCGTCCCTGAATTGCATCTGCGTGGCTTGCCGGCTCTGGCGCTTGAACTGCCCCATGTCGAGCCAGGCGTGGTAACTCTGAGAAGCGGCAAGGCGGCTCCCAATCATTGCTTAAGTAACTCAACAGACTCAATTGAGCCAAAGCATTCCGGCCGCAAGGCCAATGGCCCTGTTCTTCACAACTCTGTGCTTCACGACTCTGGTTTACATGGCACTGGTCTTCATAGCACTGTGTTTTATGGTAACGTGCTTCATGGTCCTTGGGGGATGGCGCAGTCAAGGATTGCTGCATCCAATGAATACGCGCCTAATCCCTGGACGGCACGGCAAGAGTCAAACAAGCCCGCGGGGTTTTTTCAAAGCGCTAATCCGCAAACGGTCAATTCTCAAACCACTCAAAGCCATACAGCTCAGAGTCAAGAGGCTATCTGAGATGCCCCAGGTATGGATGGGAGTCTGGTTTCCGCAGCTATTGCTGCAATATCAGCGTTATCGCCTGACTATGCTCGACAATATGACGGACACTATGACCGGTACTATGACCGACACTATGACAGGAAGTATGACAGGCAGTGGTGCGGCTCAGATTCAAATACGCGCTCAAACTCAGCCCCAAACCCAAAGTCAGCCCCAAACCCAAAATCAGCCAAAAGCAGTGCCAACCGCAGCGGCGTTAGAGCCTCTTGATCCCCAAGTCCCCATGGCCTTGTATGACAGCCGGAAGCTGGTTATACATTCGGCCTGTCCCGCCGCTCAAGCAAAAAGCGTTACAGCTGGGATGAGTGTCGGCAGCGCCCAGTCGCTGCTGGGAGAGTTGCAACTCTGGCCACTGCAGGAGGTGGACAGCGAGGCATTGCGGGATTGGTTGTGTCAGTGGAGCTATGATTTCAGCGCCAGAATCTGGCCGCCGTTGTTATCCGGGCTTACTGAACAAGCTGCCCCATATGCGGCCGATGCGCGCTGGCCTACAGATACACTGCTGCTGGAAGTGGGGTCCATGGCTAAACTGTTTGGCTGTTTGAGCGCCATTGTCGAGGCTTATCTCAACAAAGTCGCCGCCTATGGTCTGGAATGCTCATTGGTGCTGGCACACAGACCGCTGGATGCGGCGATATTGGCGCGGCATACTCACGTCGGCATCAGCGCGGTATCAGCTATCTTCATGAGCTCACCCACAGCTGAAAAAGCCGGGCGCCTCAAGGTGCATCACGGCTTACCGCCAGACTTGCCACTGGATTTGCTGCCATTAACCCAAGAGGAACGGCAACGGCTCGGCGCGCTTGGGCTGACGACTCTAGCCATGCTTGATGCCTTACCCCTTGCCGAGTTGGGGCGGCGCTTTGGTCAAGGTTTGCTGCAGCTTCTGGCACAAATCCAGGGGCGTTTGCCCTGTTGCCGCAAGGGATATGAGTTACCCGAACAGTTTCAGGCCAGGTTGACCTTGCTGCATGATGTTGAGTGGGTTCAGGGATTGCTGTTTCCATTGCAAAAGCTGCTGGGGGAATTGGCAACCTATTTGCGGATCAGGCAGTTGGCTGTGCAACAGTTGGAGCTGTGGCTGAAGTTTCGCGAGCCAGAGACGCGGGCGCTGCAACTGACACTCAACTATCCCTTCGGGGAATATCAACTGCAGGGACTATCTCAGCTCTGCCGCTTACAGCTGGAAGGGTTGCAACTGCCGAGCCCGGTCGTCGATATTGAGCTGCGAGCCAGGCAGTTTGTGTCGCAGCAGCTGGGTAGTCGAGAGTTGACTGAGTCCAGAGAAGGGCTGCAGCAGGATGCCAATCAATTACTCGCCAGATTACAGGCCAGGTTAGGTAGCCATAAGGTGCGCTCTTTGGTGTTGGCGGCCGATCCCATGCCTGAACTGGCCAGCACTGCGGCTCCCCTGACTCGTTGGCCGCCACCGGCAAGACCGCCCGTTCAGCCGTCGCTGGCACTGCGGCCTCTTTGGCTGCTGCAAGAGCCGCAAGCCATTGCTCCTGAAGCCGTAGAGCTGCTTAGAGGGCCGGAAAGGTTACAGAGCCCCTGGCATTCAGGGCCTTTTCCCTGCCGGGATTATTTTCTTGCCCATCATAAGGAGAGCGGCGGTCTGTGTTGGCTGTTCCGCACCGCTAATGGGCTCTTTCTGCACGCTTGGTTCAGCTGATGTACGCCGAATTGCATGCTATTTCCAATTACAGCTTTTTGCGCGGGGCTTCCCACCCGGATGAATTGGTGCAGCAGGCCGCCAAACTGGGCTATGAGGCCATCGCCATTACCGACGAGTGCTCTCTGGCGGGTGTGGTCAAGGCGCATGGGGCCGCCAAACAAAGCGGTATCAAGCTGATTGTCGGCGCCGAATTCCACCTGCCGGAAGGCTGCCTGGTACTGTTGGCAAGAAATCGCCGGGGCTATGGTCTTATAAGCACTCTGATAACCCGGGGGCGGCGCCGGGCCGATAAGGGTAAGTATCGGTTAACCCTGGATGATTTTGCGGCCATTGACCGCGGCTGCTTTTGCCTGTGGCGACCGCCATCAGTGAGCGACTTACTGGCGCAAGCCGACTTGCAAAGCACTGAGCACCAAAGCCCAAGTCAGCAAACTCCTTGGTTGACGCAGCTGCAGCAGCGGAGTCTGGCACAATTGAATATCCTGGCGACACGGGTCAAAGCCGCGTTTTCACTGCCGCTTTATCTCTTGATTGAGCGGCAATTGCAACCCGGAGAGGCTTGGTATCTCGAGGCCTGTGAGGCGCTGTCGAGTCGTTTTTTACTTCCCTGTGTCGCCGCCGGTAATGTGCAGATGCATCTTGCCGAGCGGCAAAGGCTGCACGATGTGCTCAGCTGTATCCGCCATGGCCGCGCCGTGCCCATGGCCGGCGAGCTGTTATCAGGCAATGCCGAGATGGCGCTTAAGCCGATAACAACTATGACCAGGCGTCATCCCCAAGCCTGGTTGGCAAGGAGTTGTGAGCTGGCGTCCCGGTGCCATTTCAACTTGGATGAACTCAAGTATGAGTACCCGGCCGAGTTGGTGCCAAGCGGCCTAAGCGCCAGTGAATATCTGGCGCAGGAGGTGGAAAAGGGCGCCCGCAGGCGTTTTGGCGAGGCGATAACACCTGAAGTGCAGACTCAGTATCGGCGCGAGCTCAAGCTGATTGCCGAGCTCAATTACGAATACTTTTTCCTGACCATCTATGATCTGGTCTGTTTTGCCACCAGGCAAGGGATACTGCATCAGGGACGAGGCTCGGCCGCCAACTCTGTGGTCTGTTATTGCCTCGGGATCACCGAGGTGGATCCTACCAAGGTCAACATGCTGTTTGAGCGTTTTATTTCCAAGGAGCGCCATGAGCCGCCGGACATCGATGTCGATTTTGAACATGAACGCCGCGAAGAGGTGATCCAGTATATCTACCAAAAATATGGCCGTGAGCGTGCAGCCCTGGCCGCCAGTGTGATCACTTATCGTTTCAAGAGTGCCATGAAAGATGTTGGTAAGGCTCTGGGGCTCAGCGAGCAACGGCTGGATGAGCTGATAGGCGCTGTCGATCGCCGCGATCCGCAAGTGCCTTGGCAGCAGCAGTTGCAACAAGGCAAGCTGTTGCCACAACAAGGTTTGGGGCAGTGGTTGTTGCCGCTGGTGGAGACCCTGATGGGTTTTCCAAGGCACTTGTCGCAACATGTCGGCGGCTTTGTGATTTCGGCCGGGCCATTGGCCGAGCTGGTGCCGGTAGAGAATGCCGCCATGGCCAAGCGCACTGTGATCCAATGGGACAAGGATGATCTCGAGAGTCTGGGGCTGTTAAAGGTCGATGTATTGGCGTTGGGAATGCTGACCGCGATCCGCAAATGTTTCGAGTTGATCTCCCGTCACATTCGTCCCTTTGCCATGTCGGATATTCGCTGGGAAGATCCGGCCGTCTATCATATGTTGCAGCAGGGCGACAGTATGGGGGTGTTTCAGGTGGAATCGCGCGCCCAGACCAGCATGCTGCCAAGGCTCAAACCCGCCTGTTATTACGATCTGGTAATACAGATAGCCATAGTGCGCCCGGGTCCAATTCAAGGAGACATGGTGCATCCCTTTCTGCGCCGCCGCGATAAAATCGAGCCGGTTACTTTTCCTTCGGCCGAGGTGGAAGGCGTGTTGTCACGCACTATGGGGGTGCCCATTTTTCAGGAGCAGGTGATCCAATTGGCCATGGTCGCCGCCGGTTTCAGTGGCGGGGAAGCCGATCAATTGCGCCGCGCCATGGCCAGTTGGAAACGCAGTGGCGAGCTGGAGCAATTTGAACACAAGCTGCTTCAGGGGATGACGGCCCGAGGCTACAGTGACACCTTTGCCAGGCAGATATTCAACCAGATCCGCGGCTTCGGCGAATATGGTTTTCCCGAGTCTCATTCGGCCAGCTTTGCGCTCCTGGCCTATGTTTCGGCATTTCTCAAACACTATTACCCGGTGGCGTTTTGCTGCGCCTTGCTCAACAGTCAACCCATGGGCTTTTACAGCCCATCACAGCTTATTCAGGATCTTCGTCATCATGGCGGCCTGGTATTGCCGGTTTGCATCAACCTCAGTCAGTGGCACAGCACACTGGAGCGACAAACCGATGGCTCCTTGGCATTGCGCCTCGGGTTCAGGTTGGTCAAGGGATTATCCGAGCACAGCGCCGTCAAGATAGTAGCGGGTCGGGGCGAGGGCTTTACTCACTTATCGCAGTTGGCGGCTCTGGCACTGCCAAGGCGTGAGCAGGAGGCGCTTGCCAGCGCCAATGCCTTTGCTACCCTGGGGGGCGATCGCCATCAGATCAGGTGGCAGTTGGCCGCCCGTCAGCAGAGTTTGCCTTTGTTTGAGCAGCCGGACGAGGCCGATTTTCGCCTTGAAACCGCCTTGCCTGAGGTCACCGAAGTCGATGCCTTGCTGGCTGACTACGCCTGTACCGGGCTAACTCTGGGGCGCCATCCTCTGGCACTGCTCAGAGAGCAGGGGTTACTCGGCAAGTGTCACAGCGCCGCCTCTTTGTGGCAGTGTCGTCATGGTCAGAATGTGACTGTGGCCGGGCTGGTGGTCGGCAGGCAAAGGCCTGGGACTGCCAGTGGTGTTACCTTCATCACCCTCGAAGATGAAACCGGCAATGTTAACCTGGTGGTATGGAGTGATACGGCAAGGGCCCAGCGACAGGCTTATTTGAGCGCCAGGATCCTCAAGGTGAGTGGGGTCGTGGAATTCTCGTCCGGCGTATTGCATCTGCTGGCCGGTCGGCTGGAGGATATCTCGGGCAGTATGCACGCGCTGGTGGTAAACTCGCGGGATTTCCATTAGCCGATAACCCATTTTAAGCTGCTGTTGCCTGTGAAAATAATCCTGCTGACCCATGAAAGAGAGCTGAATCGAGCCAGTAATACAGCCACCCTGGCGCTTAATGCTTATCCGACTCTCTGTAAGCGGGTACTGTGGGCGCGTAAAGCCCCGGATGCTTGGTTAATGGAGCACTTGTCTTTGGGGCGAACTGCCTTACTCTATCCGCAAATCGAAGAAAATACTTCCGAAGAAAGTATTTCGTGAACTCAAGCTGCAAATGAAAGCCCAAACTTAAGCCAAAGCCCAAACCCAACTCCAAACCAAAGTTCAAAGCTAAACCAAAGCCCGGCTCATGGCGCAACATTGCCTCAAGACGCTGCTCAGGAAACCGCTCAGAAAACTGCTCTGAAAATAGGGAAGCCGCTAAATTCGCTGGTCATACTCGATGCAACCTGGCAGGAGGCCGGCAAGATGTATCGCCAAAGCCCTTATCTGCAGTCGCTTGCCAGAGTCGAACTGCAAGCAGAGCAGGGCTCGGCGTTTCGCTTACGGCGCAATCAGCGCCAGGGCGGGTTATGTACCTTGGAATGTATTGCGGCTGTTTGGCAAGACTTGGGGGGAGACTATAGTATCGCCGCCAGGCGGTTACTCAGTGAGTTTAATCAATGGCAGGCTGAGATAAGAGCTCCGGCTTAGCTGCACTAGAGTTAGCACAGCAAGCCGGAAGCCGTCTCTCTACGGCGGCGCTGAGTTAAGTCTATCCGCCTGCGTTAGATCACCGTCAGATAAACACACAGGAAATGGCAAACGGCGCCGCCCAACACAAACAGGTGCCAGATGGCATGATTGAAAGGGATCGCCTTGGTAGCGTAGAAGATCACCCCCAAGCTGTAGCTCAGCCCCCCGGCCAACAGCAAGTTGAACCCGGCAGTTGACAGGTTATCGATAAGCTCAGGCAACACGGCGACGCAGAGCCAGCCCATGGCCAGATACAGCACCAGGCTCAGCGCCTTGAATCTGTGAATAAAGCAGCTCTTGAACACTATTCCCCCCAGTGCCAACGACCAGATGGCCATCAGCACCCATTCTTCCTGGGCATCGGCCAAAGTAATTAACATCAGCGGGGTATAGGTTCCGGCGATCAACAGATAGATGGCGCAGTGATCCAGCATCTTGAGGCGCCGTTTCCACACAGGGTGAGGAATGCTGTGATACAGGGTCGAGCAGAGGAACAGCAGGATAATACTGCTGCCATAGATGGTTACACCTGTTAACTGAATAGCGTCCAGCGAATGCCAGCCCTTGAGCAACATCAGCACCAATCCCAGAATGCCGGCAATCACCCCCAAACCATGGCTGACGGCATTGGCTATCTCTTCATTCAGACTGTATCCAGCGGAAAACTGGCCATTGAACTGGGCTTCGGCTGCAGGGGCTTTGCTGTTGGACATGATTGACTCTCTGGTTCGACCTCATTGAAAGTGAGTCTAACAGCGCCGTAGCGCCATGGCTAGATAAAAGTGTACAAGTGTTCGCTGAGATGGATTTATTCCTTGAACCGTATCGTCTGCATTTTTTGCAAACGTCTAATGTGGCACCTTAACAACTCGTTGCCCGGCTTCCAAGTCGCTTTTTACAGTTATTTTGTTCAGAGAATTCCGTCAGTCTTATTCGACAAGGGTTTTACTTGTTTTGCTTGAAGCCGTCGATTTGAGCTTGTAGCGTAAATTGCTTTTCAAACAAGGGAATGAACTTTTTGCCGAGGGTTTTCCTCTAACACTGAGTTTACATTCAGCGACGGATAAATCAGCGGATTATGCCTTATCTTCCAGAAAAGTTTATTGCCAGCCGAGACGAAAGCTCGGCGGCAATGGCAAGCCTGAGCTTTAGCATCCCGGGTAGGGATGCTGCCTTTGAGCTTGGTCTGGATGAAATCATTAATCCCTGTTCCTGCAAACCAAGCCATTCTCAATCACATTCGATAGCCCCTTCCTTTGCCCAATCGCCTTTTAGTCAACAGCTTGGGTTTCAACCCCAATGCCTGGCGCAAGTTGGCATGGCTAAAAAAGCAGAGCAGGGGGATGGTGAGGCAAAGGGCAACGTCTTCAGCAGTTGGACCGCGGCGGGAGCCGCGCACTTAGTACTATTGCTGGGGTTATCCTGGTTTTGGCAGCAGGCCGAATGGCAAAGAGAGGTGACTGAGCCTGCCAAACCCAAGGCGCTGCAATCCTATCTGTATTTCAGTCAGCCCAGCCCCAAACCGTCAACGCCAGTGCCGAAAGCCTTGGAGGAAGAAGCAATAACCCAGCCCAAGGAAGCGATAGAGGTTAAAAAAGCTGACTCAAGCAACCGTTCTGAGCCACAAAAAAACGAGCAACAAAACACTGAGCCACGAAAACAGGCCGCCGAAGAGTCAGCGCAAGAGACTGAACAAGTGGCTGTTCAAGACCAGAAAGAGCAAAGTATCCCCAAGACTCGGGCTCAAAGCGTTAAGCCTACTGGTAGAGTCATTGAAGAAACAAAAAATGCAGCCGTACCTGCGCCCGAGCGAGCAAATGACTTTAGACCACAGCCGGCAGAGCAAGCTCAGCTGGACTTCAGTTCAAGCGCATTAAAGTCTGCCCGAAAAGTATTGCAACACTCTCAACAGCAGGCGCTGCAGCAGCTATCACAGCAATATGCGGATAAGGCTACGGGACGTAAGAGCCTCAGTGAAATGGATGGGGAGATGGAGGTGCTTTGGGTCAATGACGCCGACGATTTCAATAAAGTGGCCAGTCTGGATCTGCCGCTCGACCCCAACCGTATCGTCAAGGATGGTGATACCTGCTATCGGGTCGTCAAGGTGCCGACTCCGCTCAATCCCTATGCCGAAAACTTGGGGTTTCCATTTAAGTGCGGTCAGACAGAGATGGAAAAAGCACTCAAGGAGGCGGTGGCCAGCCGTCTAAAGCGGCTTGGTAAGTGAATTTTGCAATCAATTTATTTGATTTGAAATCAATTTATTTTTTAACTGCTGATAATACTATAATTTAATTCAAATGATTAAATTGTGATTTTAAGTGATTCAATCCTGTGGCTCGTTTTGTCATTGGGCTTGTTTCCCGCTTCGGCTTGTGCTTATACTCGGCAGCAATCTTGTCGGAGTGCCCTATGGGCTGAGACCGTTTATTCGGGATCCGTTGAACCTGATCAGGCTAGCACCTGCGAAGGAAACAAGCATTCAGCTGCAGCATTACCGCAGCCACTGCGAGCAAAAATCTATGCCAAAGGCTTTAAAGAGCCGAGGCGATATCTGGCTTCTCAAGCGGACATTGAACTGACCTGAAACCACGAGGTCAGTCTGCCAACACCGCCGGAGGAGGACTCCAAATCAAGGAGTTTAACCAGTCAGCTCGCGCCGCTTATTATTCAACTCTCCTGACAAGCAATTTCATTTTCCAAAAGAGTGAGCTTGCTTATGTCAAATCGTCAATCCAATCGTCGTCAAACCCGTGAGGCCGCCCAGGCCTTTATCGATAACCTTAAACCCTTGCAGCATCCCAATTCACAGAAGCTGTTTGTTCAGGGCTCCCGGGCCGATATTCAGGTAGCCATGCGCCAAATCAGGCAGACAGACACCCGAATACCAACCCAAGATGGCAGCGAGCAATTTGAACCCAATCCCACCGTACGTGTTTATGATTGTGCCGGCCCTTATTCAGATCCCAACGCGGCTATCAATGTGCGCCAGGGCCTGGATAAATTGCGCCAGGGCTGGATCCTAGAGCGTGATGATACGCAAGAGCTGACTTCGGCCAGCTCCAGTTTTACCCAGCAGCGGCTGGCGGATGAAGGGCTGGATCATTTGAGATTCGACGCTTTGCCCAAACCGCGCCGGGCCAAGCCGGGTAAGCGGGTGACCCAATTGCATTACGCCCGCGCCGGCATTATCACTCCTGAAATGGAATATATCGCCATTCGTGAAAATATGGCCCGGGCCAACGAAGCGCTTGCCAAAGATCCGCAGCTGGCCCGCAAGGCCAAAGGAGAAGCCTTTGGCGCTATAGTTGCCACGCCGATAACCCCTGAGTTTGTTTGCAGCGAAGTGGCCCGTGGCCGCGCCATTATTCCCGCCAACATCAACCATCCGGAAGCCGAGCCTATGATTATCGGCCGTAACTTTTTGGTGAAGGTCAACGCCAATATCGGTAATTCGGCGGTGACCTCTTCCATCGAGGAAGAGGTGGAAAAACTGGTGTGGGCTACCCGTTGGGGCGCCGATACGGTGATGGATCTGTCCACCGGCCGTTATATCCACGAAACCCGCGAATGGATAGTGCGCAACTCGCCTGTGCCCATAGGTACCGTGCCCATCTATCAGGCGCTGGAAAAGGTCAACGGCATTGCCGAAGATCTCAGTTGGGAAGTGTTTCGCGACACCCTGATAGAGCAGGCCGAACAAGGGGTGGATTACTTCACTATTCATGCCGGGGTATTGCTGCGCTATGTGCCCATGACGGCCAATCGGGTGACAGGTATGGTATCCCGCGGCGGCTCCATTATGGCCAAGTGGTGCCTGAGCCATCATAAGGAAAACTTCCTCTACAGCCATTTCCGCGACATCTGTGCGCTTTGCGCCGCCTATGATGTGTCTCTGTCGCTCGGTGACGGCATGCGCCCCGGCTCGATTGCCGATGCCAACGACGAGGCTCAGTTTGCCGAGCTGGAAACCTTGGGTGAGCTGGTGAAAATCGCCTGGGAATACGATGTGCAGACCATTATCGAAGGGCCGGGCCATATTCCGATGCAGCTGATCAAGGAGAATATGGACAAGCAGCTTGAGTACTGTGATGAGGCGCCTTTCTACACCTTGGGGCCCCAGACCACGGATATTGCGCCCGGCTATGATCATTTCACCTCTGGCATAGGCGCGGCGATGATTGCCTGGTACGGCTGCGCCATGCTCTGTTATGTGACCCCCAAGGAGCATCTGGGTTTGCCCAACAAGGAAGACGTTAAACAAGGGCTTATTGCATACAAAATTGCGGCACATGCCGCCGATGTCGCCAAGGGACATCCAGGCGCCCAGCTGCGCGACAATGCGTTGTCCAAGGCCAGATTCGAGTTTCGCTGGGAAGATCAATACAACCTGGGGTTGGATCCCGATACCGCCCGGGCGTTCCACGATGAATCCCTGCCTCAGGAGTCTGCCAAGGTGGCGCATTTTTGCTCCATGTGCGGCCCCAAGTTCTGCTCGATGAAAATTACCCAGGATGTACGCGACTATGCAGCGTCTTTGGTTACGTCTCAGGTGGCTTCGGGGGATTCGTCAGGGACAGACTCGGCAGAGCGCCAAACCGAGCCAGTGCAGGCAGAAGAACTGATGGCACAGCCGCTGGAAGTACTGGATGCCGAGGCGGGGATGGCGCGGATGTCGGCGCAGTTCAAGGCCGGTGGCAGCGCCCTGTATCATCCGGCTACAGCAAGCGAAAAGTCCTTGTCCGAGTCCAATCCCAAACCCAAGTCCAAGCCCGAGCCAGAGGCTGCACGCTATGAAGAGGAAGCCTGAAATGGCGGCTGATAAAAGGCCGATAGTCTGGAGCATAGCCGGCTCAGACAGTGGCGGCGGCGCCGGTATCCAGGCCGATCTGGCCACCTTCAGTAATCTTGGCTGTCATGGCTGCTCTGTCATCACCACTTTGACCGCCCAGAGCAGTGTGGCAGTGACGCTAACCGAGGCGGTGAGCGAGGAGATGTTGCTGGCGCAGCTCAATGCTCTGCTCGGTGACTTGCCGCCCAAGGCGATAAAAATCGGCTTGCTAGCCAATCAAGCGCAGCTGCAGTTGCTTTGTGACTGGTTGGCTCGGCACCTGCCTGATGTTCCTTTGGTGGTCGACCCTGTCATGGTCGCCAGTTGCGGCGATGCACTCTCAAAGAGCACTGCAACGGGCGCAGCGCGGCTGGATTACCGGCCGCTGGCGGCGCTCTCCACTGTGCTGACACCGAATATTCACGAGCTGGCGTTGCTGAGTCGCAGCGATATTCATGACTTTCCTTCCTGGCAAGACGCGGCAACTTGCCTGGCAAACGAACTGCCTTGTCATCTCTTGGCCAAGGGGGGGGATTTCGAGGCGGGGATCGCGCGCGGTCTGGCAGAAGACTTATTGCTTTTTAAAGACTTGCCTCACAGCTCCGGGTTGCATCAACGGCAGGGGTTTGTGTTGGCGAGCCCAAGACAAGCATCCAGCAACAACCATGGCAGCGGTTGCACGCTATCCAGTGCCATAGCGGCATTTTTGGCCCACGACTGGATCTTGCCCGATGCCCTGATCCTGGCCAAGGCCTATATCAATGGCGCCTTGGCGCAGAGTTATCGGGTAGGCACTGGTCCCGGGCCCTTAGGTCGCCCCGGGGTTTGTCTGGCCGCCGGGCTTATGCCTGTCATCTGGCCGCTGGAGGATTATCCCTGGGCCAACCCAGCCCAGGTGCTTGGCGCCCCTTGGCTTGCAGCACCAACCTCTGCTGATGCTGTTAGTGCTAGAGGTGTTGGTGTTAAAGGCGTTAGTGCTGAAGACTTTAAAACGCTGCCCCATAATCTGGGTATCTATCCGGTCGTGGCCGATGTCGAATTACTGGAAGCCTTGCTCAAGGCAGGTTGCCGCACCATTCAATTGCGGCTCAAGGGGGAAGTACAGCCAGGTTCGAGCGCCGAGCAGGCGATCATTCGTGCTATCGCGCTCGGGCGCCAATATCAGGCGCGGGTATTTATCAATGATCACTGGCAACTGGCCATTGCCCACGGCGCCTTTGGCGTGCATTTGGGCCAGGAGGATCTCAGCCAGGCATCCCTTGAGGCCATCCAAGGGGCCGGTCTGGCGCTGGGGTTATCCAGTCATGGTTATTTCGAGGCGTTGCTTGCATTGCGCCACAGGCCCAGTTATCTGGCCCTCGGACATATCTTTGCCACCACGACCAAAGTAATGCCATCTCTGCCCCAGGGACTGGCGCGCCTTGGCGCCTACAGCGAAACTTTCGGCTCCTTGCTGCCGACGGTCGCCATTGGCGGCATTGGCGAGCATAACCTTGATGCCGTCAAGCATACCGGAGTGGCCAATGTCGCCGTGGTGCGGGCCATTACCGAGGCCGCCGAACCGGTAACGGCCTTCAGGCGCCTGACACAAAGCTGGTTAGGGCGAGCAGCCACGATTGCAAGCGGGATTAGCTATGCTCAACAAAATGCCGGGCTTCAGGACGATGTCGGGGTTCAGGACTGTACCGGAGTTCAGGACTGTGCCGGAGTTCAGGACTGTGCCGGGCTGAGCGATCGCGACTTTATCCGTTACGGTAGCCAGTTACTGCTGCCCAGAGTCTCAGAAGCGGGGCAGCTCGCCTTACGGGCAAAGACGGTCGCCATAGTGGGGCTCGGAGGCCTTGGTCATCATTTGGCGCACTCTTTGGCCGCCGCCGGAGTAGGGCGTCTCATTCTTATCGATCCCGATATTGTCGAGCTGGGTAATCTGCCGAGGCAACTGCTCTACAACGAGCAGGATATTGGCCGTTTGAAGGTCGACGTGGCCAAGGAAAAGCTGGGGCGCGATTATCCAAACTGCCTGATTGAGATTGAGCCCAAGCTATTTGGCCCCAAGAGCGCGGAGCTTATTCGTGAGGCGTCACTGGTATTGGATGCCAGCGACAATTTCCTTTGCCGTCATAACCTTAATCAAGCCTGTGTGAAGCTGGGCAAAGAGTTGATTGCGGCGGCGATCAGCGCCGATTCCGGCCTGCTGTGTCATACCGCCCCTTGGCTTAATCCCGAGGCGGGCTGTTATGAATGCCTGTTCCCGCGAGACAGCACAGGCTTGGGGCGCTGCCGCGACATGGGGGTGCTGGGTCCTGCGGTGCAAACCCTGGCGGCGATGCAGTCGCTGGCAGCCATCAATACTCTGCTTGGAGAGCGCAGCACCCTGGGACGACTCATCAGCTTGGATTGCCGAACGTTAAGCGTACGTGAGGCTGCGCTTTGCGCCGACCCGGCATGTCTTTGCTGTCAAACCCACACTCAGGCTGAACTTCAAACCGAAGCCCAATTTATGAAAGGGCGCTCTGAGCTTAGCCGTGAGGAGAATTGCGATGCAAATTAAGATAAACAATCAAGTCAAAGAGTTGCCTGAGGCTATGACGCTGTTACAGCTGCTCAAGTGGTGTGATATAGCGCCTGGCAGAGTGGCGCTGGTGCGTAATGGCGCCGTAGTGCCCAGATCTCAGTGGCCAATGCTTGAATGTCAAAGCGGAGACAGTCTCGAGCTGTTTTCCGCCGTTGCCGGAGGTTGATATGTTGCAAATTGGCGAGTTTGAGTTTCAATCCAGGCTATTTGGCGGCACCGGCAAGTTTACTTCGGCAGAGCTGATGCAACGCTCGCTCGTGGCCAGCGGCGCCGAGTTGGTTACTGTGGCGATGAAGCGGCTCGATTTTAACCTGGGCAGTGATGAATTGCTGGCACCGCTCAAAGAGCGCGGCGTGCAGCTGCTGCCCAATACTGCCGGGGCCCGCAATGTCAGGGAGGCGATTTTTGCCGCCGAGCTGGCGCGGGAGATGCTGGGCACTCAACTATTGAAGCTGGAGATCCACCCGGATCCCCGTTATCTATTGCCGGATCCGGTAGAAACACTGGAAGCGGCCCGGGTCTTGTGCACCGAAGGTTTTACCGTACTGCCTTATGTGCATGCCGATCCCGTGCTGTGCTTGCGCCTCGAAGAGGTCGGCTGCGCCGCCGTGATGCCGCTTGGCAGTCCCATAGGTTCCAATCAGGGGCTGGCCACAGAACCCTTTTTGAAGATCATCATAGAGCAGGCCAATGTGCCTGTGGTGGTGGATGCCGGGATCGGCGCGCCGTCTCAGGCGATGCGGGCGATGGAGTTGGGCGCCGATGCCGTGCTGGTTAATACTGCCATCGCCTCCAGCTTGGATCCCGTGACCATGGCGGGCTGCTTCAAAGATGCGGTGCGCGCCGGGCGAGCGGCCTATCTTGCCGGACTCGGGACCATCAGCAATCGAGCCCAAAACACCAGTCCGCTGACCGGGTTTCTCAATCTGGGAGACAACCATGGCTGATTTTCTCGAGCGTTTTACCGCTATCGACAGAGATCTACTGCGCCTTGCTATTGCCAGTGTCAGCGCCGCCGAGGTGGAGCGCTGTCTGGCGCGGCCCGAGACGATAGCGCACAATCCCTCGGCCTTGCCCATTCTCTTGTCACCGGCGGCCCGGGAATTTCTCGAGCCTATGGCGCAGCTCTCTGCTGCGCTCACCCGCAAGAAGTTCGGCGCCAACATAGGTCTCTATGCGCCGCTCTATGTTTCCAATCTATGCGCCAATGATTGCGACTACTGCGGTTTCAGCATGAGCAATAAAATTCGCCGCAAGACCCTAAGCCAGGCCGAACTGGATGCTGAAATTGCCATTCTCAAGCAGCGCGGCTTTGATTCTGTGTTGCTGGTTTCCGGCGAACATGAAACCAAGGTAGGGCTGGATTATTTTGCCAAGGCGCTTTTGAGGCTCAAGCAGGACTTCAGCTATCTGGCGATTGAAGTGCAGCCCCTCACCGAAGCGGGCTATCGGCGACTGGTTGATGAGGGACTGGATGCCGTGATGGTATATCAGGAGACCTATCAGCCCGCCACCTATGACCGCCATCATCTCAGAGGCAATAAAAAGGACTTTGGTTTCAGGCTCAATACACCGGACAGGGCCGCCAGGGCCGGGGTCGACAAGATAGGCCTGGGGGTTTTGCTCGGGCTGGATGATTGGCGCCTGGACTCGGCACTGATGGGATTGCATCTGGACCATCTACAGCAAAAGTACTGGCGTAGCCGCTTCAGCGTGTCGCTGCCAAGGCTCAGGCCCTGCGTTGGCGGAGTAACGCCGGCGGTGACTCTGGATGATGCCGGATTGGTGCAGCTTATCTGCGCCATGCGCTTGTTCAGCCCGGCGCTGGAGTTGAGTCTCTCTACCCGGGAGAGCGCCTCACTCAGGGACAATCTATTGCCCCTTGGGATCACCCATGTGAGTGCCGCCAGCTCAACAGAGCCAGGAGGGTATAGCAATCCCAAGTTGCAGCTGGATCAGTTCCAGATAAGTGATGAGCGCACCGTCCCTGAGGTGGTCAGCGCCATTCGAGCACAAGGCATGCAACCTGTCTGGAAAGATTGGGACGCGAGTTGGCTCACAGGCGCCTCTTTTGCGGTAACCCATCAAGGTGCATGAACCTTTCGGGCTGTACATTTGCACTGAATTGGCCAATAATTGTTCAAAGCTGTGGCTGAAATGGTAGCAACTGATTTTAACCACAGAACGAAAATCCACAGTCCAATACAGACAAGGGGCAATCATGCAAATTCCATCGGCTTTTTCGGCGGGAGTTCAAGGGCTGCAAAGCGCCCAGTCCGGCCTGACTCAGGCAACAGTGGATATCGCCCGCCCGACACCTGCGCAGCAGGCCGATTCGACCCGCCCGGTTGAGGAGGCAGATAAAACCTCGGCATTGGTATCGGCATTGGAATCCAAGGCCCAGGGGCAAGCTTCAGTAGAGGTGATTGAACGCGCATCCGACACCTTGGGCAGTATCATAGATATCGAGGTGTAATATATGGTTGGCGCGCTGGCCGGCGCGGGGCTGACGGCAACAGCCGTGTCCCGGCGGCCAAGCTCGTCAATTGCCAACTTAAGCAGTGGCAGCTCTATAAACCAATCGCCTCTCAGCGCCAACCCTGCCGGTAAAATCTCCGCCACTCAAAATCCCTCTCAGATAAGTGGCGTAAAGCCCAGCTCAATAAACCCGAGCCCAATAAACCTGAGCTCGGGAAATCAAAGCTCAGTCAATACAAGTTCAGCTAATCCAAGTTCAGTCAATTCAAGCTCAGTCCATTCGAGCCCGCACCAAGGTTCAGCTGCACAACATTCAGCGCCACAAACCGTAAAGCCGCCGCGGGAAGCACTGGTCAGTTTGACTAAAGGAGCCCTGGGGGCCGCGGCCTTGTCCAGCTCCGGCCATTGGCATGGAGAGGTTCAAGCATCGATGCCGCTCGCGGGGACATCGGCTCAAGCATCTGCCTTTTTCGGCCAAGGGGCTGACATTGTCGGCGGCCCTGCGATACCAGTAACTTTAGCGGGAGAAGCACCTGAGGTTCCCGCTTTTAATGGCACAAATACTTCCGCCAACTCTATGAGTGGGGCAGAGCAGGATTTTGACAACACTTCTGGCAGCTCTTCGAGCCAGGCTGGCAGCGAAGTAAAAGAAGGGGACGACGGGGCGGCTCGCCAGTCAACCGGGGAGCCGAATACGACAAGCGCAGCCGAACCCAAGCCGGATGAGGCGCAACAGAAACAGCAGCAGAACCGTGAGAGTCGTGAGCAACAGGCGCTTGAACGGGAAATCGACTCCCTGATGAAGCGTGATACCCAGGTGCGCTCCCATGAACAGGCTCATGCCGCGGTAGGCGGGATCCATGCCGGACAACCGGCATTTGAATTCGAGAAAGGACCCGATGGCAAACGTTACGCGGTTGAAGGTGAAGTTCAGATAGATGTCTCTGTAGTGAACGGCGATCCGCTGGCGACCATGGCGAAAATGAAACAGGTCTATGCGGCGGCGATGGCACCTGTCGATCCCTCCATGGCCGATATCCGGGTCGCCGCCGAGGCGATGCGTAAATATAACCAGGCAAGAGAAGAGGCCGGAACCCAGAGACTTGCCGCCGCACCAAAGCCTGAGCTGAGTCAAAACCTGTTGGGAGCCGCAGATTCGGCCGCTGAAAAGTCCGCGCCTTCCTTTGATACCAAGGCTGGCGACTCTGCAAACTTTCCCATAGGCCTGTCTCGTCTGATGGGCGCCATAGCACAGCAGTCAAATGCCTTGAATGAACAGGCTTTCAGTCCACCCAAGGCCGAGTTGCAGCTTGAGTCGGGTTCAGTTGCCGATGTGATAGCCGCTGAGCAGCAACAGGCGCAGCGCATTCGGGATGAGAGTCGTTAGCGCTTCGCGCTTTGAATTTACCTTTGAGTCCAACAGCCTTACCGGCCGTCGCAAACACCCTTAGCTCCTTCAACCCTTACATATTTGATATATCTATTGTGGTTGCTGTTCTTTTCAGAGGGACTACCGGTTAGTGCTGGTAGTGCTGGTTTTGGACGAAGGATGTTTTTCATACGCGTTTATTGTTGACTATTTGTCACATTGTAGTAACTTTGTTTCTGTCAGGTTAACCCCTTGATGTGGTTATGTTTGAGAACTCGATGTGATTAAGAAATTCGAGTGACAATAATCTAATGGAATGAAGAATATGACAGCAATAAGTAATGTATCAAACGCAATAAGAGTGGCCTTGTTTGCCTCTTCTGGCGTGGCTTTGTTAGCAAGCCCTGGTGTTTATGCAGAAGAAGAACAACAAATAGAACGTATCGAAGTTACTGGGTCAAAAATTAAGCGTATCGGTGAGTTATCTCCAACGCCAATTACAGTAATTACGGGTGCGCAAATGATGGAGATGGGTATCACTAACGTTGCTGATATCTTGAACAAACTGCCATCATCAACAGTTGGTATTTCACCAGAAACTTCTAATAATACTATTTTTGCCAGCGGGTTAAATAAGACTAACCTACGTGGTTTAGGTAGTGACCGTACACTTGTTTTGGTTAATGGTCGTCGCTTTGTGGCTGGCTCAAGTGGCGATTCTGCGGTTGATTTGAATACCATTCCTACCGCGATGGTTGCTCGAATGGAGGTCATTACCGGAGGTGCCTCTGCAGTTTATGGATCAGACGCAATCGCTGGTGTGATTAATATTATTACGCGTGACGATGTGCAAGGTGTGGAGCTTGATGCTTCTTACACGCAGCCAGAACAGAGTGGTGGGGAAGAGAGCCAATTTTCCGTTACTGCTGGCGGCGATTTTCTTAATGACAAACTTTCAACAGTTTTCAATTTCACCTATGCAAAGCAGAAAGAATTACGTCCTACCGACCGAGATTTTTTAAATAATCCTGTAAGTAGTATTTATAATCCTGATACTTCGGAAGGTGCTCCTACACGAATTCCATATTATGGGCGTAAACCACTTTCTTATATTAATGAGGCCGGTACATTTTTTGCTAATGATGGCCAACAGTATACTTTTGATAAAGATGGAAACATGAAAATCTTCGATTATGGAGAAGGTTTGATTGATGGTCCAGGTACCAATGGTAACTACTGCGGACCGAGTTGTGAAGGCTATGATCCTGTAGACTATGGACAAA
Organism: Shewanella sp. BJSY2023SW005; assembly: GCF_047314585.1. Lineage (NCBI taxonomy): Bacteria > Pseudomonadati > Pseudomonadota > Gammaproteobacteria > Alteromonadales > Shewanellaceae > Shewanella > Shewanella sp. BJSY2023SW005. The sequence continues at coordinate 103,050 of NZ_JBKORJ010000020.1, forward strand.
TCCGTACGCCGCTTGAGCGTAAAGTGTTCACATTAAATACTGATTATGAGATTAATGATAATCATAAACTATTTTCTGAAATCACTTATGTAGATTATCAGTCGAATGGCGAGAGTACACCTGTTTTCCATACAAGCAATAGATTGTATGCGGATAACGCTTTCCTTACTGATGAAGCACGACAGTTGATGACAGATACAGGAATGTCAAGCCTAAACCTTTATCGTATAGATAGAGAGTTCGGTAATCGTACTTATAACCAAGATCGCGAAACACTGCGTGTACTTGTTGGTATCGAAGGTGTTATCAGTGAAAACTGGGATTACTCTTTCCACGCCCAACGAGGTCAGCTAGATGAGACAACGGTTTGGAGAGGTGAAATTTGGGCCGATCGTTACGACCAAGCTAAAGACGCTGTTTTCGCCGCTGATGGTAGCATAGTATGTCGAGATCCTGACGCACAAGCTGCTGGATGTATTCCGCTAAATCTATTTGGTGAAAATCAGGCAAGCCAAGAAGCAATTGATTGGGTTAGCACCAGTGCCGGTCGCACGGCGAAGACTACACAAACGACAGCAGGTTTAGTCGTTAATGGTGCAATGTTTGAGCTGCCAGCAGGATATATCAGTGCAGCATTTAGTGCCGATTATCGTAAAGAAGAGTCGGAAACAACACCTGATCAAGCACTTATCGACGGTACTATTTTTGGTAATACGGCTAACCCTATGAAAGGTGAGTATGATGTTACAGAGCTTGCCGTTGAATTTAGTATTCCATTATTGTCAGATACATTCCTTGCGCATGATTTAGACCTTGATTTAGCTTATCGATGGATGGATTACAGCACGGCAGGCCAAGATGATGCGTGGAAAATAGGCTTAAACTGGGCTCCTATTAAAGATCTGCGTATTCGTGCGACTAAGTCAAAATCTGTGCGGGCGCCCAATATTGGCGAATTGTTTGACCCAGCAGGGCAAACTTTTGAAAGTTTCACCGATGTATGTGATGCTATCAACGTTGAATTAGGTCCAAATGCTAATCGTAAGAAAAACTGTCAAGCTGTTGGATTACCGCAAGGTTGGAACCCTAGTGATGAGTGGTACTTGAGTAATCACCCAGGTAGTAATGCTGGTAACCCAGATTTAAAAGCTGAAACTTCTAACGATTACACAATTGGCGCCATTTATACCCCAAGTTATATAGAAGGTTTGTCGTTAACCGTTGATTACTGGGCGTTTGAGATTACTGATGCTATTGAGTATATTGATGTCGGTACTGCAGTACGTTATTGCTACGACTCTGAATCATTGGATAATGTCTACTGTGGCCGTTTTACTCGTGATGCATCTACCGGTGATATTATCGATTTCGTACAGTCGCCCGTTAACTCGGCATCATTTGATGTTAAGGGGGTAGATATTGAAGCCATATACGATATTCCAACGGATAATTTTGGTGACTTCAAGATCCATGTTATCGCAACATATCTAGAACAGTGGGAAACTAATCCTACAGGATTTGCTGCAGATCTTCAGGTTGATGTTGGTGAGTACACTGATCCACGCTGGAAGGCTATGTTTAGTCTTGCATGGGAATATGATGCACTGAGTCTTGAAGCGAGAAGTAACTACCGTCATTCTGCTGTAGCTTCTAATGATTGGAAACCTGAGAACAACAACTATAACGATATTCCGTCGTATACAGTTTGGGACTTCACGGGTTCTTATGACTTCACTGATTCGTTTTCTCTTCGTTTCGGTGTGAAGAATGCGTTCGATATTGCACCGCCGCGTAACCCATATGTTTATGATGGCGCCGGTTATTACGATACTACCGGACGTGCATTCTTCCTTGGTGCAAACTATAAGTTATAGCCTGATTTTTAAGGTATGATTTATTGATAACAGAAAACCAGTTGTTAACAGCAACTGGTTTTTATCGTAATTAGAAATTATATAATCGGTAAATATGAAGTTGCTCAGTTTTTCACTATTTATAATGAGCTCAGATTTATACTGAGCCAGATTTATGCTGAGCCAGGATCAGTGATTCCAGCAGCTTACAGGCCGGGCCTTGTTTGTCTCTCTGTGGCACTACCAGACTGAGCAGTATCTTGCGACTGCTGGAGCCTTTGAGACTGAGCCGTACCAATTGCCCATTTTCCAGCTCCTGCTTGACCAGATGCGCCGGGATCCAGCAAAAACCTATGCCTTTGGCCAGGATCACCTTGGCTTCGTGGAAGTTGCTGACGGTCCAGCGCTGCTCGGCCTTGAGCCAGCCGATTTCCTGCTGACTATTGACGCCGGTATCTTTGATCACAATTTGCAGATGTTGGGCCAGCACTCTGTCGTCTTCAATTTCAACTTGGGCCGCCAGCGGATGGGAAGGGTGGCAGAGCAGGTAGAAGTCCAGATCGCAAAGGGGCTCAGAGATATAACCCATGGGCGGGGTACCGCAAATCGCAATATCTACCTGATGGTTTTTGATCATCTCCTGGGTGCCGCTGATCACTGTGTCCCGCACTGTGACCCGGGTTCCGCGGCTCTGGGGCAGAAAGGCGGCCAGCGCCTCGGTCAGGGTTTCCATGGGGTAGACCAACTCCCTGGCGATGCTCAGACTCGGCTCCCAGCCCTGTTCCAGATTGCTGGCGAGCTGCTCCAACTCCCCCACAGCCTGAGTGACGTGACGAGAGCGACGAAGCAGTACTTCGCCGCATTCGGTCAGATAGGCCTTGCGGCCACGCACTTCGAGGAGTTGGATCCCCAACTGATGCTGCAGCTTGGCCACAGCATGGTTGAGGGATGATTGGCTCTTGTTGAGCTGCTCGGCGGCCTGGGCGTAACCACCGAAGTCGACGACGGCCTGCAGGATCCGCCACTGTTCCAATGTGGACTTGGGTCTGTTCATTTTCTAAAAACTCGTCAGATTTCGGCCTATCATGGGTGGAAACTGCCAGTTTTTCAAACTATTTAGCCTTTTTCGTCGACTCGGTCGCCTGTTTGACCGACTCGAGTGGCGTCACCTGCATCGGCAGGTATTTTCGGGTCGCCTTGAGCTCACTCAAATAGGGGCCTTTATGCAGTTTTTCCGGCCATTTGAGCAGCATCATCGCCAGCACATTACGGTGTTCACCCAGGGCCAGCGCCGGGTTACCTTTGGGGGAGCGAATAAAGTCTACTTCAGGATCGAAGGAGTTGATTATGTGCGCCTGGGTGGCTTTCACCATGGGATGATCTTTGCCCTTGCCGGCGAGCAGATAGCTTATTCCTACTTCGGCAATAATGTCGTTGGTGGCATCACTGAGGATCCGTTCGCGGTTGGCTTCGAAGTAGTCGAGGATCCAGGCGAATTCCTTGGCATCAACCGGGTGCTGATAGTATTCACTGGCGGCGAAGATAAAGTGAGTCATGCCATAGAGCTTATTGCGATATTGTGCCTTACTGAGCTTGTCATCCTCGGCATCAGGGTAGACACGTTTGAAGGCGGCCTTGTAGTCTTCCAGGTAATCGCCAACGCCAAGCTGCTTGGCCCAGTAAACATAATTGATCAGCTGCGCCGCCCAGGCTTCAATCATGGCTTCGTCGGTCAGGCCGTGCTGCAGATCTGTACTCTTGAGCCCTTTGAGCAACTTGTCGTGGCAGGGCCCGGTAAATCCCAATTCATCTATGCGACTGGCGTAGCGCAGCAGCACATCGGTATAAAACAGAAATTCGGGGAAGGGTTTGAGCGCTTTTTTGCGTGCCTTGGCCCGGGGGCCATTGCCCAGTTGGGATATCGCCTTGAGCGATTCACTTTTGACAAATTCAGGGTCGTCCAGTTGGCAGGCATAGAAGCTTTGCGCTTCAGTAACCGCAAACAGATCCACCAATGCGGCGTTGGCGTACTGCTCGTCACCTGTCATCCGATAGAGACGGATCCCGTAATGACCCTGCACCCTGGGTGGCAGCTGGTAGAGATGCTGCTCCAGATTCTGCTGAATGCGTTGATAAACCTCGTCAGCGCTGGGCTGGCTCTTGGCGGCCAGCGTACTGCTCATCACTCCCAGGCAGAGGGCAAGAGTCAGTTGACCGGTTCTCTTGAGTATTGGCATCGCGTATCCTCCGGATGAGTGTGGCCGCATCGGCAGCGCCAAACAGGCTTTGCAAACGGGCGGCCATAGGTTGGGCTGATTCGTTGACCAGCAAGAGATCAAATAGTTGCGCCGGGTTGCAGCCCCGGGTGTGAACATCTATGGCTTTGGCAAGTTGCTGTTGCCAGAGCCCAAGATAATAGAGCGGCCCCTGATCGCTGATGGCGCCAAAGCTGTAGCTATAGTCACTGACTTCGGGCCAGGAGCCATTAAAACTGGCTTCAAACGCCTTGTGCAGCTGTGGGTATTGGCTGTTGCCAAAGGCTTCAAAGCTGGCGAGGGCCACTTTGGCACGAAACACCTTGAGCTGCTGCTGGTATTCTTCGGCCAGTTGTTCGCGAGAGCCGGGAGCCGGCTTGAGTGAAAATGCAAAGGCGCCGGCCAGATAGCGCTCAAGCCAGGCTTTGCCCACACCGGCGCCATCCTGAGGCAACTCCAGACTGTTGTTGAGATAATAACGGCCGCCGCCACTGAGTTGGGCTATTGCGGCGCTCAGGGAAGAAACTGCGGTCTGATAGTCCTTGAGCTTCACTTGCTGAGGCTTAAGCACCAGCTCGCTCTGGCCGGTTTGTTGGCCGACAACGGCGCGGCGCAGCATTTTATGGCGGTTGTGTTTGCCTTCGCTGATAAGAAGTTCACCCTGCAGCCGACCATGGTGATACACCCTGAGCCAGTCGTCGTTAATCTGCTCTGTGGTTAATCCCAGCGGTTTGAGATGGTCAAACAGGGCTTTTAGTACTTCAGAGCCTTTGAGCGCGACCATTTTGGTTGACTGGGCCTGCTGTAACTCGCGGCCCAGATCCCAAGGGGCGTAATCCAGTTTTTGGGTGCTGGCATCGAGAAACTTGGCCACATCGCTTGGCGTGCTCAGCAACTGAGAACTGAGGATAAAATCACTGTAGCTCGGGTAACCGAGCGCCTTGGCTTGCTCTTGTCTCAGGGCAAAAACGGATGACAGCGGCAGTTGATTGCGTAATCTGGCGCGGCCCTGATAAGTGCGCCAAACCTTGGCGCGACAATCACCATCGGCCTGTTGCATCAAGTAAGAGGCGATATTGACTGCAAAAAAGCCGGGCTTTTGGGCTGATTGAGCGGCTTCCTGCTCCGCTGAATTCTCTTCGGGATTGAGAGCCTGTTGCATGCCGGGCAGGGCACATTGTCCCAACTCCAGCTTGAGATCGTCACTGCGCATTCCCTGGCGAATGCTGGCCTGGGCGCCATGAAGACGGGCCTTTTCCTCTATGCCCAGATGTTGCTGCATCAACCAGTCCAACCTCTGGGCCAATGCCTGAAGCTGTGGCTCATCATCCTGGTTAAGTTCGGATGTCAGGCTTATCAGCGCCGGTTCGCTCAGGAATCTATCCATGGTGTCGGCCAGTTTCAACTGACACTGCAACAGCAACTCATGCTGCGCTGCTGACAGGGGAAAACTCCGATAATAACCGAGGCGGTCATTGATATTGTGCAGCCCGAGGGTTTGTCGCTCAAGCAACTGCAGATCCTGAAATTCAGGTTGAAAATTGCTGCTGTATTCGACACATTGGGCCGTCAGCAAGGGGACGGCATCAGGCGCGGCCAGGGCAGGGGAAATGCCCGAGGCCACAGTCGATGCCAGCAGCGACGCCAACACCGACAGTGGCAGCCTGGACTTGAGGCGAGATGGACTCAGGCCGGAGTTAACGGCTGGCAAAGTGCTTCTTGGCATAAGCGACCCGTTCTTCCACTGACATGGGTTTGCCCGTCATTCTTTCCACATGCTGCAGCCTTGGCAATATCCCCATGCCATTGGCTATCTGGATGGCAAGCCCGGGACGGGCGTTGAGCTCCAGCAGCAGTGGTCCCTTGTTTTGATCCAGTACCATATCGGTCCCCAGATAACCCAGTTCGCACATCTCATAGGCGCTCGAGGCCGTGTGCAACAAGGTATCCCAGTGGGGCACCTCGATTTCAATCAGGTTACGCCCCGTGTCCGGATGCAAATCGACCGGGCAGTCAAACTGCACCGCATGCAGGCCGCGGCCGGTAGCGATATCCAAGCCGACACCAACCGCGCCCTGGTGCAGGTTGGCCTTGCCATCGGAAGCGGCGGTGGACAACCTGAGCATTCCCATTACAGGAAACCCCTTGAACACTATCAGGCGGATATCCGGAACCCCTTCATAGCTGAAGCCATCGAATACGGGATCGAACTCAATCAAGCCCTCAATAATGGCCACATCCGGCTTGCCACCAAGGGAGAACAGGCCGCTGAGGATGTTGGAAACGTGGCGATCGACCTCGCTCGGGGTGACTTCATTGCCATTGGGCTTATAGAAGCGACCATTCTCGACATGGGTGATCACCAAGATCCCTTTGCCGCCCGAGCCTTTGGAGGGTTTGATCACAAAGCCGCTGCGATCTTTTACCTGCTCGGGAATACTATTGATACCGTGTTGCTCGCGCACCACACCTATCAGATCGGGCACGGCAATATCATTGGCAAGCGCCAGTTGCTTGGTGGTGAGCTTGTCGTCCACCCGTTTGTAAAACTTGCGCGGATTGTAGCGGCCAATATAGTCGATATTGCGCTTGTTCATATTCAGCACGCCAGCGCGGCGCAGCTGCCATGGCCAGGCAAAATTCATCTTATTCTCCTGCCAGTGGCTTGAAGCGCTTGAGCTCCAGCAGTCGATAACCCGTGTACTGACCCATCAACAGCACCAGCGCCAAGATCACCAAATGGATACCCAGGAAGTTGAACACCCAGTGCTGTACCCAAGTGGCGCTCATGGCCAGATAAGCCAGAGTGGCTACCAGGAGTGAACCGCCACCTTGCACCATCACCTCTTTGGCGCCTTCCTCTTCCCAGAGGATAGACATACGTTCAATGGTCCAGGCGAGAATGATCATCGGGAAGAAGGTGATAGTCAGGCCTTCACTGAGCCCAAACTTGTACGACAGCAGGGTAAACAGGCCTATGATGCCTATCACCACTATGATCACCGCCGATATTCGCGAAATCAGCAACAGGTTCAGATGCGATAGATAGGAGCGGATCATCAAGCCAAAGGCCACAATCAGCAGGAAACCTATCAGGCCGGTCAGCAGTGTGGTCTGGATAAAGGCCAGGGCGATAAGCACAGGCATAAAGGTACCTGAAGTCTTTATTCCTATGATAACCCTAAGGAATACTACCATCAGCACCCCGATAGGGATCAGCAAAATACCCTTGAACAGGCTCTGTTCTTCCAGCGGCAGTTGATAGAGGGAAAAGTCGATGGCGTTGTTTTTGGCCATCATGTCTATGGAAGTCGCCAGGGCTGAACGTGTGTCTTTCAGCATGGAGAAGTTGACCTGGGAGTTGCTGCCACCCAGTACGTCCAATACCGATTTACCGCTGCGCTCCCACAGCACCATGTTTTCCGGACGGCCCTCTGTGCCTTTGACCAGATCGAACAGGTGCCATTTACCGTCCTGATAGACTTCGACAAAGGGGGATAGTTGCTGCCGACGGCGCTGATCTTCCAGATACAGACCATTGACTTCCTGAGTGGGAATACCGCGGCTATTGAGCATATGGACAAACAGCTTGGTGGGTGAGTTGGCCGACAGCAGCAGCTCTATGTTCTGACTGCGATCGCGACCGGCAATGGCGCGCATGATCTCACGGGCAAAAGAGAGGTTACCGGCACTGCGAGCCCAGGCTTCGTCCATCACCTGCTCGGCGGCGGCTTTCTCGGTCGCAGGCCAGATATAAGGTGCCGGAGGCAGAGGTTCTTCCTGAGCCTTGAGTATTTCACGGCCAGTGGGGATCAGGGTGACTTTGTAATAGAGGTCCTGTTGGCCATTGGCTTGACGAATCGACCAAAGCGCGCGGCGGCCCTGTTCATTGTTGCTGATAGTCAGGCCATAACCCGGGGAGGTGGCATTTTCCATCAAGACTTCAAATGCCGGATCCTGTGGCAGGGAGAAAGAGACTTCTGCCGGGCCACCCGTACCCTGAAAACTGACTTTGGCATCGACAGCCCAACTTTGTACCTGCTCACCGGGCAGGAAGGGCACATTGTGTTCAATACCACGATAAATACTGGCGCTGAGCCCAACAATAAACAGCAGAGCTACCACCAGGTAGAAAGGTTTCCGTGAATGCATTACCGCTCCTATTTATGGCTCGAAATCACTAAGTCTTTGGCTTTGCCGTGCAGGTAAGCTTGGCCTACATCGACAACGGCTATGTCTTTCATAAACTTGCGGCCGAGCAGCAAAGGATATTCGAGGTGACTGCGGTCGGTAAGGTTAAGATCGGTTTCGGCGGCATATTTGCCTATTTTGAGGTGGGCGTGGATCACCGGACGGCGATCGTCTTTTTCATCGGCGTCTTGCTTGATACGGACAAAACGTACCACCTTGGATTCGAAAGTTTTTCCCGGCGCATCCGCGCCATTGATCATCACATCGAATCTAACCCATTGGGCGCCGTCACGCTCAAACAGAATAATGTTGCGGGCATCGAGTGAAGAGGATTCGGCACCGGTATCGATACGGGTATCGAAACTGGCATTCAGCTCATCGATAAAGACGCTCTCGACTTCACCGAGAATATATTTGTCGCCAATAGGTGAAGCTTCGCAGGGCGCAGGCACCTGTACTTCCTTGATGGTTTCCTTGGGGGGCTGCTGCAGTTTCTTCATCTGCTGTTGCAAACCCTGAAGCTGAGTATTCAAGGCATCCAGATGCTGTTGCTGTTGATTCTGAGCCTGAGCAATCACATTGACTATGCTGGCTTCCTGAGAGGCGAGGTTGGACTGCAAGGTCTGGGCGTCGACCGGCACCGGGGCATTTGCCACTTCCTGAGTGCTGGCGCAGCCGCCGGCAAGTGTTGCCATGGAGGCCATGACGGCGATTGAAATCGTCTGTTTCAACATAGTGCTTCCTGTATTCTGTTTTCCAGATTGCGTCACTTTTATATAGGGTTCGGTGAACTCGACTTACTTAATCGCGATAAAGGTTGCCCGTTTGGGGGCGGGGTAACCTTCCACTGTCAAATTGATGTCGGTCGGATCGAGGTAATCCACCAGAGATTCGTTGCGCATCCAGGGCGTGGAGCGTTGCTCGGCCAGTGAAGTAACATCAAGATCGACACAGCGAACCTCACGAAAATCGCACTTCTCAAGCCAGAGTTGCAACGCGGCAACGGACGGAATAAACCATACATTATTCATCTTTCCATATCTATCCCGTGGCAGCAGTACGGCATTTTCATCACCTTCTATGACCAAAGTCTCCAACACGAGTTCACCTCCGGTTCGCAATTGATCACGCAATTGCAACAAGTGGTCAATTGGTGAGCGCCTGTGGTACAGCACCCCCATGGAGAACACAGTATCGAAGGCGTCCAGTGGCGGCAGTTCTTCTATACCCAAAGGCAGCAGGTGCACCGGCGGAGTCCCGCCGGTGAGGCGTTTGACCGCTTCAAACTGGCATAAAAACAGTGAAGAGGGGTCGACACCGACAACCATTTTGGCGCCTTCACCATACATGCGCCACATGTGATAGCCGCTGCCGCAACCTACGTCCAGCACGGTTCTGCCTGCCAGTGGGCTGATATGGGGCGCGACCCGCTCCCACTTCCAATCGGAGCGCCACTCGGTATCGATATGAATGCCATGGATATGAAATGGCCCCTTGCGCCAGGGATGCAGCAACTGCAGCAGGTTTTCCAGTTTTTCCCGCTGTCCTGTTGCTAGTTGCTCCCCGGAGCCTATGGTGACACTGTCTTTGAAATCCAGGCTGTCGGGGCTGGGGTAATTGAGCTTGGCGAGCACTTTCTCCCACTTGGGCAGGGCACCGTGCTTGTGCTCTCTTTGCCAGTCGCCGAGTTTGGCCGGCAGTGTTTCCAGCCAATGCTGCAGATTGGAGTCGGCAATCTGTTGATAGAAATTACTGAAACTGATCACTTGATAGCTACCATGGATGTGAAATTGAAGCACTGGAACCAGACACCGTAATGGGCAAAACCGGCCAGGGATAATCTGTTGTAGTGATTGTTGAGTTGATCAGGTTTCATCACGTTTTCCAGTGCGCTGCGCTTTTGGCTGATCTCCAACTCGCTATAGCCATTGGCGCGTTTGAAATCCAGATGATGTTCATCCAGTACTTGCTGGATAACCTCATCGCCGAAGCGGATTTTTTCCGACAGCACCAAGGCGCCACCGGGTCTTAAGCCAGCATATATTTTCTGGATCAGGGTATCGCGATCCTCGGGCGGCAGAAACTGTAAAGTAAAGTTGAGCACCACCAAGGAGGCGTCTTCGATGGCGATATCACGGATATCACCACAAATAAGCTGCACTTTGGTATCGCTGACATAAGCATTGAGATATTCCTGGCAGCGCTCGGTCATCGCCAGCGAGTTGTCGACGGCGATAATCTCGCAGCCCTTGCCTTCAATACGCCTACGAATACTTAAAGTTGCCGCGCCAAGAGAACACCCTAAATCATAGACTTTACTGTCTTGTGTCACAAAGCGCTCGGCGAAGTCGCCAATGGTGTTGATTATCTGGCCGTAACCCGGCACAGAGCGGCGGATCATATCGCTGAATACGCCGGCTACCCTGTCATCAAAAGCAAAGTCTGAGACCTGACCGCAGTCAGTCGCATATATGGTGTCTTGAGAAGTGTTCATCTGAAATCTTGTGCGGGAAAATCAGTGACGTATTTTACCGAATCCCGCGTGAAAGCAGCAAGTGCGCTCTGGTAATTGACGCAAATTTTTTGTCTAATAGTGCAGGAATAACAAAATAATTACATCGCCTTACCAGGAAATAAGCACTTGAAATCGCTGACCTCTCTTTTGAGTCTATTGTGTGTGCTCGTATGTCTGCCGCTGGATGCGGCCACTCAAGTCCAGTCCCCCGCCAAACCACTCGTCATAGTGATGGGGGAGGATAGTTATCCCTACCAATTTGTTGATGATGCCGGCCAGCCGCAGGGGATCCTGGTTGATCTCTGGCAGGAATGGAGCCGGGTCAATCAAAGACCCATCACACTAGTGGCGCGGCACTGGAACGATTCCCTGAAGCAGCTCAAAGAAGGCAAGGCGGATGTACACCTGGCGTTAGCGCTGACCCCAGAGCGCGAGGCCGAATTTGAATTTGCCAAGCCCATCAGTCGTATTGACACCTACCTCTATCTGCACTCTGAACTCAGGCACAAGGACAGTTTTGAGAAGCTGCTGCCGTATCGGATAGGGATAGTCAAAGGCTCGTCCCACGAATCGGATCTTAAGGCTCAGGAGTCCGGCCTGTCATTTGCCTTATACCCAGGTCGCGACGCATTGCTCAAGGCGGTATCCCGCGGAGAAATCAAGGTGTTTGCCGGCATGGAAGGGTATCTTCGTGACCGGCAATTGGCCCGCAGTATTGCCCAGCAATATCCCACAGCCAACCGGATGCTGATAAAGCATTCGCCGGTGGCGCCGGCTGTCGTCAAAGGCAGGCAGGCCTTGGTGGCTGAAATCAATAATGGCTTTGCCCAGATCACTCCTGAGTTTATCGTCCAGACCCAGAGGCGCTGGTTGGGGTATCGTGCCGATCAGCATGGGATCACGGTTGCCATGCCACTGAATATGGAGCCGTTTTCCGATCTTGGCCCGGATGGCTTACCCCATGGCCTGTATGTGGATATCTGGCACAAATGGTCCGCCAAAACCGGGGTGCCGGTGGAGTTTGTTGCCGGTAGCATGAACAGCACTCTGGAGCAGGTCAAGCAGGGGATTGTCGATGCCCATATAGGCTATCCGGAAAGTGACGATCTCAGCTCTGGACTCAAGCGTGCCTGGCACTTACACACCCAAAGCAGCCGTCTGTTTCTCAAAGGCCAGATGGAGAGTCCGCTGGCGCTATTGGACGGCAAACGCTTGGGGATTTTCCCGTCATCGCCTTATATCACAGAGCTGAAACAGGCCTTGCCCAAGGTACAGCTCAAGTATTTCGACTCTCTCGATGCCATGGTCAATGCCGCCGACCGGGGCGATATCTCAGGCTTCGTCTCGCCCTCGGCCTGGACTCAGCACTATCTGTTGACTCATGGACTCTGGGCCGGTTACCAGCAAGCAAAAGCCTTGCAGTTCAGCTCAGATATCTATGTGTTGACCCGCAGGCAGGACGATGGCCTGACCCAAAGGCTGATCGCAGGCTTTAACCTGTTGACCCGCGACGAGTTGGCGGCGCTGGAAAACAAATGGATGCTCAATAGTGACGATCATGTTTACAGCAGGGATCAGAGTCGGCTGCCATTGACCCAGGTAGAGCTAGGCTATCTTGAAAGCTTGCCCGAGCTTAAAGTGGGTTACCTCAAGGATTGGCCCCCCTTTGAATTCAAGGATGAGCAGGGGCAGTTTGCCGGAATTAATGCCGACGTGATGACGAGGGTGGCGCAACAGTTGGGGCTTAAACTGCTGCCCGTGGCTTTCGATGAGTGGCGTGATCTCCTCAAGGCGCTTGGTAGCGGCGAAGTGGTGATGGCCGCCAGTCTGGCGGCGAGGGACGAGCAACATGCTGCGCTGGCTTTTTCCGACGGTTATTGGCCATCGCCCTGGGCCATGGTTTCCACCGTGGATCATCTGAATCTTTATAGCCTGGGACAACTCAATGGCCAGCGAGTGGCGATTGTTGAAGGTTATCAGTTGGCCGGTGAGCTTATGGCCAAGAGCCAGGGCATAAGCCCAGTGTTGGTGCCCGGCATGCGCGAAGGGTTGGAAGCCGTCAACCTGGGAAGGGCAGATCTCTTTATTGATAAAGTGGTATCGCTGGCCTCGGCACTTTCTACCGGGCAATATCCGGCGCTGAAGATGAACCTGATAACCGATATGGCCGATCAAAAGAGTCATATTGGCGTCACGCCCGGCTATAAACCCTTGGTGCCTTTGATTAACCGGGTAATAAGCGGTATAGATGACAGCCAACGGCAAAGGATCCATGAAAAATGGGTTGGCACTGTGATTACCGACAAGAGCCAACAATACAAGGAGTGGTTGGGCTATTTTCTGCTGGCACTCTTGATTGCGCTGTTTATTGTACTGCTGGTGTTGCAGCTCAATCGGCGCCTCAGCAGGGAAATGAGCTTAAGGCGTGAGGCCGAGCTCAAGATGAAGCATCTTGCCAATCACGATCCGCTCACCGGCTTACCCAACAGGGCACTGCTCGATGACAGGTTGGAGCAGGCGTTTTTGCAACATGCCAGAGAGCAGGAGCGTTTTGCGGTGCTGTTTTTGGATGTCGATGGCTTCAAAGCCATAAACGACACCTATGGTCACGAGGTGGGTGACAGAATGTTGGTGCAGGTCACTCAGCGCCTGGCAGCCGTGATCCGTAAATCTGATACTCTGGTGCGCTTTGGCGGTGACGAGTTTGTGGTGATACTCAATCGAATTCAGGATTTCGATGCCGTCTGTCAGGTGGCGGATAACTTGATCCAATCGCTTGCCGGACCACTCAAGTGGCAAAACATCAGTGTGCAGCTGTCACTCAGTGTCGGGATCAGCGTGTATCCGGTGGACGGCGACAACGCCATCGAACTGCTCAAACGGGCCGACCAACTCATGTATCGCGCCAAAGAGAGTGGCGGCAGCTGTTATCGCAGTGCCTGATTGTTGTTATTTTGAACGCTCGTGCCTTGACCTTGGTTCAGCCACTGGTCAAAGGGAGCAAACTGTTTGATACTTCACCGTCTGAAAGTGAAGTACTTTGGTAAGTGGCAGATATTCTCTATAATGCCGCTCTTATCGTGTTGAATCGTTCCAGAGCTCAGCAGGCCGGAATAAAGGATATAAAGCAGATGCGCAGTCATTATTGTGGGGACGTAAACAAGTCCCACGTTGGACAAGAAGTGACCCTGGTGGGTTGGGTGAACCGTAGCCGCGACTTGGGTGGTGTGGTGTTTTTGGATCTCCGGGATCGTGAAGGACTGATCCAGGTAGTATATGACCCGGACTTGCCTGAGGTTTTCGATGTCGCCAGCACACTGCGCAGCGAATTCTGTGTTCAGGTTAAAGGTGTTGTCAGAGCCCGTCCAGACAGCCAGGTCAACGCTCATATGCGTACCGGCGAAATCGAGGTGCTGGGTAAGGAACTGACCATAATCAACGCCGCTGACCCTCTGCCGCTGAGTATGGATAACTTCCAGAACAACAGCGAAGAGCAGCGTCTCAAGTATCGCTATCTGGACCTGCGTCGTCCGGAAATGGCCCAGCGACTGATTTTCCGCGCCAAGGTCACCAGTGCCGTGCGTCGTTTTATGGACAGCAACGGCTTTTTGGATATCGAAACCCCTATTCTGACCAAGGCCACGCCGGAAGGCGCCCGTGACTATCTGGTGCCAAGCCGCACTTACAAGGGGCAGTTCTTCGCCTTGCCTCAATCGCCTCAGCTGTTCAAACAGCTGTTGATGATGTCAGGTTTCGACCGTTACTACCAAATCGTCAAATGCTTCCGCGACGAAGACTTGCGCGCCGACCGCCAGCCTGAATTTACCCAGATTGATATCGAAACCTCTTTCATGAGCTCTGAGCAGGTGATGCAAAAGACCGAGGAGATGGTGCGCGGTCTGTTCCTCGAACTGCTCAACGTGGACCTGGGTGAATTCCCAACCATGACCTATGCCGAAGCCATGCGCCGTTTCGGTTCCGACAAGCCGGATCTGCGTAACCCACTGGAACTGGTGGACGTGGCCGATCTGGTCAAGGATGTTGAGTTTGCGGTATTCAACGGCCCGGCCAACGATGTTGAAGGCCGTGTGGCGGTAATCCGGGTACCGGGCGGCGCCGAGTTGTCCCGTAAGCAGATAGACGACTACACCAAGTATGTCGGTATCTATGGCGCTCGCGGTCTGGCCTGGATGAAGGTCAACGACCTGGCTGCCGGCATGGAAGGCATTCAGTCACCTGTGCTCAAGTTCCTCAATGAAGATATCGTCAAGGCGCTGCTGGAACGCACCGGCGCGCAAAGCGGTGATATCATTCTGTTTGGTGCCGACAAGGCCAACGTGGTTGCCGAAGCTATGGGCGCGCTGCGTCTGAAACTGGGTGAAGATTTCAACCTGCTCAAGGGCGAGTGGGCGCCGCTGTGGGTTGTTGACTTCCCTATGTTTGAAAAGGCCGACGGCCGTTTGTACGCAGTACACCATCCGTTTACCGCGCCAAGGGGCGTGACTCCGGCTGAGCTGGAAGCCAACCCGGCCGAGACGGTATCCGACGCCTATGATATGGTACTCAACGGTACCGAACTCGGCGGCGGCTCTGTGCGTATCCACAATCAGGAGATGCAGGCCACCGTATTCCGTATTCTCGGGATCACAGATGAAGAAGCCAAAGAAAAATTCGGCTTCCTGCTGGAAGCACTGCGCTACGGCACACCACCGCACGCAGGTTTGGCCTTCGGTCTCGACCGTCTGGTAATGCTGATGACAGGCGCCAGCTCGATTCGTGACGTGATGGCATTCCCGAAAACCACTACCGCAGCCTGCCCGTTGACCAATGCACCGGGTGAGGCCAATCCACAACAACTGGTGGAATTGGGTATCAAGGTTGCTGAAAAGGCGGCCGACAAAGCTGAAGTCTGAAGGACTGAGCTTGAAGTCATAAAAGTGTGAATCAAACCGGGGCATAAGCCTCGGTCTGTTTTTTTACCGGTCTGAATTTAAACCGGTATTGAGAGGAGATATACCTATGGCAGGTCATAGTAAATGGGCCAACATCAAACACCGCAAGGCAGCTCAGGATGCCAAACGCGGTAAACTGTTCACCAAACTTATCCGCGAGCTGACAGTATCGGCCCGCGAAGGTGGCTCAGATCCGGATTCCAACCCCCGTTTACGTGCCGCTATCGACAAAGCGCTGTCCAACAACATGACCCGTGACACAGTCGAACGTGCGGTTAAGCGCGGTGCCGGTGAGCTCGATGGCCAGTCGCTGGAAACCGTGGTTTATGAAGGCTACGGCCCAGGCGGCACCGCCGTTATGGTCGAGTGTATGACAGACAACCGCAACCGCACTGTGACCGGCGTACGTAACGCCTTCAATAAGTCCGGCGGCAACCTGGGGACAGATGGCTCAGTGGCTTATCTGTTCACCAAGCAGGGCGTTATCAGCTACGAAGAGGGCGTTGATGAAGATGCCATCATGGAAGCCGCGCTGGAAGCCGGCGCCGAGGATGTGGTCAGCAATGATGACGGCTCTGTGGATGTTTACACAGCACCTGCCGATTTCGGTGCGGTGAAAGACGCGCTGGATGCCATTGGGGTTGAAGCGGTGAATGCTGAAGTGACCATGGTGCCATCTACCAAGGCCGATCTGGATGAAGATACCGCCGCCAAGTTCCTGCGTCTTATCGACACGCTGGAAGATCACGACGACGTTCAGGAAGTCTATCACAACGCGGAAATTGCCGATGATGTGATGGAACGCCTCGGCTAAGGCGGACTATGGCGATTATTTTGGGTGTCGACCCTGGCTCGCGGATCACAGGCTACGGAGTGATCCAGTGTCAGGGAAGGCACCAGATTTACCTCGGCAGCGGTTGCATTCGCACCAGCTGCGAGGATCTTCCCTCCCGTCTCAAACAGATATTCGACGGCCTGTCGGAGATTATCCGTCAATATCAGCCGGAGCAGTTTGCCATTGAGAAAGTGTTCCTGGCCAAAAATGCCGATTCGGCGCTGAAATTGGGGCAGGCCAGAGGCGCGGCCATAGTGGCGGCCACAGTGGCGAATTTACCGGTGGCTGAATACACGGCAACCCAGATAAAGAGCGCCGTGGTCGGGACGGGCAGGGCCCAGAAAACTCAGGTACAACACATGATCCAGCAGCTGCTCAAACTGCCAGCCGCCCCGCAGGCGGATGCGGCAGATGCGCTCGCCGTGGCCGTGTGTCATTATCATACTTGCCAGAGTCTGGTTGCCCTCGGCGGCCGGGCAACGGCCCGCAGCTATGGAAGATACAGATGATAGGGCGTTTACAGGGAATATTGCTGGAAAAGCAAGCTCCGGAAGTGTTGTTGGATGTGCATGGCGTGGGCTATGAACTGCAGATGCCGCTGACCAGCTTTTATGAGTTGCCGGAACTGCAACAGAGCACCACTCTCTATACCCACTTTGTGGTGCGTGAAGATGCTCAGCTGCTGTATGGTTTTATTACCAAGCAGGAAAGAGCGCTGTTCAGGTTACTTATCAAGGCCAATGGTGTCGGCCCCAAGTTGGCGCTGACCATACTGTCGGGGCTGACGGCGCAGGAATTTGTCAGTTGTGTCGAACGCGACGATATCGCCACCTTGGTGAAACTGCCGGGGGTGGGCAAGAAGACCGCCGAGCGTTTATTGGTTGAGATGCGCGACAAGCTAAAGAGCCTGATGGAAGCCTCCAGCGGCAATGAGCGTGAGTTTGTGCTCAAGTCCAACTTTACCCCGGTAGAAGCGCCCAACAGCGCCGAAGAAGATGCCATTGCAGCCTTGCTCTCTTTGGGCTATAAACCCGCCCAGGCCAGCAAAGCGGTTTCCAGCGCCTTTGTTGAAGGCATAGATTCAGAAACCCTGATCAAGGCTGCACTCAAATCCATGCTGTAACATGGAGCGGATAACTGAGGAATGAAGGTAAAGGCATGATAGAGGCCGACAGACTGATCCAACCCCAGAGCTCTCCTCAGGAGGAGCTTATCGATCGGGCGATGCGTCCCAAGTTGCTGGACGAGTACACAGGTCAGAATGAGGCACGCGCTCAGCTCAAGGTGTTTATTCAAGCCGCCAAAAACCGCCAGGAAGCCTTGGATCACATGTTGATCTACGGCCCGCCCGGGCTTGGCAAGACCACCTTGGCAATGATAGTCGCCAATGAGATGGGGGTGAATATCAAGTCCACCTCGGGGCCTGTGCTGGAAAAAGCCGGCGATCTGGCGGCATTGCTGACCAATCTTGAGCCGGGCGATGTCCTGTTTATTGATGAAATTCACCGTCTCAGCCCAGTGGTGGAAGAAATTCTCTATCCGGCGATGGAGGACTATCAGCTGGATATCATGATAGGCGAGGGCCCGGCAGCCCGCTCCATCAAACTGGACTTGCCGCCATTTACCCTGGTGGGAGCCACCACCCGCGCCGGTGCGCTGACGTCTCCGTTAAGGGCTCGTTTCGGGATCCCGCTGCGACTTGAGTTTTACAATGTGGACGACCTCAGCACCATAGTTGCCCGCTCTGCCAACATGTTGGAACTGCAGATGGACTCTGACGGCGCCAGGGAAATCGCCCGCCGAGCCCGCGGAACCCCGCGGATTGCCAACCGCCTGCTCAGGCGGGTGCGTGATTTTGCCGAGGTGAAACACGATGGCCGGATCACCAAGTTGGTGGCCGAGCAAGCGCTGGATATGCTGGATGTGGACGGCGAAGGCTTCGATTACATGGACCGCAAGTTGCTGCTGGCGATCATCGACAAGTTTATGGGGGGCCCAGTGGGGCTCGACAACCTGGCGGCGGCCATAGGCGAAGAACGGGAAACCATAGAAGATGTGCTGGAGCCATTTCTTATCCAGCAAGGTTTTATCCAGCGTACTCCCAGGGGCAGGATAGCCACTGCCAGGGCCTACAGCCATTTTGAGATGATAAAGCCCGAATAACGCACCGGCCAAAGTCCTAGGGCAGAATGGGAATAAGACAAATAAGACGAAAAAGCGGCAGCTGAAATGTTGCCGCTTTTTTTGTGATTTTGGAACAATGCCGAGGCTAGGACAGCAAACTTTTCTTGATAAGCTCGGCCAGGCGCTCGGGCGCTTCCAAAGGCAACATATGGGTGGCGTCTTTCACCAATCTTAGTTGAGCACTCTCAACTAGGTTTGAGGTCTGCTCACTGACCAAGCGAAACAGTGCCCGGGTATCGCTGCCGTGGGCAATTATCAAGGTACAGGTTTGGGGGAGCCTGAAGGCTTTCAAGGCATCTTTCGTGATGGCAGGGCTCTCGGTTTGATTGAGCTGCATCGGCAAAGTATAAGCCAGCGCCAGTTGGGGCTTGCGAATATCCTCGGCCTGGCGGCTAAAGTAGCCGGGCTTACCGCCCGAGCCATCTATCAGGGCTTCAACAGCTGCAGCCAACTCGCCTTTGGCGACCCGTTCAAATATCGGCGCAAACATATTGTTGGCATCTTCCCCCCAGCTTTGCATCACTTGACCTTCGAGTGCCCCAGGGTAACCGGGTTCATAGAGAAATATCCCTGTGGGCATAACAGAATGCTTTAGCAACAGATTGAGGATCACATCGCTGCCATAAGACCAACCGGCAAGGTACAAAGCCTTCTTCTGCGGTAATTTGTTTATCTGTGCACACAGGTCATCGGCGTGGGTATTGAGGCCGAAACCGCCGTCCGTTTGGCCTGTGAAATGGCGTAAGTTGACAGGGATTATCTCAAACTCATTTTCAAGGTGGGGGAGATGCGGTTGCCACATCTCGGCATTGGCCAGCGCACCATGCACCAAAATCAGATAAGGGCGCTTATCTGAACCACTGTTTTCCATGTTTATTTTCCTTTTTGAACTTGGCTTTGCTAACCGGTGTAAACCACGCCGGCCAAGCAATAGAGCAGATACTGGATTGCAGACCTTAACCCAGCTCACTGTCCGAGCAATAATTCTCCCTCTATGGGGAAGAATTCGCTGGCAGCATTGATCAGAGCCAGCGAAGTTAATTCGGGAACGGCGTAAACCTCAACCCGTTTACCTTTTTGACGTAGTTTTTCGGCCAACAGGGCAAAATCGCCGTCACCGGACAGCAGCACTATGGTGTCCACCACATCTGCGTATTCCAGTGCATCTATGGTAATTCCCACATCCCAGTCGCCTTTGGCCGAGCCATCGGCGCGTTGGATAAAGGGTTTGAGTTTCACCTCAAAGCCGATGGCCCGCAGGATATTTTGAAATTCCCGTTGCTTCTTATCGCCCCTGTCTATGGCGTAGGCGAAGGCTTTAACCAGCTGCCGTTGACGGGTGACTTTGGACCAGAGCCGGTTGTAGTCAAGATTGCGCCCGAGCGCTTGCCTGGTGGTGTAGTAGACGTTCTGCACGTCAACCAGGATCAATACTCTGCCTCGCTGCTCACTCATAGCGGGTGTTCCTTCTCTTCAGGGCGCTAACTTTTGTCGGCAATCTGAGCCACTTTCAGGTTCAGAGGCCTGTCAGCTGCATGCTATATTCTCTGTGGCCTGTGTCGGCGCAGGTTTGTTCGCCAATAATCACAGCTCCCCTGCGTTGATAAAAATCGACACTGGCCTGGTTGTCGCAATAAACACTTAAGGTCAGTTGTTCTCTTTGCTGCCTGGCGTGATCGAGTAAGCGACTGCCAATTCCTAATCCCTGCATCGCAGGTTTGACAAATAAAGCCGCCAGGCTGTTCTCGTAGAGAGAATAAAACCCCAGCACTTCGGCGCCATGCTGGTAGACATAGTTCTCGGCTGCTGGAATATAGACCCGGCGCATATTATCCAGTTGGGATTGCCAAAAATCTGCGGCGATAAAATCGTGTGCATCGATGGAGGCGGTCAACCAGATTTCCAATAGTGGATACATGTCTTCCTTGGCGAATGAACGGATCATATAACTTCCTTGTGGATTATTTTAATTGGTTACGGGATTAGGAGGCTTGCCGCCCCAATTGGCTAGCGGGCTCGGCAAATCCCTATGATGGGGGGCAGAATAGCAAACCGGGCAAGCTAAAAAAATGATAAATGGCTCAAAGCCTTACTTTTATTGCTTTAATACCGTCAACTTAGGTTGTGTCCCGTCAGTTGTTGGCAACTGAACCAGTCTCGCAGGCAGAAACAGGTGTTAGGCAAAAATTTACACCGTCATTCTGACAGTTAACCGGCATAAGGAAAGTGCGAATAAGTCCTCATGGCTTTCTCTTTTGTCGAGAGTGGCTTGCACAGCAATTGGCGTTCAAGGCATCTGACTGAAGGCATGCCGGGGCCTGTCGAAGTCGGATAACGCAGAGAGCCGTTTGCTGTGAAAGCCCCAAAGGGCGTGGCTTACAGACCTGTTTGCTGTGTTGTGCTTCTTGCAAAGGACTAGGGCCATTTGCCGCGAACCACGCCTTGCATCCAGGCCTGTAAGCCGACGCAGAGCACACATGGGACTTGTTTGCACTTTCCCTAAGCCAAAAGTGGATTACACTTTAAATCAGACATAGCGTACTGTATTGAAAAGTACTTGATGCCGAATTGTGCTGCCGCAGCGATTGCGGTAACCATGCTGATTTCATCTGAACTTCGGCTCTTGGGTTCAGCGACCTGAAGTTCAAGAGCCTAGGTTCAGTAAGTTGGCCGAGGCAAATAGTGCTGAGTACCGGGCAGGGCATAGAGCGTCTGCAGGTTTTGTCCAAGTAATAACGCGGGCAAAGTGACTGAGGGATTAGTGACTATGATCGATGATTTTCTGTTTTCGTCTGAAACATCGCCGGAAGAGCCCCATCAACGCGACAATAAGTGGCGTATTCTGGCGGTGGATGATGATGTCAAATTCCAGAACTCGCTGAGTTTTGCCATCAATAAAATGACCCTGATGGGGCGTCCTCTCGAACTCATACAAGCCTACAGCATGGCTGAGGCGTCCAGTTTGCTTGGTAAAGATGCCGACTTTGCCGTAGTCCTGGTCGATGTGGTAATGGAAACCGAAGATGCCGGTCTCAGGTTAGTCAAGGCGGTGCGGGATCTGCTGGGGATATCCGATACCCGTTTTGTGCTTTTAACCGGCCAGCCGGGAATGGCACCGGCCGAGTCTGTGATGCAAGACTATGACTTGTCTGATTATGTGCTTAAGTCCGATCTCGCCAGCCGCGGCATTCGCAACATACTTACGGGTGCTGTGCGTAATTATCACCAGCTCAAGACCATTTCCTCTGCCCGCCGTGGTTTGCAACTCATTGTCGAGTCCAGCAATCGTTTGCTTGGGCTGCGAACGCTGGCACAGATAGCCTCGGTTACCTTAAGTGAAATCGCCAATCTTATTGATGTGCCGGATGAGGGGCTGGTTTGTGTCAATCGGGGGCGTCATAGCGCAGATGGCTCGGGGCAGGAGATCTTTGAGCCCATGACCATAGCCTGCAGTGGCCGTTTCCGGCAGTATGCCAATCGTGCCCTCAGGGAGTTGCCGGATCCGACCATTCAGTCCATGGTGGAACAGGCGCTCAGGGAAAAACGTTTTGTCAGTACCGATGAGAGCCAGGTGCTGTTTTTCCCGAAATCGGCAGCATTGGCCGAATTTGCCATCTATGTGGCCACAGATCGCACCTTGGACGACACCGAAATGGAGCTGCTAAAGGTGTTTGCCGCCAATGTTTCCAAGGGCTTTGGCAACGTAGCCCTGATAAGCCGGCTCGACAAGATTGCCTACCAGGATGAACTGCTCGGCATCCCCAATCGCAGTGCCTTGCTGCGGGAACTCTCCAGGTTGCAGGCTATGTCCAGCGCAAGTGCGCACAATCTGCTGTTATTGGATTTGGATCATTTCTCCGGCCTCAATAATCTGTTTGGCTCAGTGTTTGGCAATCAGGTGCTGCAGGCGGTAGCCCAAAGGTTACAGGAGGTTTTTCCGCAGCCGACTGTTATTGGACGACTGCATTCAGATCTGTTCGCCGTCGTTGGCCACAAGGAGCAGGTGAATATCGACAGGGCGCAGCGGGTGTTCAGTGCGCCGTTTGAAATCGATAACAGCCGTCATATTCTCACCGCCTGTATGACAGAAGTCTCTCTGGCCATCAGTGGCCAGGATCCCGCCGAACTGCTGCGCACCGCAGGTACAGGGCTCAGAAATGCCAAATCCCGAGGGCCTGGCAGCATACAGGCGTTTGATCCCGAATTTGAGCATCAGGCGGCACACAGATTCAAGTTGATGCAACGGCTGCATACCGCCATTCAACGCCAGGAGTTTGTACTGCACTTCCAGCCACAGATAGATCTTAAGAGTGGTGAGGTTGTCGGCGTGGAGGCCTTGCTGCGCTGGCAGACCGAAGACGGTATGGTACCTCCGGGCACCTTTATCCCGTTGGCAGAGCAGTCGTCTTACATTCACGGCATAGGCGACATAGTGGTTGCGTTATCTTGTCAGGCGGTACATGCGCTGGATCAGGCCGGTTTTACCGATATTCTGGTCAGTCTTAATTATTCGGCCCGCCAACTGGATAAACCGGATGTACTCGACAGGCTCAAACAACAATGCCGTCTGGCAGGTGTTGAGCCTAGCCGTCTGTGTTTGGAAGTCACCGAAACCGCCATGATGCAATCGTTCCAGCAAGTTGCGAAAATTCTCCAGCGTCACCGTGCCTGGGGCGGCACAGTTGCGATAGACGATTTCGGTACCGGGCTTTCGTCACTCGAATACTTGCTGCAGCTGCCGGCCGATCACTTGAAGATAGATATGACCTTTGTCGCCAGGCTGGATGAAGATGAGCGCAGCCGTTTTCTGGCGTCGATGATCATTGAGTTGGGGCGGCGATTGAATATTTCTGTGGTTGCCGAGGGGGTTGAGACCCGCAGCCAGGCCAACTGGCTCAGGGATAATGGCTGCCATATCGCTCAAGGGTGGCTGTATGGTAAGGCCATGCCACTGGATGAGCTGTTGTTGTGGCTCAGTAAACGCTGAATGGGACCCCACTTATGTCGATAGAGTTGCCCGAACAGGCCGTGATGGCACCACTGATTTCGGGGGAAACCTCATCCAAGAGTCAGAAACGCAATAAGTGGTTGACCTGGGTCAGTTATCTTTTGCCTTGGTGGCTGCTGGTACCGCTGGGAAGCTGGCTTATGTACCACTATGCATCCCAATGGCAGATAGATCAGGTGCGTTATGCCCAGCGGGAGCTGGTAGACAGAGACGCTCTGGTACTCGATGCGCAGTTGACCAAGGTACATCAGGATGTCAGCCTGCTATCACAAATGACGGCATCGGTACTGGCCGACCCAAAGCTTGACGAGAGTGAACAGCTGAGCTTGTTACAACGCCTGTTTGTTGATTTCAGCAAGGCCTATCCCAGTTATATGCAAGTTCGCTGGATAGGCACCTCAGGAGTTGAGCGGGTCAGGGTTGATCATACAGATAATCAAAGGCGGGTCGTTGCCAACGACGCATTGCAGGATAAATCATCACGCTATTACGTAATTGAAGCCAACCGACTGGCTCCAGGGGCGGTTTATTACTCTCCTTTTGATCTCAATATCGAAGGCGGTGAGATAGAGAAACCCTATCGTCCCACCTTACGCGCCGCCACCAAAGTGATGGATACCAATGCCAGCGAGCTTGGACTGGCATTGGTAAACCTGGATGGCAGTGGTTTACTCGAGCGTTTACGCCAGTCCGGCAAGACCATGCTGCTGAATGCCGAAGGCTATTGGCTGCTTTCAACTTATGGCCACAGGGAATGGGGCTTTATGTTCGGCGATCCCGAGCAGCGTCTGGCGGTCGTCCACCCCAAGGTCTGGCAGCGCATTCAGCAGACCAGCCAGGGGCAGTTTATCGATGAAACCGGTATGTGGACCTTCTCTCGGGTGGGCCCGAGCTTAAACAATGGCAGCCAAGTGCCCATGCTTTACACCTTGTCCCATGATGAGCAGCCTTTGCTCATTCAAGCCAGGCTGAGGCAGCTCTATACAGGTGTCGGCGCCGTGGTGCTTCTGTGCATGACTTTACTGGGGGCATTTTTGGCGCGATCCAATCTGCGTCTGGGGGATAAGGCTCATGAGTTGCAACAGAGCAACGCGGCATTGGCACTGACATTGGCTCAACTGAGGGCATCACAGCAGGAACTGGTTCGCACCGAGAAACTATCGTCCCTGGGCTTGATGGTGGCCGGAGTGGCTCATGAACTCAATACGCCTATTGGTGCCGCCATGTTGTGTGTCACTGCGCTGAATGAAAGGGTGGATGAGCTCAAGCGTGGGTATCACAGTGGCAATATTAAACGCTCGCAGTTGGAGGAGTTTATTGAATACCAAGCGGAAGGTTTAACCCTGGCCGAGCGCAATCTCAAACGTTCAGCCCTGCTTATTCAACAGTTCCGTCAGGTAGCATCTGACAGGGCCAATGCCGATAGGCAAGCCTTCTGGCTCCACGAGTTGATAGCGGACATCCTGGCACTGAATCACGGCCAGTGGAAACACAGCCATCATAAGTTGACCACGGATATTCCCAGCGATATTCATATGCACAGTTATCCCGGCCCCCTGGGGCAGGTGATCCAGAACCTGGTACACAATGCGCTGATCCATGCCTTTGAAGAACCCGACCGGGGCGAAGTGCATATCTGTGCCCGCAAGCTGCAAAACAAGGTGGAGATCTGCGTGATGGATAACGGCATAGGGATTAAGGAGCAGGATAGTCAAAGGGTGTTTGACCCTTTTTATACCACCAAGCGAGGTAGCGGTGGTACCGGGCTCGGTCTGCATATAGTGCACCATCTGACCACTGAAGTGTTGGGAGGAAGTGTGCGGGTATCTTCGGGAGTCAATGGCATAGGAACGTCGATGATATTGCTGTTGCCGCTGGAGCAAACAGCGGTCAAGCCCGCAGCTAAAGAAGCCGATATGGCATCGGCCTGAAGCCAAAGCTAAAAGTCCTTGCCTGAAATAAAAGCTTATAAAGCTTAACCTCAGCCCCTTGTTATTCTGCGTATTTTTACAATAACCCGACGGTATCTGTCATGTATGAGTGAACTTTTCCCTAGTTGAAGGCAAACAACCTTGAGATAGATGCGTTCCATGCATAAAGTATTAACCCTAACTATTTAGAACGAAAAAACAGGATGTTATCAATTGGCTACCAATACTAGCAGTACCAGTATCCGAATCGCTAATTCTGCCGATGCCCAGGCTATCAGTGATCTGATTATTCCCCAAACCCGCAAGTTTGTATTGCCCTCCTGTGGTGTTCAGGTTCATGCAATGCTGCTTGATTCCATGTCGCCTGCCAGTGTCAGCGGCTATTTAAACGGAGATTACCGTTATCATCTGGCTGTCAATGATTCAGGTGAGCTCCTGGGGGTAGTAGGCATGAGGGAAAATCGCCATCTGTATCATCTGTTTGTTCGCGAAGAAGCAGCAGGTCAGGGGCTGGCACGGCGACTTTGGGATGTGGCCAGAAAGGCATGCCTGGACAAGGGCAATGAAGGCAAATTTACGGTTAATTCAGCCGTCACTGCCGAGAATGTTTACCTGAAATTCGGTTTTAAACGTATAGATGGCGTTCGTGAGCGAGAGGGAATGGTGGATATTCCCATGAGCCTGACGTTATAGCAGCCAAAGAGTCGTTAAGACCTCTTGGGTGGCTTAAAATATGAAAAAGCGCCCTTTTGGGCGCTTTGTACTTTGATACTCAAGTTTACGCAAAAATGAGATAAGGCTCAGTCCGCGAGGGAGTCACCTGTCTTGGCTGCGTGGGGCTTGCTGCTTGGCAGCAGCAGGTTCATCACTATGGCCACAATACCGCAAAGGCTGATACCGGTCAGGCTGAATGAACCGATACCGAAAGCCATGCCGCCGATACCGAATACCAATGTCACCCCAACGATGGAGAGGTTGCGGGGCTCGCTGAGATCCACCTGATGCTTGATCAATGAGTTGAGGCCCACAGCGGCAATAGAGCCGAACAGCAAACACATGATACCGCCCATCACAGGTACTGGAATCGTCTGCATCAGGGCGCCCAGTTTACCAACAAAGGCCAGCAAAATGGCGGTAATGGCAGTCCAGGTCATAATTCTGGGGTCGAAGTTGCGGGTCAGGGTCACAGCGCCCGTCACTTCAGAATAAGTGGTGTTTGGCGGGCCGCCAAAAGCGGTGGCCGCTATGGTGGCAACCCCGTCACCGGCAAGAGTGCGATGCAAACCGGGCTTTTTCAAATAATCTTTACCGGTAACATTGGAGATAGCCAAAATGTCTCCTATGTGTTCCACGGCAGGAGCTATGGCAACCGGGATCATAAAGGCAATGGCATGCCAGTTGAACTCGGGGGCAACGAAGTTGGGCATGGCCAGCCACGCGGCCTCATGTACCACATTGAAATCCACTATGCCGTAATACAGACTCAGGCCGTAACCTACTATGATACCGGCCAGGATCGGCATCAACCTCAACAGTCCCTTGGCAAAGATGGCCACGGCTATGGTGGTCAGTAGTGATGCCAGAGAAACAATAAGGGCGGTATCCTGGGCAACCAGTACCTGACTGCCGTCACTACTCTTGCCGAGCGCCATATTCACGGCAACCGGTGCCAGACCTAAGCCTATGATGATGATCACAGGTCCCACCACCACAGGAGGCAGGAGCCTCATGATTACGCCGCTGCCACGCAGTTTAACCACAGAGGCCAGTACCAGATAGACGCATCCTGCAGCCATCAGGCCACCCATGGTCGCGGGGACGCCCCAGGTTTGTACGCCGTACATGACAGGTGGAATAAAAGCAAAGGAGGAAGCAAGGAAAACAGGGATTTGACGTTTGGTGATCAACTGGAACAACAGGGTGCCGAATCCGGCGGTGAACAGGGCTACGCTGGTATCTAGGCCGGTGAGCAGCGGCATTAGCACCAGGGCTCCGAAAGCGACAAATAACATCTGTGCGCCTTGCAGAGGACGGGCAAGGTATTTCATTTTTTTATCCGTATTTAGGTTAAACCGGCCAATATTACCAGTTCACTGTAAATCGTGGGGGACTATTTGCCGTTTTAGATCAAATTTTTCACAAATTCTATCGCTAAACCCGAGATGAACGAAGCGGGAGGTTTTTCATCTCCATCGGCTCGCCAAGTGAGGCATATATGATACACTTTTGCCATTCCGACCATTTTTTACCGTCGCAAAGATGCTGAATTCATTTATAAAGCCAGTCGTTTTTCTCTCCCTGTTTTGTGCCACAACTCTGGCCCAGGCTGTTGAGGTCAAACGTTTGGATGAAGCCACAGTAGCCGTGGAATCCCGAACCAGTGCCGAGAAGAGCAAGGGGCTCAAGAAGGCATTGGAAGATGTTATTTTGAAAAACTCCGGCTCCCGTAGCGCCCTCGAAAGCCCGGAAATTCAGGCCAAGCTCGCCAATGCCGATGCCATGGTCAGTCAGTTTGGCTATCTGGATACCGAAGAGGGGCTAAAGCTGAAGGCGAATTTCGATCACCGCAAGATAATCAGCATGCTGCGCGAAGCCGGCTTGCCGGTCTGGGGCAAACAACGTCCCCTGACTCTGTTTTGGCTCAGCACGGATATCAATAATGAGAGGGTTATCCTCAGTGATGATTCGAGTGCCGAAGAGCGCAAGGCGTTTGCCAATGCCTCGATGGAACGTGGTGTGCCTTTGATGTTTCCTTTGATGGATCTGGACGATCTGATGCGCATCAATGTCAATGATGTGCGCGGTTTGTTTGCAGATACCGTCGCTACCGCTTCAGGGCGTTACCAGGCGGACTTCTTTGCCATGGGTACACTGGAAGCCAGCGGCAGTGAATTCAGCTATCAACTGGTGCTTTATCCCAAGACAGATGTCAGTCAGTCTTTTGGCCAACCTCTGCTCAGCCGTCAGGGGCGGGCCGCCAGTAAGGACGAAGCCGTGGCCGAGATGATGCTGTCACTGTCTGATTACTTCGTTTCCCGGTACGCGATTGCCGATTCCGGCGATGGCCTGTTGAGCAAGGTGCGTTTTATCGGCATCAACCAAATGAAACAGTTGGTTGAAATAGAGGCATTTCTCAACCAACTCAGTGCGGTGCGTAAAGCCAGCCTCAGTACTCTGCAGGGTGACAGTGCCACTTTCAACGTGCAGCTTTTTGGCTCGGAAGAGGACTTGAAAAACCTGCTGCGTCTGGAACCACGTTTATCTTCTGCCGAGACTGGTTTTCAGGATGTGGCTGGCGGGCAGGGCAACGACGGCATGAATACATTGCCGCAGCCATCCAAGACCACAGAATTCAGCGATAATGTGAACCAGCCCATAGGCCCATACCAATGGCACAGCCGTTGAGGTTTTAACAGCGGCGCCAGTCATGCTAGACTTGGCGCCCGCATTACTTGATTTACTGCGATTTGGAACGATCCTGAGTGACACAAAACTCACCCTTGCAACTTTCACTGCCCGTTCACTTGCCGGACGATGAGACTTTTAACAGTTATTATCCTGCGGCAGGAAACGATGAACTGATCCAGACCTTGAGGGCCTGTGCCGAAGGCCGCAGCCAGGGAGCCGTCTACCTATGGGGACCGGTTAAGTCGGGACGAACCCACTTGATGCACGCCGCCTGCGCTCATGCCAATGAGTTGGGACGCAGCAGCTTCTATATTCCCCTGGGTATTCATGCCAGTATCTCCACCGCTTTGCTTGAAGGCTTGGAGCAGCTCGATCTTGTCTGTATTGATGATGTCGATGCCATTGCCGGTCACCCTTTGTGGGAAGAAGCGATATTCGATCTCTACAACCGAGTCGCCGAGCAGAAACATTGTGCTTTGGTGGTCAGCGGCAGTGCGGCACCCATAGATGCCGGTTTTGCCTTGCCGGATCTGGTCTCAAGGATGCAGTGGGGGCTCAATTATCAGCTGCAACCCATGGCCGATGAGGAAAAGTTGGTGGCATTGCAGCGCCGCGCCGCCATGCGTGGCTTGCAATTACCGGAAGATGTGGGCCGTTTTCTGCTCAATCGTTTGGCCCGGGATCTGCGCACCTTGTTCGATGTGTTGGACAGGTTGGACAAGGCCTCCATGGTTCATCAGCGTAAGTTGACCATTCCTTTTATCAAAGAGATGTTGCGCCTCTGACTGTCGAGTCCATTTAAATGCTCGAATAAACCGAAAAGCGCGTCAGGGTCTGTTCACCCCTACGGGGGTTTTGTGGCGATCGCCACTTAAACGCAGCGGCACTTGGGTCTGTTCACGCCCTTGCTGACGCTGGACATTGCTCTTCGGCGCCATAAGTGTGGGTGATATGCCGAGGTTGGCCGCCCAGCTCAGGCCTGGTTGCATCTGCAGCGGCGCCGGCAAACTATCCAGCAGCAGCTGAGCATTGAGCTCAGGCATCATTTCGCTCAGCACCAAGCCTGTACGGTTTCTGAGGGCCGAGGCGCCGATACGTCCCCGCTGACCCCAGTCGACACTGATGCTGTTTGCGGTCACTGTTTCGGGTTTGTCTGTAATTGCCACATCACGCTGCACACCAAGACGGTAGCTCATCATGGCTTCTTCAAACAGCATGGCGGCATCTTCCCTGGGGGTGCTGTAGTTGTAAAAGTCATTGGCTCTGTCTGCGGAGAAGAAGCCACTGACATCCCCGGGCATATATGCCTTTTGGGTGGCGGTGGCGGTTTGGCCCATAAAGCTCACGCCGGCCAGGGCGCTCATCTCTGTGCTGCCCAGCGGATAGGCGCTGCTGAGCTGATCCGATATCAAGGCTTTTTGCGCCGTGCGTCGGTAATAGTCATCCAGCAAAGTCGGCCCCTCAAGGCTTTGGTGGACACTGCGCGGGAAAAAGTCATTGGCATGGGCCAACTCGTGATAAAGCAGCGAGGAGAGATCGGTTGTCAACTCGCTGATAGGGCGGTTGCTGCGCTGGCTGCGATCACGATAGACAGAAGCATAATCGTTGTCTTTGACATAACGCCAGGGGATCAGGAACTGCAGCTCATTACCGAAACCGGCACGGTAATCCGGCGCTTCATTGATACTGTCGCGCTCAGTTGCCGTCAACCAAAGATCTTCCGGATCCAGATAGATAGCACCTGTGACCACCCAGTAAAAGGACGGGCGGACATCGTAACTTATCACCACTGCGGTGACAGATTGCAGCAAGGTGGCAAAGTCACCATGAGTGTCCATTTGATCGAGGAAGGCTTCAAAATTACGTCCCATCCAGTCGTGGGATACCAGTACCCGGTTCATTATTGCTTCTTTATCACTGATGCCGCCGGCACCTTGTCCTATCAAGGGCAAGGTACTGAGCTGGCAAGCGCTCAACTGATTGGAATAAGTGCAGCGCTTTAACACTTCGGCATAAGGCGAGTTGCGTTTGTAGGCATGGGTGCGGGCGATGGGCGCATCAAAGTACTCTGAGGTGATTTGCGCTTCATCTGTTATCAGTATGCTGACTTCATCGCTTAAGGTCTCGCCATTGACACTGGCGCTGGCTCTTAAGATCACCCCTGTGTCCTGATTGACCTCGGGCGCAACAAACAAGGGGCGTTCAGGGTTGGTCAGATCCAGGTTGAGCTCAGGTCCGGCGGCAATACACCAACTGATGTTGTTTGCCACAGTGCCGTTGACTCTATCCAGTCGTACGCTGACATTGTTGCCCTCTACCACTTGGTGATCCTGGCGGATATTAAGGCCACTACCGTCCATCACTGTCAGGGTTACCGTCTCCTGCAGGCTGAGATCACTGCTGCTGACATTCAACTGAAAGCGGTAATCACCGCTTTGCGGCGGCACAAAGGCCAGCACAGGGCTGTCATTCATGTCCATATCGACACTGGGCCCGGACAACTGTTGCCACTGGAACTGCATATTACGGCTGTTGAGCGTTCCCAGAGTGGCCAGAACGCTGCTTTGCTGTCCGGCTAAATAGCGGCTTTGCAGCTTAAAAACCAGACCAGAGGCTGTGGTTTGGTTGTCGAATTCACTTTGTTGTTCACAACGCGACAAGGCTGGGGGTGGGGTAACGACAGGAGGGATAAGGTCGCTGCCATCATCGTTGCCACCACCGCCACAGGCGGTGAGCAATAGAGTACAGGTGAAGGGGAGGTAAGGCAGTATCTTCATGGCACGACTCCACTTGGTTGACTGCTTGTTATTATTTGTTGTTGTTTTATATAAAAATGGTTGTATTACTTGGGCACTATAGCACGGGCCAGCAGGGTGACCAATAGTCCTTAAGATGGGAAAAATTGTTGCAAATTATGCCAGTATGCGAGGGAGTCAGAGCAAGAGCTGAGCAGAGCACAAAAAAGGGCCATTATCGGCCCCTATCTATTATCCGGGTTTACTCTTTGTCTTTGGCGCGTTTCTTGAGTCCCAGACCCAATTCGCGACCGCGCTTGCGGGCGTAGAAGGGCATGCTGATCAGTAAGCATGAGATCAACAGACTCTCAATCAGTGCAAACCACCATTCATTGCCCTCGGCTATGTAGAGCAAGGTCAAGCCGTGCAAAAAATAGAGACAGAGAATAAAGCTGGCCCAGGCAAAGGTATAAGAATTACCTTTAAGGATCCCAGGTAGCGGCAGCAGCAAGGGCACCAGCCAAAGACTGGTGAACAGCAGCGAGTATTCGCCGTCGAGTCCTTTACCGATAAAGGCATAGGCCAACAAGGCCGTCAGTAGCAGATAGCCCGTGCGTGAGATCTGTAATAACGCATGACTGCTCATTTACAGGATCGCCAACACGTTTTCCGGTGGGCGGCCGATGGCGGCTTTACCGTTGGCCAGGACGATTGGGCGCTCTATCAGCTTGGGGGTGGCAATCATGGCGGCAATCAATTGAGCTTCGGTCAATTCCGGGTTATTCAGCCCCTGAGCCTTGTATTCCTCTTCCTTGGTGCGCATCAATTCACGGGCGCTGATGCCCAGTTTAGCCAGCAGTTCACTGAGGGTGGCAGCATCCGGTACCTGCTTCAGATACTCGACAATCTGGATCTCGACGCCTTTGGACTCCAGCAGTGCCAGTGTTTCGCGGCTCTTGGAGCAGCGAGGATTATGGAAAATAGTGACCTGGGTCATGGGTTTTCTCTTTACCTTGGCTGAAAAGTGCGACGATGATAGCAAAAATCTGCGGTTACGTCAGGGGAAAGTGGCCCGATTAACGGGCCAGTGAAAGCCAGCATAATCAAAGTGTAAGCCGATTATTTCTTCAATTCGTCCAGCGCTCGGTCGGCGACACGGAACTGGCGTATCTTGGCCTCGATTCTGGCTATCTGCAGAGGCTGGCCGTCAGCGGCTTTATAAGCAAAATTGAGCTGATCTATAGCCCCTTTATAGTCGGCCCTGAGTGCCATGGACTCGGCATTGGAGAAGTGTTCCAGCGCCTTGTTACCGGTTTGCTTGTAGGCTTCGGTCAGCAACTGATAGGGCAAGGGGTTTTGTTTATCCAGAAACGCCATGTCCTCGAGAATAGGGATTGCCCGCTGCGGCTGTTTACTTTCGAGATAAACACTGGCCAGGTTGGCGTTGATCACTTGGGAGGTGGGTTTAAGGCGTCTTTGGGCTTCCAACATCGTTATCGCGCCCTGATAATCCTTACGCTCCACCAGCAGATCGGTTTTGGTATCGAGATAGAAGAGGTTGTCTTGATCTTTTTCCAGCAATTGATCTATGAGCTGCTCGGATTGTTTGAAGTCCTTGAGGCGAAACAGTGCCAATGCCTTGCCATAGAGGGCCGCATCTTTAAAGGCATAGTTGTGCTTGGCTAACTGGGTTTCAAACAGCGACAGTGCAGCATCGTCGCTGTAGCTGGAAAAGCGCACCTGGATCCTGGCCTTGGCCAGGTGGAAGTTAAGGTTGTCTGCCACATATCTGTGGGGATACTGAGCCGCGCGGTTACGGGCATCGGTGATCCGCGACTCGGGCAGGGGGTGAGTCAGCAGCATTTGCGGCGGTTTGGAGGTAAAACGGTAACGGGCCGCCAGTTTGCCGAAGAAGTTGGCCGAGGCGTTGGGATCGAAACCGGATTCCACCAGAATTTGCATGCCTATCCTGTCGGCTTCTTTTTCATGCAAGCGGGTATAGTTAATCTTGGATTGAGTCGAGAGTGCCTGGGTGGTGGCCAGTGCCGCCATCCCGGCTTGAGGCGCTACTATGGTCAGCAAGATGGCGCCGAGCAACCCGGCAATGGTAGCCGGGCTGGCTTTCTCCTGGGCTTCGAGTGAGCGCGCCAGGTGCCTCTGGGTTACGTGGGTAATTTCGTGCGCCAGTACCGAGGCCAATTCACTTTCATTGTCGGCGTTGAGAAACAGGCCTGTATGGATTGCCACATGGCCGCCGAAAAAGGCAAAGGCGTTGATTTCATCGTTTCGCAACAGGAAAAAATAGAAGGGGGTCTTAACCCCGGTGGCATGTGCCACCAATTTGTTACCCAGTTCGGTGGCATATTGGCTCAACACAGGATCGGATAACACAGGCGCCTGGGAACGAATAACCCGCATATAGGCGTCACCATAGACCATCTCTTTTTCGAGACTGAAGGTGTTGACGGCGGCGGTACCGAGATCCGGCAGGTCGTTATTGGCGAAACTTTGGCTGGCGGTGGCAATTAAAACAGCAGTGGCACCGGCCAGAATGGAATGTCGGAACTTGGAAAAAGTCAATGTACTCAAGCTGATTAGATTTCCTGTATGCCACTAATGCATAACTGCCTGGCTTGTGGTTTGAGTTGCAACTTAGGATAATAGCCGAGGTTTATGTTTAGCAAGCTCATCATGGTTTTAATTGATTTAACTCAGAGTCGTTGTCCCGAAGCCCTGGTCAAGGCCAAGATGGCGATGAAACGTTTGCGGCCCGGTGAAACTCTGTGTCTCTTGCTTTCAGACCCGGGATCGCGGCAGGATGTTCCCCGCTTTGCCAAAAAACAGGGCTATGATTGTCGGATTGAGTCCGACGAGCCTGCTGTATTGCGCTTACAGGTATCCGTTGCAGAATAGAAGCGCAGGACGTAACTACACAGCTTCTTGAAGAAGCGATAATCAAGATGGCGCAGCCATCATCACCACAGGAATCCCGGATGTTTAGCTATTTGAGTCGTTGGTACCAGGCCCGCTTCAGTGATCCTCAGGCTCTGACACTGCTGTTTATTCTGCTTGGTATTGCCTTGACCATCTATTTCGCCGGTGGCTTATTGATGCCGCTGCTGGTCGCTCTGGTATTGGCTTTTCTGCTGGAGTGGCCGGTGGCACAGATGGCAAGGGTAGGGATAAGCCGCACCGCGGCCGCCTCTTTGGTGCTGATCCTCTTTATCGGCTTGATGATCTTGTTGTCATTCGGTCTGATCCCCAGTATCTGGCGCCAGGGTGCTGCGCTGCTGACTGACCTGCCCACCATGCTGGACAAGGGGATAATCCTGCTGCAGGAGCAGGCGCAGCAGTATCCGCAGTTTATCTCCACAGATCAGCTCGATACCATGGTGTCCGAGCTCAAAAAATTGCTCGACACCCAGCATCTTTTGGATATCGCCAAGCAGCTTCTCGGCTATTCGGCATCCTTGCTGGTGCTGATGGTTTACGCCATCCTGGTGCCGTTGCTGGTGTTCTTCTTTCTCAAGGATAAAGATGAACTGATCCGCGGCAGCAAGCGTTTCTTCCCCAGCAACCGTGACCTGGCCCGTAAGGTTTGGTTCGAGATGAATCAGCAGATCTTCAACTACATTCGCGGCAAGGTGATTGAAATTGTGATTGTCGGGGTAGTGAGTTACGTATTCTTCGCCCTGATGGATCTGCGCTATGCGGCGCTGCTTGGGGTGTTGACCGGGCTTTCAGTGCTTATTCCTTATGTCGGTGCCACCCTGGTGACCTTACCTATTGCGCTGGTTGCCTTCTTCCAGTGGGGCGTCAGCCCCGAGTTCGGTTATTTGATGCTGGGTTACGGCATCATTCAGGCGCTGGATGGCAACCTGCTGGTGCCTTTGTTGTTCTCCGATGCGGTGGACTTGCACCCGGTGATCATCATAGCCGCAGTGTTGGTCTTCGGTGGCCTTTGGGGCGTTTGGGGCGTGTTTTTCGCGATCCCGCTGGCTTCTCTGGTCAAGGCTGTATTGAACGCCTGGCCCAACGCCGAAGCAGATGCGGCCAAAGCCGCTTTAGAGGCGCAAGCCGAATAAGGCGGTAAATTTCAAGTTTACTGACACAGGCGGCCTATGGTCGCCTGTGTTTTTTCAACCGCTATTCATTCGGGCAACAAGTGGTTTCTGGCGCTCGCCGCCAATGCCCTGAATACCAGAGTGGTCTGCTTGGCCTTAAGGTTCCAGTGTTGCCAGTAAAGCGGTACCCGCATCCGCATCATGGGTGTCAACTCTATCAAGCGCCCGGATGCCAACAGCGGCTCGGCCTGCAAATGGCCCACCAGGCCATAACCCAATCCCTGTAGAATCGCTTCCAAAAAGCCTTCCGATGACGGCACTGTGTGTTGCCACCATTGTCCCGGCAGCATTTCGAAGTAGCGCTTCAAGTATTTTTCATGCAGCTTGTCGCGGGTGGAGAATACCACTGCCGGCGCCGAGGCCAGCGAGTCGGTATCCGGCAAGCCGTCGA
This sequence comes from Shewanella sp. BJSY2023SW005, assembly GCF_047314585.1. NCBI lineage: Bacteria > Pseudomonadati > Pseudomonadota > Gammaproteobacteria > Alteromonadales > Shewanellaceae > Shewanella > Shewanella sp. BJSY2023SW005. The sequence goes on from NZ_JBKORJ010000020.1 coordinate 139,432, forward strand.
AAAAACGTTCGGCAAACTCAGGCGTGGCCACACAGGCATACTCCATCACCCCGAGAAACTCGCTGGAGCAGCCGTTCATCGCTTGACCCAAGGTGGTCACGCAGCCGACAGCCTCACCGTTTTTCAACAAGTGATGAGTGTAAGATTCATCATCCACTATCAATTCCAACAACCAACCGCGGCGGGCGAATATGGCGCTGATGGACGGTAGAAACCAGGTTGCCAGACTGTCGGCATTCACCGCGATTCTCACCACAGTGGGCATGGCCGGATCGTCGGCGTCCATTTCGGCTCTGAGCTCAGTCTCCAGCAGTTCGACCTGGGCATAGTGGCGCAAGAGTCGCTTCCCTGTTGGTGTCGGCACTACGGGATTACTCCTGACGAGCAGTGCCTGACCCACTCTTTCCTCAAGCTGCTTTATCCGCTGTGATACCGCCGATTGGGTCACATGCAGCCGTTTGGCTGCTCGCTCAAAACCGCCTTCAGCGACCACCACAGACAGGGCTTTGAGGTGACTGTAGTCCAGCATAAAAACTCCTTGGGTTAATCCTTGTTTGATTATAAGTTTTGCTAATGACCGATAAAAAATATTAGTTATATTAATTTTCTTGCCGGGAGTAAACTGCCGCCATTGAAAACTTTTATTGGTCGCCGGCTATCGCGGCGAACTGCTGTTGGAGAGATTATGCAAACCGCTTTCATTCAGGGCATGGGGATAGGTGCCAGTCTAATCATTGCCGTGGGAGCTCAAAACGCCTTTGTGTTGAAGCAAGGCATCAAACGTGCTTATCCGTTTCCCATCGCCTTGACTTGCTCTTTGATAGACGCCCTGATGATTACTGCTGGGGTTGCCGGGCTAGGGCAGTTGATCTTGGCCGTGCCGGCCATCAAACATCTGGCGAGCTTTGGCGGCGCGGCCTTCCTGCTGTGGTACGGCTTCAACGCGCTGCGTTCTTCATTCAAGAGTCAGGGGTTGCAGACCGGGGATGCTGAAGCGGCGGATTCATTTCGCAAGGCGATGATCACCACCTTGGCGATCAGCTTTTTGAACCCACACTTGTATCTGGATACAGTGGTTTTGCTCGGCAGCATAAGTACCCAGTTTGATACCGAGGTCAGGGGCTGGTTTGGTGCCGGGGCCGTGCTGGCTTCCTTTATCTGGTTCTTTAGTCTGAGCTTTGGCGCGCGCCTGCTGGCGCCCGTGTTCAGCCGTCCCGCGGCCTGGCGTTATCTGGACAGATTTATCTGGTTGACCATGTGGTCAATCGCCCTGGCTATTCTGTGGCCCTATTTTGAGGGAAGGGGCTTCTGAGGTAAGTTCAGGTATCTTGCAGAAAAACAAAAGCCCGCATTGCGGGCTTTTTAGTGTCTCTGGCTTGGGGATGCGGTGAATGCCGGCAATAGGAGCCGGCAAAGTAGCCGTGGGGTTTATCCCTTGAGATAGTCCAGCACCACTTGATGATGATCTTTGGTCTTGAACTTGTCGAACCTGTGGCAGATGGTGCCGTCCTGGTCAATCAGGAAACTCAGGCGATGCAGGCCATCATAAACTTTGCCCATAAATTTTTTCTCGCCCCAGACACCGAAGGCATCGGCTACTGCGTGGTCTTCATCGCTGAGCAGGGTGAAGTTGAGCTCATGCTTATCGATAAACTTGCCCAGTCTCGCCACGGGATCTGTGCTTATTCCAAGCACGGTTACATTGAATTCGTCCAGTTCCGCCTTGCTGTCTCTCAGGCCACAGGCTTGCACTGTACAACCAGGCGTCATCGCCTTGGGGTAGAAATACACCAGTACCCGGCCCTTTTTCAGGCAATCTTGCAGTGAAATATTTTCATCGTTTTGGTTTTTTAGGGTGAAGAGTGGCGCTTTATCGCCTGCTTTTAAGGTGTTCATGCGTTCAATCCTTTTGATCTTTATCTGGGATGAGTGGGATTCAATCGGCTTTGGGGACCGCAATACCCTGCATACGTTTGATGTTGCAGGTCAGGGACATCTCTTCGGCCAAGGCCTGGATGCTGGTTTCCAGTTTATCCAATTCGACCTTTTCCGGGATATTGATGGCCAGGAAAACGTGCTGAGTCTGGCTGCCGTCCGGCAGCTCTTCCGAGTAGGAGCGCACCGCACCGAGATCCAAGGACCTGTCTGCCAGGAACTGGGAGATGCGCTTCATGGTGCCGCGCTGGTCCTGACCGTTGAAAGTCACTTCAATGCGCGAGATGTAATTTTGCGGCGTGTGCTTGGAGGTGCGCTTCATTACCGTCATCAGTTCAAGTTCGACACTGAGACTGGGAAGGCTGGTTTCTATCTTGGTAATGGATGCCCAGGAGCCGGACAACATCATAATCAGAGTAAACTCGTTGCCGAACAGCGCCATGCGGCTGTCGACTATGTCACAGTCGCAATCACTGGCTAATCTTGCCAGTTTGCTGACCAGGCCGGGACGGTCGGCCCCCATAGCGGTAACGACCAGGTAGTTGGTCATGAATTTTCCTCATATTTCCGGTATCATAGAGCGAAAACTCAGCCCCTTTGAGCTGAGTTTTTTGTGCGGTCAACCATGCTACCACAACTAATTCGATTTGTTAGCCCTGACAGTGCTTGTCATTGGCTGGCTGCACCAGTACCATAGCGAATCCTGAAATCTTGGGGACATAAGATGATAAACGGAAGCATCGTAGCCTTAATTACGCCCATGCAAGGCGATGGCTCAGTGGATTTTGCAAGTCTCGAGCGTTTGGTGGAATTTCATATCGAGCAGGGGACCGATGCCATAGTTGCAGTTGGTACCACAGGCGAATCTGCCACTCTGCCCATTCGCGAACACCTCGAAGTGGTGTCACAAACCCTTTCTTTTGCCGCAGGCCGTATTCCCGTCATAGGCGGTAATGGCGCCAATGCCACCGCTGAAGCCATAGAGCTTACCCAGGGCCTGTCGAAACTCGATGTGGCTGCCATGCTGGGGGTGACACCTTATTACAACAAGCCCACTCCCAAGGGGTTGGTTGCCCATTATAAAGCGGTTGCAGCCAGTACGGATGTTCCCCAAATTCTGTATAACGTTCCAGGCCGCACTTCGGTTGACATGAAGCCGGAAACCGTTGCCCAACTTTGTGATGTGCCCAACATCATAGGGGTGAAGGAAGCCACAGGCGATCTCGCACGGGTTAAACTGCTGCGTGAGCTTTGCGGCGATGATTTTCTGCTGTTCAGCGGTGATGATGCCACGGCGCGCGAATTCCTGGCCCTTGGTGGCAACGGGGTGATCTCGGTTGCCAACAATATCGTCCCCAAGGCGTTCAAGGCCATGTGTGAGGCAGCGCTGCAAGGAAGAGCGGCAGAGGCAAAAGCCGTGGATGAACCCCTGAGCGGCCTGTACAGTGCACTCTTTTGTGAGGCAAACCCAATACCGGTTAAGTGGGCGGCCCATCGCATGGGACTCATCAGCGAAGGCACAATTCGTTTGCCTTTGACTGAACTTTCCGAGGAGTTTCATGGTCTGTTGCTTAACGCAATGCAAAAAGCCGGGATAGAGGTTGAATAATTTAATGCTAAAGCAAGTTTCCCCCTTAGTGCTGGTTGTCGCAGTTTCAGCCTGCAGTACGCCGATTGACCGTCGTCAGGCCAATGGCAACTTCGAGTATGTTGAAGCCGGCACTTCAGCTCCCTTGGTGATCCCGGAAGGATTGGACACTCCAAGGTTCAGTAAAGAGTTTGAGATCCCGCAAGCGGGCGCCAAGAGTAATACTGAGTTTGTTGGTGAAAAACTCGATATTCGTCCGCCTTTGCAAGTGCTGCCCATGGCTGAAGGCACCCATGTGGAAGAGGGCAGTGATAACATCAAAGTGGTGGTTGAGTCCATCGACAACAGCGTTGATCTCAAACAGGAGATCTTCAGCACGGTTAAGGGTTATCTGCAAAAGCAAGGCTATGGCATAGTCTCTGAAGATTATGATAAAGGCGCTATCGAAACAGACTGGATTGAAACAGAGCAGGTGCTTGATTCTTCCTGGTTTGGCAGCGATAAAGTCTACCAGCTGCGCCAGCGTTTCCGTTTCGATGTCGAAGTTCGTCCTCATGGCCGCACAGGCAACCTGGTGATCAATCTTATAGATCACGAAGAGCATTACGACGGCTCAGAGCTGCCGGTACTGCTCAGTGGTGAAGATAAGCGCCGTTACACCATAGATATGCTCAATAGCGCCGTGGCCTATATGAGCCTCAAACGGGAGCAGATGATCAAGGCCAACCGTATCAAGCAGAGTCTGGGTATTGATATGTCATTGCATCAGGGCGGCGACAGCGAGAGCTACTGGGTGGCTGATGCGCCATTCAAGCGTACCTGGGATCGTCTGCGGATAGTACTGCCTGAGCTTGGTTTGGAAGTGGTGGACATGGACTCAAGCAAAGGTTTGTTCTACGTTAACTTGAATGACAACTCTGGCTTCTGGAGTTCCCTGTGGGGCGATAACAAGTTAGCGCTTAAAGAGGGCAGCTATCGTTTATTGCTGCAGGAAAGTGCTGCCAACAAAGAGCAGACAGAGATCCGCCTGCACGATGTGGCCGACCAACCGCTCGCGAATGAGACCATTGAAGCCGTCTATCAGAACCTGGCGGATTTGATGCGCGAAGATCGTAAAGTGCGTTAAGCTCTGCGGGTTTAGACCAGAGAGTGTGATTGAAGAGGCGCCGATTTCGGCGCCTTTTTTGATCTCCTCATAAGCCTATTGCTGCCCTTGGGTGCCAAAAGTCGGTACCGAAGTTCTGTGGCTTTCTCAGCATCAGCCATTTATAACCATTTAATTTATAATGTTTTTGTTTGATATTTGTCCTGCCTCTTCATCTTTACCGCACGAGAGATGAAATCAACGCCTCCCTGTTTGTAAAGCCATTTGCAGAATAGTCCTTGGTTTTTGAGTCAATCTATAGCCTGTATCTTTGCTCAGGCGGCTTTGATGCAGTTGTTTTAACTGTGTGTGTGTCTGTGTCAAATAAATGTAATTTGTAAGAAAAGGTAAAACGTATTGAAGCCGATAAGTCGCAGAGTAAACTGTTTCACCCACAAAACTCTGTACCTTCGGACAATCAATGAAAAAAATAATACTCCTTTTGGTACTACTGGCGGCCGCAGCCATTGGTTATCAACAATGGCATCAGCAGCAAGCCCCGGCGGAGAGAAAGGCCCGCCCGGTACCCAATGTTGTGGTGTATAAGGCAGCCATTCAGGCTGTGCGGGATGAAGTGGAGGCCCTTGGCACTTCCAAAGCCTATGAGTCAGTCACCATCACCCCCAAGGTCAGCGATGTGGTGACCTCGATTCGCTTCGATGATGGTCAGATAGTCAAGCAAGGGCAACTGCTTGCCAAGCTGCAGGACGCCGAGCAGCAGGCCAGAGTGGAACTGGCCAGGATCAAGGTACGGGAGAATACCCGCGAGTTCGACCGCATCAGCTCTCTGGTCACCAGCAAGACAGTCGCAGAAACCGAGCGCGACCGACTGCAAACTCTGATAGAAAGTGCCAGAGCCGAAGTCGAGCAGGCACAGGCGGCGCTGCGGGACAGACAGATCACCGCCCCCTTCAATGGTCGCCTGGGTTTACGCCAGGTCTCGGTCGGCAGCCTGGTCACCCCGGGAGTGGTGATCACCACCTTGGATGATATCTCGGTGATCAAGCTGGACTTCTCGGTTCCCGAGCGTTTTATTCAGGACTTGTTGCCGGGCAAAATCGTGGAAGCCAGCGCGGTCGCTTACCCGGATAAGCTGTTTCGCGGCAAGGTTGTTTCCATCGACAGCCGGGTTAACCCAACCACACGGGCAGTAGTGGTGCGCGCCGAAATCACCAACCCCGATGGTCAACTGCTACCGGGCATGTTGATGAAGGTCAAGCTTATCAAGCAAAACCGTGAGGCGTTGTTGCTGCCTGAGTCGGCCATTATTCCTATTCAAAACCGTCACTACATCTATCTGGCCAACAGTGAAGGTGTGGTGGAACAGCGTCAGGTTACTATTGGGCTGCGCAGCCGTGGCTGGGTGGAAATTCTCGAAGGCGTCGAGCTGGGTGAGCAGGTGATCATTCGCGGGATCCTCAAGGTCCGTCCCGGTGACAAGGTCAAGGTGGAGTTCAAGGAACATTTCAGCTTCCTGACGGCTGAAGAGGCGAAGACCACAGCATGATACTGACAGACATTTCCGTTAAACGGCCGGTTTTCGCCTCGGTCATCAGCCTGCTGTTGATCGCTTTCGGTCTGGTGTCCTTCGGTAAGTTGCCACTACGCGAATACCCGGATATCGACCCGCCGATAGTCTCGATAGATACCAGCTACCGTGGCGCCAGTGCCTCTGTGGTGGAAAGCCGTATCACTCAGCTGATTGAAGATAGGATCAGTGGCGTTGAAGGCATACGTCATATCGACTCTTCCAGCACAGATGGCCGCTCCTCTGTGGTGCTTGAGTTTGATATTGACCGCGATATTGAAGCCGCCGCCAACGATGTCCGTGACCGGATTGCCGGTTTGCTGGATAACTTACCGGAAGAGGCCGATCCGCCGGAAGTGCAAAAGGCCAATGGCGGCGATGAAGTGATCATGTGGCTTAATCTGGTGTCGGATCAGATGACCACTTTGCAGCTTACCGACTATGCCCGCCGTTACCTCACCGACAGATTCTCCGTCATCGACGGGGTGGCCAATATGCGTGTCGGTGGCGGCAAGGTTTACGCCATGCGGGTCTGGATTGACCGCCAGGCACTGGCGGCCCGCAACCTGACCGTAGCCGATGTCGAAGCGGCCCTGAGATCGGAAAACGTCGAACTGCCGGCCGGCTCCATCGAATCCAAGGAACGTCACTTTACCGTGCGGCTTGAACGCAGCTTTCGCACCGCCGAAGACTTTGCCAACCTGGTGCTGACCCAAGGGGGCGATGGCTACCTGGTTAAGCTCGGGGATGTGGCCAGGGTCGAAATCGGCTCGGAAGAAGAGCGGATCATGTTCCGTGGTAACGGCGAAGCCATGATAGGCTTGGGGGTCTCCAAACAGTCTACCGCCAATACTTTGGAAGTGGCGCGGGCGGTGAATAAACTGGTGGATGAGATCAACCCGACTCTGCCCCAGGGGATGGAGATTAAACGCTCCTACGACAGCTCAGTGTTTATCGAAGCCTCTATCGATGAAGTGTATCAGACACTGTTTATCGCCATTATTCTGGTGATCATCGTCATCTACCTGTTCCTTGGCAGTGTGCGCGCCATGTTGATCCCGGCGCTGACTGTGCCTGTATCCCTGCTGGCCACTTTTATCGTGCTCTACGCCTTGGGATACACAATTAACCTCTTGACTCTGCTGGCGATGATCCTGGCTATCGGCATGGTGGTGGATGATGCCATCGTGATGCTGGAAAACATTCACCGCCGCATCGAAGAGGGCGACAGTCCATTGAAAGCCGCTTTCCTCGGCGCCCGTGAGGTGGCCTTTGCGGTTATTGCCACTACGGCTGTGTTGGTGGCGGTATTTATGCCAATCACCTTCCTCGATGGCGATCTCGGTAAGCTGTTTAAAGAGTTTGCCGTCACCATGAGTGCCGCCGTGTTGTTTTCCTCGATAGTGGCACTGACACTCAGCCCCATGATGTGTTCCAAGCTGCTTAAACCCGCGAGCCAGGATACTTGGTTGATGCGCCAGGTCGACAAGGGAATGAACGCTCTGGCAGGCTTTTACAGCCGCAGCCTCACCGGCGCCATGAAGCACCCCTTGCTGGTTTCCCTGTTGGTGGTAGCAGCTCTTGGGGCCAGTGCCTACATGGTTAAACTGATCCCGCAGGAGTTTGCGCCGGAAGAAGACAGGGGATCTATGTTCCTGATGGTCAACGGCCCGGAGGGTGCCAGCTATGAATATATTGAAGCCTATATGAACGAGGTGGAGCAACGTTTGATGCCTCTGGTCGACAGCGGTGAAATCAAGCGTTTGTTGATCCGTGCGCCTCGTGGTTGGGGCGGCTCGGCCAACTTCTCTAACGGTATGGCGATCATAGTGCTCAATGACTGGGGCCAGCGCCGTCCCGCCAAGGAGATCATCAATGATGTCCGTGCCAGGCTGGCCGATCTCGCCGGTGTCAGGGCGTTTCCTGTAATGCGTCAGGCCTTTGGCCGTGGAGTGGGCAAACCTGTGCAGTTTGTCATTGGCGGCCCCAGTTATGAGGAGCTTGCCAGATGGCGCGACATCATGCTGGAAAAAGCGGCGGAAAACCCCAATCTCGTCGGTTTGGATCATGACTACAAGGAAACCAAGCCCCAGCTCAGAGTTGTTATCGACAAAGACAGGGCGGCCGATCTCGGGGTTTCCATCGCTCATATAGGGCGCACGCTTGAGTCCATGTTGGGTTCACGCCTGGTGACTACCTTTATGCGCGACGGTGAAGAGTATGACGTGATCATTGAGGGGAACCGCGACAGCCAAAACACCGCCTCGGATATGCAGAATATCTATGTGCGCTCAGATCGCAGCAAGCAGCTGATCCCACTCTCGAACCTGGTCAGCATAGAGGAGTTTGCCGACGCCAGTCAGCTCCATCGCTACAACCGGATGCGGGCCATTACGCTGGAGGCCAGTTTGGCGGAAGGTTACAGCCTGGGTGAGGCGCTCGATTATCTCAATGATTTGGCCCACACCTATCTGCCGGCAGAAGCCTTGATAAGCTACAAAGGTCAGTCGCTCGACTATCAGGAGTCCGGCAGCTCCATGTACTTCGTGTTCCTGCTGGCACTGGGGATAGTGTTCCTGGTATTGGCGGCGCAGTTTGAGAGCTATATTCACCCCATGGTGATCATGCTGACTGTACCGCTGGCAACCGTGGGCGCCTTGGTGGGTTTGTTGCTGACCGGTCAAAGTCTGAATATCTACAGCCAGATAGGCATCATCATGTTGGTGGGGTTGGCGGCCAAGAACGGTATTCTGATTGTTGAATTTGCCAACCAGCTCAGGGATAAGGGGGTCGACTTTGATGCTGCTATTTTGCAGGCGGCCAACCAAAGGCTCAGACCCATACTGATGACAGGCATAACCACGGCCGCCGGTGCCGTGCCTCTGGTGCTCGCCGAAGGTGCCGGCGCCGAGACCCGCTTTGTCATCGGTGTGGTGGTGCTCTCCGGCATTTTGCTGGCCACCTTGTTTACCCTGTTGGTCATCCCTGTGGCTTATTCACTGTTTGCCCGCCATTCCAGTTCGCCCGAAGCCGTGGCGCAGCAACTGGAAAAGGAGCTGGCAGAATAACCGGCCTAATCAGTCGCCAAACCGTTTAAGGTAGGGCTGTTGGTTTTGTTTTCGGTTTAACCTCAGATTTAGGTACCAGCGCTCCTTTAGGGGCGCTTTTTATGCCTGAGCTATTCGGTTGTTTTGGCTTTGTTGTCATGATCGCAGTTTGGCAAGGCGCATAAGGATAACGTCCAAAAGCGAATGCCTCAGTCGACTGAAACGCCAACAAAGTCTGAATCGCAAAGAAGAGCATGAAGTGTAAGGGGTAGAAGCAGCAAGACCGGCCAGTGGCCGGTCTTGCTTAATGGTTTGACAGGGAAATCAGAGCGGGTCCCCGGCGGTATGCACATCGATATCCGGATGGGTTCTGGCATAGTTGAGTGCCAACACCACCAGCACCACCATGGACGAAGTCAAAAGCCCTATGCTGAGTTGTCCCATCATGGGCACCAGCGACATCAACATGGCCGCAAGACCGGCGGCAAAGTTCTGCAGTCCACCAAGCAGGGCGCCGGCCACCCCGGCTTGGCGCGGGAAGGGCTCAAGCGCCGCCGATGTCAGCGCCGGAAACAATATGCCGGCCCCGGTAAAGAAGAGCACTGAGCCAATCAGTAGACTCCAACCTATCACCAAAGTTGACAGGCCGGGCAGCAGTAAAAACAGTGCTCCGGCACCCAGCAGGGCTACACCGTGGTGAAACAGTTTATGCAGTGATGCCTGTCTGCCGGCATACCAGGCTCCCAACAGATAACCCGGAATAGGCGCCACGAAATAACAACTGACCATCATGGGGCTCATAGCCAGCACCTGGCCATAGAGTATACCGGCGATGGCTTCAAAGGCGGCAATCCCGGCGAAGGTAGCCACCAAGGACAGCAGATAACCGCGAAAGGCTCTGTGCTTCAGCACCAAGGCATAGGACTTGAGCATGGACTGCGGCTGGCGTTTCTCCTTGGGGAGGGATTCCTTGAACCTCAGCGCCAGGGTTATCACCACGCAGACACCGAAAAAAGCCAGGAACCAATACACGGCATGCCAGCCATAATGCACACTCAACACTCCGCCAATAAAGGGAGCCAGCAGCGGCGAGAACACCACGGCCATGGACACATAGCTGTTGAAACGCACCAGTTTTTCGCCGAAGAAGAAATCTCTTGGAATAGAGCGGCAAAGGGCACCGGCACTGGCGGTGCCGCAGCCTTGAATGGCGCTGGCCAGCAGCAAGGTATTAAAGCTCTCGGCGCAGGCGGCGATGATGGCACCTATGACGAAAAGACTGAGACCGATGAGCAGCAGCGGCTTGCGACCGAATCTGTCCGATACCGGACCATAAACAAATTGCAGTAGGCCATAGGCCAAGAGATAAGTGCCCATAATCGCCTGCAGTTGCCCGGCACTGACACTGAATTGCTCACCCATCATAGGCAGCGCCGGCACAAAAATGGTTTGGGCAATCTGGCCGCTGGCGACCATCATCACCAGCATGATTAATAAAGGCTTCAAGGATACGCCGGAAACATTCTCATCAGGTACCACAGTAATACTCCTACAACCTTGATAAAGAACCATAACTAAAGAACCGTTTGGGAAGATGCCGACAAGGCGAGTGCCTCTTGAGATAAGTATCAGCCCCTTCCTGCTCGGGAGCTCCCGAGACGGGCGCTATCATACTCGGCAATTTTGCAATTTCAATGACAGAAGTCGCTGTTATACAAGAAAAAAATTAAAGCTATTGATAACATTTTCTATAGAATAGGTTTGTGTACCTTAATCTTTACATTGTTTGGGTGGAATATAACCCAAAAGTTGGGGGTGTTTACCTTTGGAAGCGCTATGGCAGCACTACAGAGGGCTTTCATTGCTGTATTGAGTCTCTATATTGGAATGATATGTTTACAAATCTTGATGATGGATTATTTTCCATCGGCTCTTTCATTCGGCCTTATGGACAAGCACCAAGTGCCGGCTATCCTGGCAAGAGTGAGGTTAAATGACTTGCTGCCACATGGATGCAGCAGTAAACTGCGCCGGCTCTTACGTACGGCAGTCAAAGCATCAAGGCTGGCGGTAAGAAAGTCGTACACTAGAGTTATTAAGTCATTGTAATTCGGGAAATTCATGTCAATTCAACCTCACGCGGTACACCGTCTGTATGAATACCGACAGTCGCTGTCGACCAAGCCTTATGCATCAAGGGGCAAGAATCTTGTTCGCTGTGGCCGTTGCCTGTTGGAGCAGAGCTTTTGTACCTGTGAGCACAGGCGCCTTCTGCCCTGCGAAGCGGCGTTTGCTTTGCTTATGTATGATGCCGAGGTATTGAAACCCAGCAACAGCGGGCGTTTGATAGCCGATCTCATTCCGGATACCCATGCCTTTCTTTGGTCGAGAACTCAGCCGGACCCTCAACTCTTAGCCTTGCTGGAAAACCCGGATTATCAGCCTTATCTGGTGTTTCCGGGGGAATATGCCTTACCGGGGCAAGAGGTGGTGACTGAGGCTTTGAGCGAGGTGTTCGCTAATCAGGGAGATCCGGAGCAAGGCAAGCGACCGCTGTTCATTTTGCTCGATGGCAGTTGGCGTGAGGCGGTGAAGATGTTTCGCAAGAGTGCTTACCTGCATCAATTACCTATGTTGTCATTCAGCGCCGAAACCTTGGCTCGCTATCAGCTCAGAAAGGGTAGCCGCGACTTTCAGATGGGTACAGCCGAAGTGGCAATTTTAACGCTGCAGTCTCTGGGTGAAGAGGGCTGCGCCGAAGCGCTTGATACTTGGTTTAAGCTCTTTATCAGCAGCAGTCTGGCAACACGTAGCCGCTTGATAAAAAATAAGCCCGAGCATATTCAATCACTTAAAGAGCAGTTTGCCTTTCAGGTTGAAACTCTGAGGCTCAAATAAGTTATTAGCTTTCCCTTAATAATAGTCGGGAATTGACACGCAGCTTCAAGGACTTACACTGGTAAATGAACAACCTGTCGCCAAACGTCGGGGTGTTTAACAATCAGGATCTCCCATTGAACGCTGGAAGCTGCTATGTCCTCTGTCTTTGCTGCGCTAATGACCGTCTTCGCCCGAAAGGGTTCAAATGCATCGCTTTTCTCTATGCCACTGCTTATCGTCAGTGGCTTTTTATTGCTCGGTTGTGACCCCGAACCCGTTGCCATCACGCCCAAACTGGTGGTGGTGGAAGAGGTCAAACAGGCGACGGTGCCTGTCTACGGTAATTATGTCGGTATCACCAAGGCTTCTTTGGATGTGGAGGTCAGGGCCCGCGTCGATGGCTTTGTCGAGGAGCGGCTCTTTACCGAGGGCAGCGCGGTCAATGCCGGCGATATCTTGTATAAGATAGATAACAGGCCCTATAACGCTGTGGTTAATCGACTCAAGGCCAACGTCGAGTCGCAGCAGGCGATACTGGAAAAGGCGCAGCGGGATGTGAAGCGTCTGAAACCCCTCTATGAGCAGGATGCCGCCAGTCAGCTGGATTATGATAATGCCCTATCTGCGTTGGCGCAGGCCAAGTCGGCCCTGGCCGCCGGCCACGCCGAGCTGGAAGAGGCGCTGCTGGAACTCAGTTATACCGAGATAAGAGCGCCGATCGCAGGTCTGGTCAGCCGCTCTGAGGTGGATATCGGCGCCTTGGTCGGCAGTCAGGGGCAATCGCTGCTGACACGGGTGAAGCAGGTGAATCCCATCTATGTGAATTTCAATATGTCGGCGCTGGATTACCTCAATGCCAGACGGCGAATGACCAGTTACAACCAACAGCAGGAAGCGGAAACTGAAGGCAAGGCGGTTGAAGGCTTTGTGCGTATCACCTTACCGGACAACAGTGATTATCGCTATTTGGGTAACGTCAGTTTTACCGATCCCCAGGTCAATTCCAGCACAGGTACCTTTGAGGTGAGGGCGGTACTGCCCAATCCGGACAAGGAGTTATTGCCGGGTCAATACACCAATGTCAGGATCAAACTCAGTGAGATAGACAATGCCATAGTGATCCCGCAGCGCTCGACTCAGGTAGATCAGGGCGGCGTCTATGTGATGGTGGTGATGCCGGACAATAAGGTTGAACGGCGCTTTATCGTGATTGAATACCAGGGCCCGGAAGGCGTGGTGGTTAAAAGCGGTCTCAACGCCGGTGAACGTGTGGTAGTCGAAGGCATGCACCGTGTGCGTCATGGCCAACTGGCCGAGCCGCTGGATGCCAAAGAGTATCAAAAGCGGCTCGACGAGCAGGAAAAGAAAGAGGCGCTGGAGCAGCAATCAAAAGAACAGGAGCGTAAGTAAATGGCTCAGTTCTTTATCGGACGGCCGGTATTCTCGGCTGTTATCAGTATCGTTATCGTGCTCCTGGGCTTGATAGCCATGTTCCAGCTGCCGGTGGATCAATATCCCTATATCACGCCGCCGCAGGTGAGTATCTCAGCCTCTTATCCGGGGGCAGCTTCCACTACAGCCGCCGAGTCTGTGGCAACACCGCTGGAGCAGCAGGTCAACGGTGTGCCCAATATGATCTATATGAGTTCCAAGAGCACTAATTCCGGCAGCACCAATGTCACCATTACCTTTGATGTGGGCACCAGTCCGGATCTGGCGGCGGTGGATGTGCAGAATGCCACTCAGCAGGCCATCGATAGCTTGCCTATCGATGTACAGACCGCCGGGGTGTCAGTCTCCAAGGATTCCTCGGTGGAACTGCTCAAGCTGTCATTGACCTCCAAAGATCCCCGTTTCGATGAGATCTACCTCTCCAACTACGCCTCCATCAATATCGAATCGGCACTGAGAAGGATCCCCGGCGTTGGCCGGGTTCGTAACACAGGCGCTCGCAGTTATGCCATGCGGGTGTGGTTGCGCCCGGATGCCTTGGCCGGTCACAGCCTGACTACCACAGACGTTATCGATGCCATCAAGGCACAAAACAAGGAAACCCCGGCTGGTACCTTGGGTACCCAACCCAACACTAGTGCCTTGAGCCAGACCTTGCCGATAACCGCCAGCGGACGTCTGTCCAGTGTCAGGGAATTTGAGGAAATCATAGTTCGCGCCAATCCCGACGGCTCGCTCATTCGCTTGCGTGACATTGCCAGGGTAGAACTGGGTTCTTCGGCTTATACCTTACAATCACAACTCAATGGGGAAAACGCCACCATCTTGCAGGTGTATTTGCTGCCCGGTGCCAATGCCCTTGAGGTGACCCGTAAGGTCAAGGAAACCATGGCCGAACTCGCGACCAAGTTCCCAAGCGGTATGGACTGGCAGGTGTTTTACGATGCTTCTGTGTTTATCGAAGAGTCTATCGATGAGGTAGTGCAGACCCTGATCGAAGCCCTGGTGTTGGTGGTGTTGGTGGTGTACCTGTTTTTGCAGAACCTGCGGGCGACCCTTATCCCGGCGATCGCGGTACCTGTCTCTTTGATAGGGACGCTGGCCGCCATGCTGGCCTTCGGTTTTACCATCAATACAGTAAGCCTACTGGCACTGGTTTTGGCCATTGGTATTGTGGTTGACGATGCCATTGTGGTGGTGGAAAACGTCGAGCGACTTATCAATGAAAAGGGCATGAGCCCGATGGCGGCCACCCGCAGCGCCATGAAAGAGTTATCCGGAGCCCTGATAGCGACCAGTTTGGTGCTGTGCGCCGTGTTTGTTCCTGTGTCCTTCCTTGCCGGTATCACAGGTATTATGTATCGGGAATTTGCCGTCGCCATTGCCGTAGCCGTGCTGATCTCGACAGTGGTGGCATTGACCCTGAGTCCGGCACTTTGCGCCTTGTTGTTGCGTCCGGGCGATGCGGCCAAGAGCGGTTTCTTCTTCTGGCTCAACAACCGCCTCTCCAAATTGACCGACAAATACGTATCCCTGGTAGGTGTAGCCAACAAACATGCGCGGCGCAGTTACCTGGTGTTTGGCGCCATGGTGGTGGCGGTTTGGTACATTATGAGCCACTTGCCATCGAGCTTTATGCCGGATGAGGACCAAGGGCGTTTCTTTATTGATATGACATTGCCGGCCGGAGCGACGGTCAACCGCACCCAAAAGGTACTCAAGATTGCCGAGCGCCATGTGCTGGCCCATCCTGCGGTAGCCTGGTCCTTCACCCTGGCCGGTGAAAACCGCCGCTCGGGTTCGAATCAGGCCAACGGCCAGTTTGAAGTGGTCCTCAAGCCCTGGGCGGAGCGGGAGCAAAGCCAGGCCACAGTGCAGAAGGTGATGAAAGAGCTGAAACATGAACTCAGCCAGGTATTGCAGGCAGAGTTCAACCTCTACCTGCCATCGGCCGTGCCCGGTTTGGGGAACGGCTCCGGGGTTGAAATGGTGCTGCAGGATACTTCGGGAACCAATTTCAAGGGGCTGATGGAAACCAGCAACGAATTGGTGGAGCAGCTCAAACAACAACCGGAAGTCGCGGCAGCGGCCATGTCGCTGCAGGGTTCCATTCCGCAGATGTATCTCTCGGTCAACGAAGCCAAGGCTATGGCTATCGGGGTGGATGTGGCCGATCTTTACAGCACTATCAAGACCTTTACCGATTCCTCCGTAGTCAATGATTTCAATCTGTTTGGCCGGGTGTATAAGGTCAGGGTTCAGGCCGAGGACAGTTATCGCCAGTTCCCCCAGCAGATCAAAGATTATTATGTCCGGTCATCCAATGGTGTCATGGTGCCTATCGGAGTTCTGGCCGACTATGAATACACTGTGGGGCCGGCGGCTGTGACTCACTACAATCTGTTCTCCAGTGCTTCCATCAACGTCACTCCGGCAGCCGGGTATGCTTCAGGTGATGTGATAAAAGCAATCAACAGAGTAGCTAAGCCCATGCTGCCGCCCGAATTCAAGTACGAATGGACCGGGCTTACCTTCCAGGAAGTACGCTCGGCCAACCAGACCAGTATCGCCATTACGCTGGCTTTGGTGTTTGTATTCCTGTTTTTGGCGGCGCTGTATGAGAGTTGGACCATTCCTGTGGCCGTGCTGCTTATTGCTCCGGTCGCCATGCTGGGAGCCTCTTTGGCAACACTGCTCAGTGGTATGCAGAGTAATCTCTTCTTCCAGGTTGCCTTTATCGCCCTTATCGGGATGGCAGCCAAAAACTCGATTTTGATTGTCGAGTTCGCTAATCAACTGCACCGGGAGGGCCGTTCAAGACTGGAGGCGGCAATGGAAGCCGCCGCGATGCGCTTCAGGCCGATTTTGATGACCTCCATGGCCTTTATTCTCGGTGTCTTGCCACTGGTGTTGTCGGCCGGACCCGGCTCAGTCAGTCGTCACTCGGTATCTATTCCCATCCTTGGCGGCATGGTGCTGGCGACCAGCATAGGGATTATACTGGTGCCGCTGTTCTTTGTGACCACAGCCGGTTGGGTTCGCGCCAAGGTTAAGGGTGATTCGGCAAGCCAAAAGCCGGAAACGGAGGAAGGCTTATGATGACCGGAGTATTAGCCATGAGCCAAGAGAAGCCGAACAAGAGCCTTGTCAGCTGCAAATGCACTAGACCGGCGCTACTCGCTTTGACACTTTCCTTGGGCCTTTGGGGCTGCACTCTGGGGCCGGATTATCAGCGCCCCGAGCTCAACATGCCGGCGCAGTTTGAGAAGACGCTGCCGCAAGTAGAGTCCAATGAAGCCGTTAAGGATGAGTGGCAGACGTTTTTCCTCAATCCCGAACTGCAGACGCTTATTCGCCAGGCGCTGGGGAACAATATCGACCTGGCGATGATGCAGAGCAGGCTGCGAGCCGCCAGAGCAGAAGGGCGGGTGGTCGATGCGGCCCTGTGGCCCGAGCTTGGGCTGGAGTTTGAAGCCAAACGGTCACTCAGCAGTGCCATTACCAATAAAGATCCCAGTGCCAAGACGGCCTTGGGCCTTAACGGGGTTGCTTCATGGGAGCTGGATATCTGGGGCGCCAACCGCCGGGCCAGTGAGGCGGCACTGGCCAATACTCTGTCGCAGGCAGAGCTGCTTGAGGCATCCAAAATCAGTCTTATCAGTGATATCGCCACCGCCTTTTACGAGCTGACCGATATTGAGCAAAGACTTAAGATCTCCCGGGAAACGGCACAGATCCGCGCCAAGGAACTGCAGCTGGCTAAGCTCAGGCGGGCCAACGGGATGATCTCGGGTCTCGATGTACACCAGGCGGAAGTGGAATATCAAACCGCCATGGTGACCTTGCCTCAGCTCGAATATGACAGCAAGGCCAAACGTAATCAGTTGCTTATCTTACTGGGGGCTTACGATCACCCCCTGCCGGAGCTTCCCAAACTGGTGAGCAGTGAATTTCCCGAATCTCTGGCGGTTGGGGTGCCTTCACAGCTACTGTCACGCCGCCCGGATGTACGCGCCAGCGAGCTGGCTCTGGTAGCGGCCACGGCCGGGGTCGGGGTAGCCAAGAGCGCCTTTTTCCCCGGGTTTACCATTACCGCCGAATATGGCCGCGAATCCAATAGCCTGGATAACCTTTTCAGCTCAAAGGGACTCACCTGGTCGCTGCTCGGTGGGATCACGGCGCCAATTTTCAATGCCGGCAAGATAAGCGCCGAATATGAGATCGCCAACGAGGCGCAGGTGCAGGCAATGCTTGCTTATCGCAGCACGGTATTGAACGCCTATATGGAAGTACGCAATGCGATGAATGATTATCAGAGAACGCAGCAGGCTCTGATAGAGCAGCAACGCTTGCTCGATGCTTCCTCTGAGTATGTGCGCTTGGCGCGGCTCAGATACAAGAACGGTGTTGCTACTTCACTCGATTTGATGGATGCCCAGCGCCAACGCTTCAGCGCCGAGCTTTCGTTGAGCGAGTCAAAACGCGATAAGTTGCTGGCTATGATAGCCCTATACCGCGCCCTGCGTGGCGGCGCACCGGCAAAGAGTTAACCCAGGGAACACAGTAACTTCAGTCGAGTTTCTTGAGGATATCGCCCAGCAGTTGGTGGGCCATTTTGGCGTCTCTGTCACTGAGGCGAGAGAGGCTCTCATTCAACCACAGGCTTAACTTGGCATCATCGGCGGCATCGACTCGCTCCAGCAGAGTGGTGGCTTTTTGTTTGAGGGCGCTGAGTTGTGCCAACGGCGATTGAGCACTTTTTAGCCCCAGGCTGCCATCGGCACAAGCCAAAGCCTGACCCAGAGCGTAGGAATAGACCATCACGGCTTGCGCCAGATTGAGGGAAGGGTATTCGGTGGCCAGTGGTACGTAGCTGAGCAAGTCACAAATTGCCAAGTCGGCGTTACTCAGGCCGCTGGCCTCACAGCCAAAGACGATGGCGGTGCGCTTCACCTGTTCCTGCTGATGACTCAGTTGTTCGCCGAGTTCTGCCGGGCTTAAATAGTGTCGTGGGCTACTGCGCTCTCTTGCT
Source organism: Shewanella sp. BJSY2023SW005 (assembly GCF_047314585.1). Classification (NCBI taxonomy): domain Bacteria; kingdom Pseudomonadati; phylum Pseudomonadota; class Gammaproteobacteria; order Alteromonadales; family Shewanellaceae; genus Shewanella; species Shewanella sp. BJSY2023SW005. Next base: position 158,038 of record NZ_JBKORJ010000020.1, read on the forward strand.
GTGGTGGCCACCATAAGCTCAAACTCTTCTCTGAGCTCATCCAGGCTGGCCACTTCACGGATGTTGTCCAGTATGTCCTCGGCGCCGCAGGCGACCCAGGCCGCTTCCTCTTCCCGGTGAGCTTGCGAATTCACCACAATGAGTTCACTGAACCCTTGGGTCTTGATTGCGCGGGCAGCAGCGCCAACATTGGCGGCGCGAGCAGGGGAGACGAGTACAAAGCTGAGTTTCATCCGAAAAAAGGCTCTAAAGGAAAACTGCAGCGATTATAAGGTTCTGCAATCGAGAATAAAGCAAAAAAGCTGCAACCGGCCGGGAAAAGGTTTGTTGCAGCTCTATTTGAGCAGCCAGAAGGCTTAAGGCACTGTGTTACTTGGAATAATTGAACACTGTTTCGGCCCGCCACACCCGGTAGCGCAGCTCGGCATCTTTAGGCAGATAGATAACCATAGGCAACTTGCTGTTATATCTCAGCTTGTATTCACCCGGAATGCGAACAAACTCTTCATGCTTGGCCTTATCGAAGCAGGCCATCATGGTCGAGCGTCCCGGGCCAATTTCATCCAACTCCCAATAGGTGTAACCCCAACCTTTGAGATCCATCTGCTTAAGCTCGCCCATCAGGCCGTGCTTGTTGCAGTCGACCATCTGGGTTTGGCCCACCTGAATTTCAACCATGTAGTCGTCTTCGTTTTCCAATTGGGGCAGGGTCAGTATGTGTTGCACCATGCCTTCTTTGGGGGCGGGGAACATCTTGCTGCTATCCTGCGGCTGATAGCTGTTGGCATCAAATTGGTTTGCAGTAATCATGTTCTGATTGTATCCCTGTGGATGCGGCGGGCTGACTGCCAAAACCTGGGCAGATAACAAAGCGGAAGCGATAAGTGCCAGTTTCAGTTTGCCGGACTTAAGCATAGGTTTTCTCCTTATGGGCCCGCTATGGGCTGAAATCAATTATTGGATTGGCGCTGTGTATGATTGCGCTTCTGTAGAGTTAAACGGCCAGCTTCTGAGAAAGGGTTATTTATTTTCAAAAAAATCATAAATAATTTTGTATTGCTATACAAATCAAAATAGTACCAGCTATGTGCTTGCTCTTAATTCAAGTTATCGAGAGGCAAAACGCCCACCAGGTTCAGTCTGGCGGGCGTTGTCAGTTCAGGCCGGTTCGAGTGAACCGGCTGTTCGTTTAAACACAGCTGTTTATTTAAATGCCAACTTCACCACCATCGACTTTACGCAGCACCACGGTCGCTGCCCTCGGGCGTATGCTGGTGCCGATGGGTGTTTCCTCGGCGGCATTGGCCGATACCGGCCAATTCCCCGGGTGCTGGATGTTGGCAAATACCGAAGTGTAGTCCGGCGAGATAGCAAAGCCTGTGACTTCACAGCCATTGGGACCGACAAAGAAGCGCTTCAGCTCGGTTTGATTGTCGGCGGTAACTGTCAGAGGCTTGCCGTCGCCATCGACCATCTTGGATGGCACTATTGCCAGCATCTGGTCGTTGGTGTGCTCAGTCACCTCTTTGGCGCCATTATCTGTCTGGATCCACAGAATACCGCGGGCATCGAACGCCAGGCCGTCCGGGCTGGCCAACTGGTTAAGTTCAGTCAGGCCGGAGAGGTTGGTGGCGTCGTCACCGTCGGCCGGAGAACCGAACAGGAAGATATCCCAGCTAAACTCGGTATCACTGGCACCTTCATCCCAGCGGATGATATGGCCAAAGTTGTTTTTAAGCCTTGGGTTGGCGGCGTTGGCTTCAGTCCGCTTGGAGTTGTTGGTCAGGGTCAGATAGACACTGCCGGTGAAAGGATCCACCACACACCACTCGGGTCTATCCATTGGCGTCGCGCCAACCAAATCGGCGGCGCCGGCGGTATTAATGATGATATCTGCCTGGCTGGCAAATGTATCGGCTAGGGTCTTGCCGTCCTTTGTCATGGCATCCATGGTCAGCGGCAACCATTCACCTACGCCACCTTCGTTAAACTTGGCCACATACAGGGTACCTTCATCCATGTACTTGGCACCGGTTGCCAGGCGGTTGCTGCTGTCTGCATCCTTGGGATCCCAAAGCGCCGCCGAAACAAACTTGTACAGATATTCGAAGCGCGAGTCATGGCCCGAATAGAATACCAGTGGTTTGCCTTCGGTCAGCTTGCCGTAGGCGCAGCCTTCATGACGGAAACGCCCCAGGGCTGTGCGTTTGACTGCGCGGGAGTTGGGATTGTAGGGATCGACTTCGACGATATAGCCATAGCCGTTATCTTCATTGCGATAGTCATACATGGCATCGCTGGCCTTGGGGGTGACATCGAAACGGGCAAATTCATCCAGTCGCTCTTCGGCATGACCGGCCAGATCGGCCCAGCCATAGCGGGTAGAACTGCTGCTGACACCGATACGGCTTTGGGCTTGAGTCATCTCGCCCTTATTGACGAAGTAGCCGGGCCAGTTCTCTTCGCAGGTGAGGTAAGTCCCCCAAGGGGTATAACCGTTACCACAGTTGTTCAGGGTGCCGCGGGTCTGGCTGCCATCAGGCGAGAAGGCGGTTACGACTTTGTCTGTGTAGGCTACCGGGCCGCTGAGATCCATGGTGGAAGCACCGGTGAAGCGGCGATTGTGTTTGTCGTCCTTGACTACTTCCCAGCTGCCGTCGTTAAGCTTGATGCGTACCACAGTCATGCCGTGAGCATTGATCTCTTTACGGACTTCATCGACCAGGGTTCTCAGGCCGGTATCGGCATCCATAGTCGGGCCGTTGGGGTGCAGGGCATCTGGTTCAATGTATTCATGGTTGATACACAAGAGGCCATCGGTTGCGGCTTCATTAAGCGGGAAGAAATGCATGCCGTCGTGGTTTTGACCCACAGAGTTGGCCTGATCCTGAGCGGTATTACTGCCATCAGCCTTCCAATCGGCCGCTTTACTGTTCAGCGGAGTCCCCCAGGGAGCCAGGACCTGAGCCCGGTAACCTTCAGGGATAACCACTGCATCAAGGCGAGAACCGGCTACCGAATCAAAACCGAGTGTAACACTGGATTGGCTGGGAGGAACCGGAGTAGGGGGCACAGGATCCGGTGTGCCAGAGGTGTTATTGTTGTCGGAACCACAGCCGGCAAGGCCGAAGCCGCCGAATGCAGTCAGGGCACTGACGCCCAAGCCACTTTTTACAAAATTGCGCCGGGAAAGGTGTTTATCCAGTACCTGGGCAAAAGGTTCGTTCTGACTCTTGTTATAACGCGTCGGATCGAAAGTCGCCTTGCTCATAAGATTTCACTCCGTGATCTTCTATCTCGTTATAGGAATTGCAAATGCGACGCAAAGACTAATGACGCCATATGACAGCCAGATAACTGAAAGGTGACACAAATAAGACATAATCCCCCGACTTTAGGATGAAGTTTGTTAATCCCATGGTCACACTTGTGATTTTTTTCAGTCGCAATGCTTGAAATTGTGTCAGGAAAAAGAGATATTTCGCCTATCAAATAGTTTGAATATCAAAATATAACAGCAGGCTAACTATGAGTTCAGAGTTTCATACCACCACGCGCTGGCAGCATAATCATAACTTTACCCACCATAATGAGCAGGGAGAGAAGAGTACCAAGTGGGTGCTTTTGCTGACTGTGGTCACCATGGTGGCCGAGATTGTTGCCGGTACTATATACGGTTCCATGGCGTTGTTGGCCGATGGTTGGCATATGGGAACTCATGCCGCTGCATTTATGCTGACATTGTTTGCTTACTCTTACGCCAGGAAACATGCCAACAACCCCAGATTTGCCTTTGGTACCGGCAAGGTCAGCGTACTCGGTGGTTTTACCAGTGCGATTGCTCTCGGCTTGGTGGCACTGTTGATGTTGATAGAGTCCGGCTCCAGACTCCTGTATCCGGAAGATATTCATTTTGACCAGGCGATTCTGGTGGCCATCATAGGTTTAACCGTCAACATCGTCAGTGTATTTCTGCTCAAGGACCATCACGGTCACGATCATGGCCACAGTCATGGGCATAACCATGCACATAGCCATAGCCATAGCCAGGCAGATAGCCACAAGCACGGACATGACCACAATCACAGCCATCACAGCGATCACGGACAGCAGCATGTCCACGACCATGGTGATTCCCACGGACACAAAGATCATAATCTGCGCGCAGCCTATTTCCATGTATTGGCCGATGCCTTGACCTCCTTGTTGGCAATTGGCGCGCTGTTGGCCGGTAAATATTTCGGATTGAATTGGCTGGATCCCGTGATGGGCATTGTCGGAGCTGTTATCATCAGTCGCTGGGCTTGGGGACTTATCAGCCAGACCAGCCCCATTTTGCTTGACGCAGGTGTTGAAGCCGAGTTCAGTCGCAAGCTGGTGGAACGGATAGAAGCCGAAAAAGACCACAAGGTAACCGATATTCATGTGTGGCCGGTCAGCGCCGATCATCACGCAGCCATGATCTCTTTGGTGAGCCACGCTCCCCACAGTACCGACTATTATCATGAGTTGCTGGCGGATTTCAGTCGCATAGATCATCTGACCATTGAAGTCAATCAATGTGCCGACTGCGATAAAGCGGCGATGCCGAGAGCCAAAGAATGTGAGCAAGCGAGCCACACACAGACAGGACATCATCACCATCATCATTGAGGTGCAAGAATAGATGAAACAGCAACAGCGGCAGGATTCGCTGCAACAGTCAATCAACCACGCCATCATAGAGTTTTATGAGCGTCTGTCCTCATGGGAGCAGAGCGTAGTCAGAGACCAAGGCGCTTCACTGGCGCAGATCCATACAGTGGAGATCCTGGGGGCTCACGGCCCTATGAAGATGAAGGAACTGGCGGAAAAGCTCGGTATTACCACAGGAACCCTGACCGTGCAGGTTGAACGTTTGGTTAAGGCGGGCCTGGCCGAACGTCAGCCGCTGGAAAATGACCGGCGCGCCATCCAGGTATCCTTAACCGAAAAGGGCGAGCAGATGTTTAAAGAGCATGATGCCCTGCATTTGCAGTTAACCCGAGAGATGACCGCGAAATTCAGTGACGCTGAGCTGGAGCAACTGCTTGGGTTCTTCAATCGGCTCAACAGCGAATTCTAATTGCGATTGTTTACCCTGATATAAAACCTCAAAGCGCCTTTAAAAGGCGCTTTCTTTTTCTCCGGAACATGGAAGAGCACAATAAAACTTGCCGTAATTTACTCTCAGAGACATTTTGGCGACTTCCGGTTTGCCAAGCTTAATGCGCCTCCAACTTACAATTGCGGGACATTTGCATGCAAAACGGCTCTTGAGTTATCAAACGACTCTTTTAACCTTTTATACCGCAGTTTTAGCGTATGGTGCATCGCGAACTTTCCCATTGGCACAGAGTCTGAAAGCTTAATTCGGCCCCATGAGCGATGTCGGAACCGATAAGGGAACCTTAAGATAAAATTGTTATATTAACATTTAGTTAACCATAAGTTGAAATTGCTGAGCCTTGCATCAATTTTAACCGTCATTTAGGAATGAGTGTGTTGAATCCCATCTCTGTCAATCGCCTGACCTTTGTACTGGCACTGTATTTTGTGGCCGTGTTCAATGTGCCTTTTTTTACCATAGTCAAACAGGGGCTCGAGAACCAAGCGCATGTGGCTCCTTTGTTTGTGGCTACCATTCCCATCTTCTTGATCTCGGCTTTGGGGATACTGTTTTCCCTGTTCAGCTTTAAATATATTCTCAAACCGTTTTTTATTGTGCTGTTGCTGTGTTCATCGGGGGTATTTTTTGCCGCGTTCAAATATGGCGTAGTATTCGATACCGGCATGATAGAGAATACCTTTCAGACCAACAGCGCCGAAGCCTTGACCTATGTGAACTGGGCATCAATGTTAAATCTGCTGTTGACCGGGGTGCTGCCGGCAGCGCTCTTGTATCGTACCCAGATCGCCTATAAGCCCATGGGCAAGGAGCTGGCGTACAAGGCGCTGTACATCATAGCGAACGTCCTCATCATAGTGGTAATTGCCTTTTTCTATATGCAGAATTATCTGGCTTTTGGTCGCAATAATGATGAAATCAAACGTTACATTGTGCCCACCTATTTTGTCGGCTCGGCGGCCAAATACATCAATCAGCACTACCTGCAAAAGCCGCTCGAATATCAAAAGTTGGGTACAGATGCCAAGCAGGTAAAACCAGCCGGTGAAACTAAACCCAGACTGATGGTGCTGGTGGTCGGTGAAACCGCCAGGGCGCAAAATTACCAATACTATGGCTATGACAGGCCAACCAATGTCTACACCAAGGCGATTTCACCGCTGATCTTCAGCGATGTCAGCTCTTGTGGCACGGCCACGGCAGTTTCTTTACCCTGTATGTTTTCCCGAATGAGCCGGGAAGATTATGACTCCCGCGCCGCCAAGGCTCAGGATACCGCTGTGGATGTGCTCAACCACGCCGGTGTGAAAGTGCAGTGGTTTGATAACGACAGTGGCTGCAAAGGAGTGTGTGACAGGGTGGAAAACAAGCTGATAGCACTGAACGCCGACCCTAAGCTGTGTGATGGCCAGTTTTGTCAGGATCAGGTGCTGCTTGATGAACTCAAACAAGCCTTGTCGCAGCCGAACAATGGCCAGGATCGCCTGATAGTGTTGCATATCATCGGCAGTCACGGACCTACCTATTATCTGCGCTACCCGGAACAATATCGCCGTTTTACCCCGGATTGCCAGCGTAGTGACATTCAAAACTGCAGCCGCGAGCAGCTCACCAATACCTATGACAACACGATTCTGTATACCGACTATATCGTCTCTCAGGTGGTCGAGCAGCTAAAGGGACGCAGTGGCGATTATGATACGGCAATGATGTATCTGTCCGATCACGGTGAATCCCTGGGCGAAAAGGGCATGTATCTGCATGGATCACCCTATGCCATAGCGCCGAGTGAACAAACCAGAGTGCCTTGGATGGCTTGGTTTTCCAAGCAATTCAAGCAGCAACTTGGGCTGAATGATGACTGCCTGGCAAAGGAAGCCGCCGCCAAGAGTGTTTCCCACGACAACCTGTTCGATACGCTGTTGGGGCTCTTCGATGTCAGCAGCAAGGTTTACCAGCCTGAGTTGGACTTGATTGCCCTTTGTCGCCGTTGAGCGAGTCTGCTCCAATTATCAAAAGAACCCGGCATTGGCCGGGTTCTTGGTTTTGAGGTGTGGTTGTTCACCTTCAATATAGAAGGGTTATGTGTCCTTGCCCGCAAGTTCCATGTGCATCTTGATCAGGTGTTCTTCCATATCAAAGGTGACAGTAAAGCCAAGACTCTTGGCGAGACTGGCCATATTGCGGTTCTCGAACATGGTGAAACCGGTTAACACCTGAGTGCCCGTGGTGCGGTAGTAGTTGATAAGCTTCTCCAGCAGCAACTTGCCAATACCGATCCCCTGATGGGAACTGCGAACCGCCATGGCAAATTCCGCTTCTGTGTTATCCGGATCGATAGAGGCTCGCACTGCACCCAAGGTTTCCTCTTCGCCGTTTTCATCTCTTATGGTGGCGATAAACGCCATCTCACGGGCGTAATCTATTTGGGTCAGTACCGCCATTTCTTCATGGGTCATACGCGAGCGTACCCCGAAATAGCGCTTGTATCTGTCTTCATCTGTCAGCGAGTTGTCAAAGTCCAGATGCTTGGGTTCATCTTCCGGCAGTATCGGCCGCAACATCACCTCAAGGCCGTTACGCAGTTTGGCTTTCTCTTCCAGCTCTTTGGGGTAGGGTTGAATCGCCAGTCGCCCGGCGTTATCCGTAACTTCCGGGTTAAGGCGCAGATTGACATCCAAGAGGGTAATTTTCTCGCCCGCCGCCAATACAGGATTAAGATCCAGGCTCTCGATTTCGGGGCAATCGATAATGAGCTGCGAAATCTGGGTCAACATCAGGCACAAGGCTCGCATATCCAAGCCTTGGGGTAAGTGACGATCGCGGATCTTTTGAGTCTTGAGCGCCTGGATCACCATATAACGTGCTAGTGCCATATTCAGTGGCGGCAAGGCGACGGCCGCATCCCGGGTGGGTTCCCACTCGGAGCCGCCTTCACCTAGCATGATGGCTGGGCCGAACACTGGGTCGTTGATTACCGCGACTCTGAGCTCCTGTGCGCCGGCGGTCAGTGCCATCTTTTGCACTATCATGCCTTCCACCGAGGCTGCAGGGTTGGAGGCGTGCACCCGTTCGACTATGGCCGCCGCGGCCTGATTGACCTCGGAAGCCGATGTGAGATTCAGCATTACCCCGTGAACGTCCGATTTATGCAAAATATCCGGTGATTGCACTTTCAATGCCACGGGATAACCGGCCTTCTCGGCAATGGCCACGGCTTCGGCCGCATCCCTGGCAAACCAGGTATCTATGGTATCCAAGCCATAGGCGTTGAGTATGTTGCGGGCATCATGGGTTTCCAGTACCCGTTTGCCCTTGGCTATGGCTTGCTGCAACAGACTTCTGGCGGTAGTGCTGTCTGTTGGGATAGTGTCAGGTATAGATTGCGGCACTTCCTGCAGCAGTTTTTGGTTACGGCGATACTCCACCATATGCATAAAGGCGCGCACGGCGCCCTCGGGTGTGCGGTAAGTTGGGATCCCCGCCTTGGAAAAGTGCTTTCGAGCCCGATAAGCGGCATCTTCACCGCTCCAGTTGGTTAAGATGCTCACCCGGTTACGTTTCGGGTGCTGTTTGACGGTTTCAATCAAGGCATCGGCTATGGTGACGCTTTCGCCAAGGGCAGAAGGGGAGTGCAATACCAGGATGGCGTCCAGCTCATCGCTATCCATCAACACAGACAGCGCCTGGCTGTAACGCTCGGCGCCGGCATCACCTATGATGTCCACTGGGTTTTGCCCGGACCAGGTAGAGGGCAACAGCTGCGAGAGTTTCTCCACAGTGGTGTCGGACAACAGTGCTAGCTTGCCACCCTTGAGCACCAATTCATCCACCGCCAGCACGGCGGGACCGCCGCCATTTGATAAAATACACAGGCGCTCGCCATTGAGCGGGTTGAGGTGAGCCAGACTCTCGAGCGCGGCAAATAGCTCAACCAAGTCGGTGACCCGCAGCATACCGGCGCGGCGAAAGGCGGCCTCATATACGGCATCATTACCGGCAATGCCACCTGTGTGCAGTTTGGCGGCATTGCCACCCTCGGCGCTGCGGCCGGATTTGATCACCAAAATAGGTTTATGCCGGGCCGCGGCTCTGGCTGCCGACAGGAAGTGGCGCTTCTCATTGACCGAATCTATATAAAGCATGATGGCGCTGGTGCGGGAATCGCGGCCGAGAAAATCCAGCAGCTCATCGAAGTCTATGTCTGTGGCATCACCGAGGGAAATAAATGAAGAGAAGCCGATCCCTTTGTTGTTGGCCCAGTCGAGTACTGTGGTGCAGATGGCTGCAGACTGGGATACAAAGGCTATTTTGCCGGGCAGGGCACCGGCATGGGCTAGGCTGGCATTGAGTCCCTGGGGCGGCAACATCATCCCCAAACTGTTGGGGCCGAGGATCCGCATGCCGTAACGTCTGGCGTTGGCTTGAGTCAGTTCAAGCAGGTTTTCGCCTTGTTCGTTTAATTCATCGGCCATACCGGAGGCCATGATGATCGCCACTTTGCAGCCAAATTGTGCCAGGGTTTCCACTATCGCCGGTACGCTGGAGGCGCGGGTACAGATGATGGCCAGGTCAGGTTTGATCGGCAAAGACTCAATATTGGGATAGGCCAGCACGCCCATAACCGCGTTATACTTGGGCGTTACCGGCATAATTGGCCCGGCAAAGCCCCCCGAGAGCAGGTTTTTCATTACCACATTGCCCGCACGCTTGTCGCGATTGGACGCGCCAATGACGGCGATGGACCCGGGTTTGAACAGCGTGTGCAGAGTACGTTGGCTCATGAATTTCCCTGTCGGCAAAGGACCTTGTCTATGCTCCATGATTCCATGGCCGGTGAAAGTAAGCAATATGCAAAAAGTCGGGCTTGATTTACAAAAATACCATGCGGTAGAGGTGTTTACTCTTTTTGCGGGAATGAAAAGACAAGAGCAAGAGGAAACGCAAATTGGAATGGCGGGAAAGGGGAGTTTCAGGCATAAAAAAACCTGCTTGAAGCAGGTTGCTTGGTACACCCGAGTGGACTCGAACCACCGACCCCTACCATGTCAAGGTAGTGCTCTAACCAGCTGAGCTACGGGTGTATTGCATGATTTTCATTTTGACTCTCTGAAGAGAGTGGTACACCCGAGTGGACTCGAACCACCGACCCCTACCATGTCAAGGTAGTGCTCTAACCAGCTGAGCTACGGGTGTATTGTGTTTTTCAGGCTGTCGCCCTCGAACGAGCGCTATATTAAGGGCGAGCAGCCGCCAGTTGCAAGTAAAAAAACACAAATTTTTATTGAGTGGCGAATTGCTGCACAACTTGCTGCAGCTTTGATCGCATTCGGCTTAATTCGTGCTCTCATCAGAGATAACCGCGAACTGTTTGCCACTTTTCTGGATATATCTCAGACGGATAGCAAAGAGTATCGCGGCTACGGTCAAGCCGGCGATAAGCCCAATCCAGAATCCGTGTGCTCCCATGGCGGGTACCAGAAAATCGGTATACGCCAATACATAACCCAGGGTCATCCCCACAGCCCAATAGGCAAACAAGGTGATGAAAAAGGCGCTGCGGGTATCCTTGTAGCCACGAAGGGCTCCGGCCGCAACCACCTGTACCGAATCGGACAGCTGATATAGAGCAGCCATCAGCATCAGACTGCCTGCCAGAGTGACCACTTCTGGGTTGTCATTATAGAGCAGGGCAATCTCATACCTGAATACCACAGTCGCCACCGCGGTTAGCATGGCCAGAGAAAAGGCGATAGCCAATCCCACCTTGGTCACCAGTGCCGACACATCACTCTGACCCCGGCCTAGGTAATAACCGACCCGAATAGAAACGGCTATGCCGATGGAGAGTGGCAACATAAATACAATCGAGGAGAAATTCAGCGCAATTTGGTGTCCGGCCACGACAGTGGCACCGAGAGGCGCTAGTAACAAGGCGATCACCGCAAACAGACTGACTTCAAAGAACAGCGCCATGGCAATAGGCATGCCCAGCTTGGTCATCTCCATAATGGTGTGCAAATGGGGTTTGTGAAACGCCTTGAAGGGAGCCAACTCGCTAAAGCGTTTATGCCACTGCATATAGATGGCCATGGCCAGGAGCATGGCCCAAAACACCAAAGCGGTAGCGACACCACAGCCGGCGCCGCCCATGGCGGGCATGCCAAAGTGACCATTGATAAAGATATAGTTGGCCGGGATATTCACCGCCAGGCCGACAAAACCTATGATCATGGTCGGCAGCGTATAGGAGATCCCTTCGCTGCAGCCCCTGAGCACTTGATAGAGCACAAAGGCCGGCGCCCCCCAGAGAATGCCGTCAAGATAACCTATGGTCAGGCGCTTGAGCTCAGGCTCCAGTTCCATCCAATCCAAAATATGTGGCGCAGATGCCAGAAACAGCATCACACCCAAGGCGCCGGTTATGGCAATATAGGCAGCCTGAAAGGCAAGCGGTTGAATCGCCTTTTGGTTGTTTGCACCGTGATGATGGGCAAACATGGGAGTAAATGCCAGCAATAGGCCTTGAACGAACAGAATGGCCGGTAGCCAGAGACTGGTTCCGACAGCGACGGCTGCCATGTCGACAGCACTGACTCTGCCGGCCATCAGGGTATCGATAAACCCCATCATTGTCTGGGTAAGTTGTGCAATAAGCACAGGCAAAGCCAGTTGAACTAAGCGTTTGGCCTGAAAGCCGGTGTGATTCATGAAAGCAGCCCTAACAACTAAGCGAGTGAGAAAATGTTTACAGGTATTGTTCAAGCCAAGTGTGAAATCTTGGCGATCGAGAAAAAGCCCGGGCTAAATACCCTCGAAGTCGCTCTGCCTCCCGCCTTGCGCGAGGGATTGGAAATAGGAGCGAGTGTTGCCAACAACGGTGTTTGCCTGACGGTAACCCAGCTTGCTGATGATAGGGCGTTTTTCGACGTAATGGAAGAGACTCTGGCGGTGACTAATCTGGTCGGACTAAGGGTTGGTGACAAGGTTAACATAGAGAGGTCACTCAAGTTTGGTACCGAGCTTGGGGGTCACATTCTTTCCGGCCATGTGCATACCCAGGCGCAGTTGGTACATCTGGATATCAGTGACAGCCATTACAATATGCAGCTGGAAGTGGCCGAAGAGTGGTTGAAGTACATCTTCTATAAGGGCTTTATCGGTATCAATGGTTGTAGCCTCACCGTTGGCGAGGTCAAAGGCAATCGCTTTATGCTGCATCTCATTCCTGAAACTCTCAGACTGACCAATCTAGAGGACTATCGGGAAGGGAATAGGCTGAATATCGAAATTGACAGTCAAACCCAAACGATAGTGGATACGGTCGAGCGCGTACTAGCTCAACGACACCTGGCTTAATTGTCGCCGATACACTTAATTCGCGGCCGCACTCGTCCTATATAAGCAGCCTGAAACGGGGTTTTCAGTAGAGCTGTTCGTCATCGCCATCGACGTACAGCTCTATCATGTGCCTCTGGTCATTGATGTGCATCCGCATATAGATAGGGTTGCAACATACCCGGCAATCATTATAGAACTCCTGATCGCCGCCGCTGGCGTCGAGCTCCACCTTTTGATGGTGGCCGCAATGGGGGCAGCAGATAGTCTGACTCTTGAGTTGCATGGCTTCCTCCTTTGTCCGGTAGCGCTATGCCCTTTGGACGATAGAACCTCATATCACAACACAGTTCAAGTATAGCCCCAGGCTGTGAGCAAAAGCTTGTCCCTTGAGTGTTTTTGGGTTGCGCAGGCAAGGGCTTATCCCGTAAAATTGCCAGCCTGCCCGGCGGAGACCTTAAGGCTCCTGTACTGCCTTAACCCAAGGGCTAAACACTCTTTTTTAATTGATAACCAAGTGGCCCTACGTGTGGGTCACCACTGGACAAGGAATTTTCATGCCTGTAATTACACTTCCCGATGGGAGCAAACGCGAGTTTGCCAACCCAGTCTCTACACTCGATGTTGCTGCTGATATTGGCCCCGGTCTGGCGAAAGCCTGTATTGCCGGACGAGTCAACGGCGAGTTAAAAGATGCCTGTGATCTGATCGAAACAGATGCAGAACTGTCGATCATCACGGCCAAAGATGAAGAAGGGCTGGAAATCCTTCGTCACTCTTGCGCACACTTGTTGGGTCATGCGATCAAACAGCTGTGGCCTGAAACCAAGATGGCGATTGGTCCTGTTATCGATAACGGCTTCTACTATGACATCGACCTGGAGCATAAACTGACCCAGGAAGATCTGGAGAAGCTGGAAAAACGTATGCTGGAACTGGCCAAGACCAACTATGACGTGGTCAAGCGTGTGGTCAGCTGGCAGGAAGCCCGTGATACTTTCGAGTCTCGCGGCGAGCCTTACAAGATGGCGATCCTGGATGAGAACATCAGCCGTGATGCCACGCCGGCGCTGTATCACCATGAAGAATACACAGATATGTGTCGCGGTCCCCATGTGCCCAACATGCGTTTCTGTCATTTCTTTAAGCTGATGAATGTTGCCGGTGCCTACTGGCGCGGTAACTCAGACAACAAGATGTTGCAGCGTATCTATGGTACTGCCTGGGCCGACAAGAAAGCGCTCAAGACTCACCTGACCCGTCTCGAAGAAGCGGCCAAGCGTGATCACCGTAAAATCGGCAAGCAGCTGGATCTGTACCACATGCAGGAAGAAGCTCCTGGTATGGTGTTCTGGCACAACGACGGCTGGAGCGTATTCCTTGAGCTTGAGCGTTTTATTCGCCAGAAGCTGAGCCAGTACGACTATCAGGAAGTGAAAGGTCCACTGATGATGGACCGCGTGTTGTGGGAACGTTCCGGTCACTGGGATAAATACGCCGAGGCGATGTTTACAACCAGCAGTGAGAACCGCGAATACGCCATCAAGCCGATGAACTGCCCCGGCCACGTACAGATTTTCAATCAGGGCCTCAAGTCCTATCGCGATCTGCCGCTGCGGATGGCCGAGTTCGGCTGTTGTCACCGTAACGAGCCTTCGGGTGCCTTGCACGGTCTGATGCGGGTTCGTGGTTTTACCCAGGACGATGCGCACGTATTCTGTACTGAAGAGCAGGTGCAATCCGAAGTCAGCAAGTGTATCAAGATGGTGTACGACACCTATTCCACTTTCGGCTTCAGCAATATCGTAGTTAAACTTTCTACCCGTCCAGAGAAGCGTATCGGTGACGATGCCATGTGGGACAGGGCGGAAGAAGCTCTGAAACAAGCGCTGCGCAGCAACGATATCGAATTTGAAATACTGCCAGGTGAAGGTGCCTTCTACGGCCCTAAAATCGAATTCACTCTGCATGATTGCCTGGATCGCGCCTGGCAGTGCGGTACAGTGCAGCTCGATTACGCCTTACCGGGACGCCTGGGCGCGACTTATGTCGCCGAAGACAACAGCCGTCAGACTCCTGTGATGATCCACCGTGCGATTTTGGGCTCTTTGGAGCGATTCCTCGGTATCCTCATCGAAGAGTTCGCGGGCCGCTTCCCAACCTGGCTGGCTCCTATGCAGGTTGTTGTTATGAACATAACAGACAAACAAGCTGATTATGTTGAAGAAGTAGTCGAATTCTTCAAGGAACAGGGCATACGCGCCTCTAAAGACTTGAGGAATGAAAAAATAGGCTTTAAAATACGCGAGCACACTTTGAGGCGGGTTCCTTATTTGCTGGTCATAGGTGATCAGGAGATGGAAAATCGGGAAGTCGCTGTGCGTACCCGAGACGGGGTGGACTTAGGCAAGATGCGAATCGATGATTTCGCCGCTAAGGTCAAGCAACAAATTTCACTCCGTAGTCTTGAATTGTTGGAGGATTAGGTCATAAAGATCAAAAAATCAGCAGGCCGTCAGGCGGCCCCGAATAGAATCAATGAAGAAATTACCGGCGTACCAGAGGTACGTTTGAATGGCGTGGATGGTGAAGCCATTGGTATCGTCAGCATCAAAGAGGCTCAGGAAGTAGCCGATGAGGCAGGTCTGGATCTGGTTGAGATCAGTCCTAATGCTGAGCCGCCTGTATGCCGTATCATGGACTACGGTAAATATCTGTTCGACAAGGCAAAAGCCCAGAAAGAACAGAAGAAGAAGCAGAAACAGATCCAGGTGAAGGAAGTTAAATTCCGCCCTGGTACTGATGAAAACGACTATCAGGTAAAACTACGCAACCTGATTCGTTTTCTGGAAGATGGAGACAAAGCGAAAGTTACGCTGCGTTTCCGCGGACGCGAAATGGCACACCAGAACCTGGGTATGGATCTTTTGAACCGTATCAAGGGCGATCTGGAAGAGTATGCGGTTGTTGAATCTTTCCCGAAAATGGAAGGTCGACAAGCCATCATGGTGCTGGCGCCCAAGAAGAAATAGCAGGGCAATCCTGAAAAGTAGTAAAGGTCTACGGGCCTTTGCTCGCCTTGCGTTTTATTAATGTCCCAATGCGGAGTTTTAGTAATGCCTAAAATGAAAACCGACAAGGGTGTAGCGAAGCGTTTTAAGAAAACCGCCAATGGTTTCAAGCGTAAGCAAGCCCATCTGCGTCACATCCTGACCAAGAAGAGCACCAAGCGTAAGCGTCATCTGCGCGCCAAGTGTTTAGTTGCCAAAGCTGACGTGCCTATGATTGCACGCCAACTGCCATACGCTTAATTAGGAGGAATTGAAAAATGCCAAGAGTTAAGCGTGGTGTAACTGCACGAGCTCGTCACAAGAAAGTTCTTAAACTTGCCAAAGGTTACTATGGTGCCCGTTCACGTACTTTCCGTGTAGCGGTACAGGCCGTAACCAAAGCAGGTCAATATGCTTACCGTGACCGTCGCCAGAAGAAACGTCAATTCCGTCAACTGTGGATTGCACGTATCAATGCGGCTTCTCGTCAGAATGGTCTTTCATACAGCCGTTTCATCAACGGTCTGAAAAAGGCGTCTATCGAAATCGATCGTAAGATTTTGGCAGACATCGCTGTATTCGACAAAGTAGTGTTTGCTACTCTGGTAGAAAAAGCGAAGGAAGCACTGGCAAACTAATCTCTCAGGAGATAAGTTGTAGTTGCTGTTAAAAAGGGACCTAAGGTCCCTTTTTTCATGCCTGTGATTTGCCTATGCTTTAATGCCTCAGACAAAAAAGCCAGTCATCAATGACTGGCTTTTTCAGTATATCGGCAAAGCTTATTTCTGGGCATCCAGGAAGCGCTCGGCATCCAGAGCCGCCATACAACCGGTTCCGGCTGAGGTGATGGCCTGACGGTAGTGCTGATCCATCACATCGCCGGCGGCGAATACGCCTTTGACGCTGGTCTGGGTGGCATTGCCGTTGAGGCCGCTTTCGACCTTGATATAACCGCCATTCATCTCCAACTGGCCTTCGAAAATACCTGTGTTGGGGCTGTGGCCAATGGCGACAAACACCCCGGCCACTTCCAAATCGGAAATACTGCCGTCTTTGGTGCTCTTCATCTTGAGTCCGGTCACGCCCATGGCATCGCCGGTCACTTCATCCAATGTCTTGTCCAGGTGCAGAACTATGTTGCCGTTTTCGACTTTGTCCATCAGACGATCGATGAGAATTTTCTCAGAGCGGAAGGTATCGCGGCGATGGATCAGGTGCACTTCGGCAGCTATGTTGGAAAGATAGAGTGCTTCTTCAACAGCCGTGTTACCACCGCCGATAACGGCCACTTTCTGATTGCGATAGAAGAAACCGTCACAGGTGGCACAAGCAGATACACCACGGCCCTTGAAGGCTTCTTCAGATGGCAGACCGAGGTACTTGGCGGATGCGCCTGTGGCTATGATCAGCGCATCACAGGTGTACTCACCGTTGTCACCTTTCAAGGTGAAAGGGCGCTGTTGCAGATCCACTTCATTGATATGGTCGAAGATAATTTCGGTATCGAATTTCTCGGCATGCTTTTGCATCCGTTCCATCAGCGCAGGACCTGTCAGGCCTTCGGCATCGCCGGGCCAGTTTTCGACTTCGGTCGTAGTGGTTAACTGACCACCCTGCTGGATACCTGTGATCATCACAGGCTTGAGATTGGCGCGGGCAGCATAAACGGCTGCGGTATAGCCTGCGGGGCCTGATCCCAGGATCAAAAGATTACAATGTTTGGCTTGGCTCATTTTATTCTCCGTGCCTTGGCAAATTGCAGCGATTGTAGGTAATTTACCCCTAAGGGTAAAGCGCCAGGAATAGAATCTTCAAGATTGACTTAATCGAAAAAAAGGAGCCCAGAGGCTCCTTTAAAGCGATTAGTTGATTTGCTTACTGTAACAGTTCGCTGGCAGCGGTATAAGCCATATTGTGGGCTTCGGCGACTTCTTTACAGGTGATCTTACCGTGCATCACGTTAAGACCATTCAGCAAGTGCTTGTCAGACAAGAGCGCGTCGCGGTAACCCAGACGGGCCAGCTTGAGAATGTAGGGCAGGGTAGCGTTGTTCAGGGCAAAGGTGGAAGTACGTGCCACGGCGCCCGGCATATTGGCTACACAGTAATGCACGACATCATCGACGATATAGGTAGGATCCTGGTGAGTTGTGGCATGAGAGGTTTCCACACAGCCACCCTGATCTATGGCGACATCCACTATGGCGGCCCCAGGCTTCATCTTCTTGATGTGCTCACGGGTAACCAGCTTGGGCGCTGCCGCGCCGGGGATCAACACGCCACCTATGACCAGATCGGCCTGCAATACATGCTTTTCAATGGCATCGGCCGTCGAGTAGATAGCCTTGACCTTGGAGCCAAACTGAACATTCAAACGACGCAGCGCGTCGATGGAGCGATCAAGCACCACTACATCGGCACCCATGCCCACCGCCATTTGCGCCGCATTGGTACCTACCATGCCGCCGCCGATAATCACAACTTTAGCAGGTTCAACCCCTGGGACTCCGCCGAGCAACATGCCCAGGCCGCCCATAGATTTTTCCAGCGCCATGGCACCGGCTTGGATGGACATGCGTCCGGCCACTTCTGACATGGGGGCCAGTAAAGGCAAGCCACCACGGTCATCAGTAACCGTTTCATAAGCGATACAAACAGCGCCGCTGTTGACCAGTTCTTCAGTTTGGGGCAGATCGGGGGCAAGGTGCAGATAGGTAAAGAGGATCTGGTCATGGCGCAGCATGGCACGTTCTACGGCCTGTGGCTCTTTGACTTTGACTATCATCTCAGCCTTGGCAAAAACCTCGGCGGCCGTGTCCAAAATAGACGCCCCGGCATCGATATAGTCCTGATCGGTAAACCCAATCCCATTACCAGCATTCGTTTCGATAAAAACCTGATGACCATGCATAGTCAATTCGCGTACGCTGGAAGGTACCATACCCACGCGATACTCATGGTTTTTGATTTCCTTTGGAACACCAATTATCATTTTCGAGCCTCAATATACTAAAAAACCCACTTTTAATGGGCATAATTGTTATTTTATAGTGACCTGAACGTGATCAATTCAGGAAAGTCTAGTATAGTATTGCCCGGGCAGATTATGCTGCTAAACTTCCGACATACGCAAAATTAAATGTTGTTTTAGTGATAAAACAAGGTTAAAAATATGGTAAATAATAAAAAGAGTCCTGTAAAAGACTTGGATCGTATCGATCGTAACATTCTTAATGAACTGCAAATTGACGGTCGCATTTCCAACGTTGAGCTTTCCAAACGTGTTGGTTTGAGTCCAACTCCTTGCCTTGAACGCGTCAAGCGTCTCGAAAAACAAGGTTACATTAACGGCTATACCGCACTGGTTAACCCACACTTTTTGGGCGCATCTTTGTTGGTATTTGTCGAGATCACCCTCAACCGGGATACTCCGGAAGTCTTCGATAAGTTTAATCGCGCCGTGCAGCTTTTGGATGATATTCAGGAGTGCCACCTGGTATCGGGCGATTTCGATTATCTGCTGAAGACACGGGTATCCGATATGTCTGCCTATCGTAAATTGCTGGGCGAAACCTTGCTGAAGCTGCCTTCAGTGTCCGACACCCGTACCTACGTGGTGATGGAAGAGGTGAAACAAACCAGCAAAGTGGCCATCAGTATTTCTGCTGAAGCCTAAACCTCGATTGTTAACGAGGGTAAAAGGGAGCCACAATGGCTCCTTTTTTGATCTAGGTTGTTTACTTTTTATCCCAGGCGGCGAGGCAGCATAAAAAAATGCCGCTATCCACTTGCTTTTAGAGGCTTTCGAAGGCTTATTCGCTGCACATTCAGGTTGATTCTGGTATCTTAAATCCATCTGTTTTTCGTTTGCTTATGGAAATCGCATTTGTCTCAGGGAAATAGCGTCAGAACCCTCAGCGGCCTGCAACGTCTGCTGGAAGGGGGGCTTATTCTGTGCTGCATGGTCGCCATCTATATATTGTTGGCGCTTGGCAGCTTTCATCCCGGTGATCCGGGCTGGAGTCAGTCTAACTATCAAGGGGAGATCGAAAATGTCACCGGTGCCGTAGGTGCCTGGCTGGCCGATGTCCTGTTCTATTTCTTTGGCTATACCGCCTATCTTATTCCGATCATCATTGCCGGAACCGGTTGGTTGATCTTCAGGCGTGCCCACAGACTGCTGGAAGTGGATTACTTCTCGGTCGGCTTGCGCCTGATTGGCTTTCTATTGATGGTGCTGAGCCTTGCTGCCTTGGCCAGTATGAATGCCGGCGATATCTATGAATTTTCGGCCGGTGGTGTGGCCGGGGATGTAATAGCTCAGGCTATGCTGCCTTACTTCAACCAGTTGGGTACCACACTGCTGCTGCTTTGCTTTGTCGGCGCGGGTTTTACCCTGCTGACGGGAATAAGCTGGCTTACCATAGTCGAGCTCACCGGCTTGGCAACTATCTGGTGTTTTCGCAAGCTCAAGCAGTTGCCTGCACGTCTGTCAGGCCCGAAAGAAACCGAAGATACCCGCGGTTTTATGTCTGTAGTGGACAAGTTCCGTCGCGAGCGCGATGAAGTTGAACCGGAAGAAGTGCTCGAGGAGGATGACGATGAAGAGGTTATTGAAGCCCCCGTTAAGAAACCCGGGCTGCTGAGTCGTTTCCGTAAAAAGGATAAGCAAGTTCAAGAGAGTGAAGCGGCGATTGCCGATGACAAAGCCGACATAGAGCCTAAGCGTCAGGGCAGGGTAGAGCCGGTGCTTTCTGCAGGTGTTGCCGGAAGTGAGACTGCCAAGGCTGCGGGCATTTCTCCGGACAATGCCGAAGACACGCCACCTTGGCAAGATGAAGCAGAAGGAAGCGAGACTATCGACTTTGATAAGCGGGTCTCAACCGGTGCCATCAGCCATAAAGAGCGGCAATTGAAGGCCCAGAAGGCCAGAGTCGAAAACGGCATTATCATTTTGCCCGGTGAAGAGGGTGCTGCAAAGGAGAGTAAGCAACCCATGGATCCTTTGCCGAGTATCTCACTGCTGGATGTGCCCAACCGCAAGAAGAACCCTATCAGTGAAGAAGAGCTGGATCAGGTAGCGCGTTTGGTGGAAAGCAAACTTGCAGACTTCAACATTACCGCGCAAGTGGTTGGTGTCTATCCAGGTCCTGTGATTACCCGCTTTGAGCTGGACTTGGCCCCTGGGGTCAAGGCTTCAAAAATCTCTAACCTATCCAAAGATTTGGCGCGTTCGCTGCTGGCAGAAAGCGTGCGGGTGGTTGAGGTTATTCCGGGTAAGGCCTATGTGGGGCTGGAACTGCCCAACAAGTTCCGCGAAACCGTATTTATGCGTGATGTGCTCGACTGCCAGGCGTTCAAGGACAGTAAATCCAATCTCACTATGGTGCTGGGACAGGACATTGCGGGTGATCCGGTCGTGGTGGATTTGGCCAAGATGCCTCACCTTTTGGTGGCAGGTACCACAGGCTCGGGTAAGTCGGTTGGGGTCAACGTGATGATCACCAGTCTGCTGTATAAGTCCGGCCCTGAAGATGTGCGCTTTATTATGATAGATCCCAAGATGCTGGAGCTTTCTGTCTATGAAGGTATTCCGCACCTCTTGTGTGAAGTGGTCACGGATATGAAAGAGGCCGCCAATGCACTGCGTTGGTGTGTCGGTGAGATGGAGCGACGTTACAAACTGATGTCGGCGCTCGGGGTACGTAACCTCAAGGGCTTCAATGCCAAAATCGCCGAGGCCAAGGCTGCCGGCGAGCCGATTTACGATCCTATGTGGAAGTCCAATGAAAGCATGGAAGATACGGCACCTGAGCTCGACAAGTTGCCCTCTATCGTCGTTGTCGTGGACGAATTTGCCGACATGATGATGATAGTCGGCAAGAAGGTGGAAGAGCTGATTGCCCGTATCGCCCAGAAAGCCCGCGCCGCCGGTATTCACCTTATTCTGGCAACCCAGCGCCCGTCTGTGGATGTGATAACAGGCCTTATCAAGGCCAACATCCCCACTCGAATCGCTTTCCAGGTTTCTTCCCGTATCGATTCGCGCACCATTTTGGATCAGCAGGGCGCCGAAACCTTGCTGGGGATGGGCGATATGCTCTATCTGCCCCCTGGTACCGGCGTGCCTAACCGGGTTCACGGCGCCTTTGTGGACGATCACGAAGTGCATGCCGTGGTTGCCGATTGGCATGCCCGCGGTAAGCCTCAGTATATTGATGAAATACTGCAGGGTGCCAGCGACGGCGAGCAGGTGTTACTGCCCGGTGAAGCACCTGAAGGCGGCGATGAAGAGCTGGATGCGCTCTACGATGAAGCCGTTGCTTTTGTTACCGAAACCCGCCGCGGCTCTATCTCCAGTGTGCAGCGCAAGTTCAAGATAGGCTATAACCGCGCCGCCCGCATCATAGAGCAGATGGAGCTTCAAGGGGTGGTCAGTGCCCAGGGGCATAATGGTAACCGCGAAGTATTGGCTCCACCACCGCCAAGATAAGACAGATTTGAGGTATAGATGAATAAAAGCATTATGTTTCTTGCTCTGGCCGTCAGCCTACCTGTAATGGCCGATGATGCCGGTGTGCTCAGAGAAAAACTGGATGCCATCGCCGGCTTGAAAGCCGACTTCCAACAGCAAGTCACAGATATCAATGGCAAGCTTATTCAGCAAGGCAGTGGCGAGCTCGCCTTGGCGCAGCCGAATCAGTTTTACTGGCATCTGCAGCAGCCGGATGAATCTGTGATAGTCGCAGATGGCAAAGACGTTTGGATTTATAACCCGTTCGCCGAGGAAGTGAGCGTACTGGCGCTGGAAAATGCCATTGCCGCTTCGCCCATGACGCTTTTGGTGCGCCGCGACGAGGCCAGTTGGGCTCGCTATAACATCACTCTGGACAAAGAGTGTTTCCAGATAGCGCCCAAGACTGAAGAGGCCGGAGTACAACAGGTCAGCGTCTGTTTCAACGATAACACTTTGACCCAACTGGCACTGAAAGACACTCAGGGTAATCTCAGTCAGTTCAAACTGAGTGGACAAAAGCCGCTGACAGATAGCGACAAGAGATTGTTCCAATTTGAGGTTCCCGAAGGCGTTTCCATTGACGATCAGCGCCCGGGGCAGGAAGGTTAACCTTGTCCAGCCTGAGCTTTGATTTTGCCCCCGACTTTCGGCCCCTGGCGGCAAGAATGCGCCCGGCGACGCTGGAGCAGTACGTCGGTCAGCAACATCTGTTGGGACCTGGGCAACCGCTGAGACTGGCATTGGAGGCCGGCAAGGCCCATTCCATGATGTTCTGGGGGCCGCCGGGTACCGGCAAGACTACGCTGGCAGAGCTGGTTGCTCATTATGCCAACGCCCACGTGGAGCGAATATCTGCGGTCACATCCGGGGTGAAAGAGATCCGCTCGGCGATAGAACACGCCAAAAACGTGGCGCAATCGCGCGGCCAGCGCACCTTGCTGTTTGTCGATGAGGTACACAGATTCAACAAGAGCCAGCAGGATGCCTTTCTGCCTTTTATTGAAGATGGCACAGTAATTTTTATCGGCGCCACCACAGAAAACCCTTCGTTTGAAATCAATAACGCTTTGCTCTCCAGAGTGCGGGTATATCTGATTAAGCGTCTCGATGAAGCCGAGATTGCTACCATAGTGACCCAGGCCCTCGCTGATGAAGAGCGTGGCCTAGGCAAACGCCGGTTGCAGATGCCACCTGAGCTGATGGCCAAGTTGGCGACTCTCGCCGATGGCGATGCCCGCAAGGTTCTCAACCTGGTAGAGCTGATGAGTGACATGCTGCCGGATGGCGGTAGTTTTACCGAAGCCATGCTGGTGCAGGTGGCCGGTGAGCAGTTGGCGGGGTTCGATAAGAATGGCGATCAGTACTACGACCTGATCTCAGCCGTGCACAAATCGATTCGCGGCTCGGCGCCGGATGCGGCGCTCTATTGGTTTTGTCGCATGCTGGAAGGGGGCTGCGATCCTCTGTATGTCGCAAGACGCCTGCTGGCGATAGCTTCTGAAGATGTGGGGAATGCCGATCCTACCGCGATGACCGTTGCTCTCAACGCTTGGGACTGTTTCCACCGGGTCGGCCCGGCAGAGGGCGAGCGCGCCATAGCGCAGGCGATTGTTTATCTGGCCTCGGCGCCCAAGAGCAATGCGGTGTATACAGCCTTTAAAGCGGCCAGACAACTGGCTCGGGAAACCGGCCAGCAGCCTGTGCCCATGCACTTGAGAAACGCGCCGACCGAGCTGATGAAATCCATCGGCGCCGGAGAAGGCTATCGTTATGCTCATGATGAGGCCAATGCCTACGCCGCCGGCGAATGTTATTTCCCCGAAGCCTTGGCCGATAGCCGTTTTTATTATCCGACCGAGCGGGGGTTTGAGAAACGGATCCGCGATAAGTTGGCGCAGCTTTGCCAACTCGACAGCCAAAGTGAGAACAAAAGGTATGATTAATCTGACTGTTGTCGCCCTTGGTGGTGCAACCGGCGCAGTTTTGCGCTACCTGATATCGATATTTGTGCTCCAGCTATTTGGCAGTGGTTTTCCTTTTGGTACACTGGCTGTTAATGTACTTGGCTCATTTCTGATGGGGATGATCTATGCACTGGGGGAACTCAGTCATATCAGCCCTGAGATCAAGGCGCTGGTCGGTGTCGGATTTCTTGGTGCACTGACAACCTTCTCAACTTTCTCAAATGAAACCTTACTGCTGATACAGGGAGGTGAGTTGCTAAAGGCATTTCTGAATGTGGCGTTGAACCTGGGACTGTGCCTGGCCATGGTTTACCTGGGACAACAGCTGATTTTTTCACGTGTATAACTGATAAGACAAGTAGACATGTTAGATCCAAAATATCTGCGTAATGAACTCGCAACAACTGCGGAGCGTTTGGCGACCCGCGGTTTTATCCTTGATGTAGACAGGCTGACCAAGCTGGAAGAAAAGCGCAAGTCGCTGCAGGTGGAAACCGAAGAGCTGCAGGCCAGTCGCAATGCCATCTCCAAGTCCATAGGTCAAGCCAAGTCCCGCGGTGAGGACGTTGCCCCTATCATGGCGCAGGTAGGTGATCTCGGCAGCCAGTTGGACAGCAAAAAACAAGAGCTGAGTGCACTGCTTCAAGAGCTGGACGCTATTGCCATGAGCATTCCCAACTTGCCGGATGAATCTGCTCCCGTGGGCGCAGACGAAAACGACAACGTGGAAATCCGCCGCTGGGGCACGCCAAGAGAGTTTGACTTTCCGGTAAGAGATCATGTTGATCTCGGTGAACAGCTCAAAGGACTGGATTTCAAGAGTGCCGTAAAAGTAACGGGTTCACGCTTTATCTTTATGCAGGGCCAAATTGCCCGTATGCACCGCGCTCTGGCGCAGTTCATGCTGGATTTGCATACCCAGGAGCACGGCTACACGGAATGCTATGTGCCTTTACTGGTCAACGAAGCCAGCCTCAAGGGCACAGGCCAACTGCCCAAGTTTGGTGAAGATCTGTTTCACACCAAACCGGCCACAGAGGAAGGTCAGGGGCTTAGCCTGATACCAACCGCAGAAGTGCCGCTGACCAACCTGGCCCGCGATACCATACTGGATGAAGCCGAGCTGCCAATCAAGTTGACCGCTCACACACCATGCTTCCGCAGTGAAGCCGGCTCTTACGGTAAAGATACCCGCGGCCTTATACGCCAACACCAGTTTGACAAGGTCGAAATGGTGCAGTTGGTGAAGCCGGAAGATTCGGAAGCTGCATTGGAAGAGTTGGTCAGTCACGCTGAAAATGTACTGAAGAAGCTGGGGCTGCCGCACAGAACTATCGTCCTGTGTACCGGTGATATGGGCTTTGGTGCCGCCAAGACCTACGACGTTGAAGTCTGGGTTCCGGCTCAAAATACTTACCGTGAGATCTCTTCCTGCTCTAACGTGCGTGACTTCCAGGCGCGGCGCATGCAGGCCCGTTATCGCTCCAAAGACGACAACAAGCCCAAGCTTATCCACACTCTGAATGGCTCAGGGCTGGCGGTTGGTCGTACTCTGGTAGCCATTTTGGAAAACTACCAAAATGCCGATGGCAGTGTCACAGTACCTGAAGCCCTGCGCAGCTATATGGGTGGCATTGAAAAAATAGGTTGATGGGTGAGGTCATATGGATAAAGGTCAGCGCTACCTGCGCTGGCTTGCCTACGTGGCCGTCATCGCAGTTTTTTCTGCCCTGTTTTTAGCCACGCTCGGCAAGGCAGCCATGCTGGTATATGAGAATTTAAAATAGTTATTCAAATAGTAAAAAGCCCCGAGAACCGGGGCTTTTTTGTGTGCAGAATCGAGTCGCTTTAAATACACTTGGCCGGCTTGGGCAGCCCGGCAATCTTGGTTGCCTGCTTGGCTGGCCCCATCGGGAACAGGGTGTAGAGGTACTTGGAGTTACCTTTCTCCGGCCCCAGTGCCTGGCCGATAGCCTTGACCAATACCCGAATAGCCGGGCTGGTCTTATATTCAAGATAAAAGTTACGCACAAAGTTAACCACTTCCCAGTGGGCATCGGTCAGCTCTATCTCTTCGCCTGCGGCGATGACAGGCGCCAGCTCGGGCGTCCAATCGGAAACCTGCTTCAAGTACCCTTGAGGATCGGTCGCTATCTGCTTGTCATTGAATTGAATGAAATCTACCACGAAATAACCTTTGTATGAGCCAATGTCAGCGCTACCAGCGCCGGATAATCCAACTGTTCATAATTACCAAGAAAGTCCTCGAGCCCGCGGGCTTTGACGTCATCGGCCACCAGCACCACTTTAAAGGGGGACAGTGCCATGGCCCATTGACGTTTCAGCAGGGCGCTTACTGCATCGCCTGCCAGCAGAAACACGTCTGTCTTGCCGGCATATCTCAGTGCGCAGGACAGCGCAGTGTCGCGCGCCGCCGATGTTTGTATTTGGTGTAATATCATCAGAAAACCATGACCTCATCGGCATCCAGCAGGGCCTGGCGGATCTGCTCGTTATCACAAATGGTGGCAGGAATAACCAGTTCGGTGCGGCCAAGTCCCAGCTCCTGCAACGATTGTTTGCAGACCAGTACCGTCTCTATGTCATAGAGGGGCAGCGCACCCAAGGTGGCGATATAGTCCTTGCAACCGATAAGCTCAGGTTGCTGCTGCTTCAGCAGCGTAAGCACGCCTTCATCGGTAAATATCAGGCTCACCTCTTGCTCGAAACTGGCGCTCAGCAGCGCCAGATCCAGGCCTTCGCGGCCGGAAGCCGACCCATGCGGTGCTCGGCGAAAAATAATGGCTAATTTCTTCATTAAAAACTCACCAGACGATCACTCTTTTCAAGCCCGGTGACCAACTCGCCAAGCCCCCCCATGGTAAATCCAGCGGCGAGATTGGCACTCGCTTTGGCGTTATCCTTGGCATCCTGTGCTGAAAGCACACCGCGGCGCAGGGCGGCAGAGACGCAATTCACTAGATTAAGCTGCCACTCCTTTGCCAGCTGCTGCCAGGCGGCAGTTAAGTCCAATTCGTCGGACGCCGGCGCGCATAGCGCATTGGACTGGCTCACCCCATCCTGATAAAAGAATACACAGCGAATCTCATGGCCCGCTTGCAGCGCAGCCCGGGTATATTTGAGTGCATGGAAGCCAGCCGCCGGGCCGTAGACACTGCCATTCACCATAATAATAAGTTTGCTCATACCAAAAAAAATGACCCTGAATTAGGGCCATTTTAACCTATTTTCCATCCCGAGGGGATCAGTCATCACCACCGGCACCCATCAGGTGCAGCAGGCTGATAAACAGGTTGAGAAAATCCAGGTACAAAGCAATGGTAGCGCGAATATAGTTGGTCTCACCACCATTGACGATACGGCTGGTATCAAACAGGATAAAACCTGTCATCAGCAGGGCGATACCCGCATTGACTGCCATAAATACCGCGCCGTTACCGACAAAGATATTGATCACCGCAGCGGCAATGACGACCACCAGACCGGCAATCAAAAAACCACGCATAAAGGAAAAATCTTTCTTGGTGGTCACGGCATAGGCCGACAGGGCGACGAAGATGGCTGATGTCAGACCAAAGGCCTGAATAATCAGCTCAGGGCCGTTACTCATACCGGCGTAATGATTGAGGATATAACCCAGAGACGCGCCTTCCATACCGGTAAAGGCAAATACCCAAAAGATCCCGGCGGCAGACTCCGCTTTTCTCAGGGTGACGAACAGCAACACCAAGCCACCGATGGAAAGTCCCAGTGACATCATGGGGCCTATCCCCATCGCCATGGCGATGGCGGCACATACGGCTGAAAACCCTATGGTCATTGCCAGCAGCATGTAGGTGTTTCTGAGCATTTTGTTCACTTCCATAGTGGAAGTTTGGCTCGAATAAAGGGTTTGCTGAGTCATTTGCTTCTCCGAAGGTTGACTGACATAGCCCGGGTTGGCGACCCGACTAGTTTCCATGTTAGAGCAGTTTAAACCGTATATGGTTCCGCTGCAGGTTTCCTGTTATAGATTGTGCCATTAAACACTGAATCTTTTATGAATTAAAGTCAGGCGAGCCACTCTCTGTGCAGTTTTTCGGTATCGCCCAGATAATCCAGTACCCATTTGAGCGCCGGCGACATCTTGTTGGCATTCCACGCCAGGCAGCAGGAGCTTGCAGCCAGAGGAGTGGCCAGCTGTTTTTCCACCAGGGCACCGGCGCGAATAAAGGGGCTGGCCAGGTGTACCGGCATATAACCTATCCCCAAGCCTTCACGGAAGCAGTTGATGGCGCGGATCCAATCCGGCACCACCAAGCGGCGCTGATTGTCCAGTAACCAGGTGTGGCGCTTGGGGATCTCTCTTGAAGTATCGTCCAGGCAAATAGAAGGGAAGGGCCTGAGCTCTTCATCTTCCAGTGGCCGGTCGATAGCGGCCAAAGGGTGGGACTTGCTCACCAGAAATGCCCACTCGATATCGCCCATGTCTCTGTGATGGTAGGCGCCGCCGACCGGAATGGCAGTGGTGGCGCCAATGGCAACATCGCTGCGACCGGTAGACAAGGCTTCCCAGACGCCGTTGAACACCTCAATACGGATGATCAGCTCCACATCGGTGAAGTGACGATAGAAGTCGGCAATCAACACACTGATCCTGTCTGCCCTGACGATATTGTCCAAAGCGATGGATAACGTCGGCTGCCAACCATTGGCCACCCGCTGGGTTTCCCGTTTCAGGTCGTCCAGTTGCTTGAGCATAATCCTGGCTTCCTTGACAAAGTGAGCCCCGGCGGGCGTCAAACTGACGCTGCGGTGATGACGCTCAAACAGCACGACTCCCAGTTCTTCTTCAATCTGCTTAATGGCATAACTCACGGCGGAGGGCACCTTGTGCAACTTGTTGGCTGCGGCGGTGAAACTGCCAAGGTGAGAAACAATATCGATAAGTTGCAACGATTGTTCAGAAAGCATGGCGATTCCTTGCTGTGAGATTATTTGAAAGCATAGGTCAAAAATAAACGTTTCACCTCGATTGAGCAAGGCTTTAGACTGCTCCGGCATTCATATTACTTTTGTCTTAAGTTGTAATCAGGTTGTATATGACTCTTAAATATTTCATGTTTTTATGCTATCTCGCGCTCCTGAGCATGTTGGCTTTCATCGCGACCGACATGTATCTCCCAGCATTCAAAGCAATTGAAGGCTCGCTTGGCGCCAGCTCATCTCAGGTGGCCATGTCCTTGACCTCTTTCCTGGCCGGATTGGGCTTGGGGCAACTGCTTTACGGCCCTCTGGTGCAGCGTTTCGGTAAACGTAATTCACTGCTAGGTGGCTTGGCGCTGTTTGCCCTGGCGACAGTCAGTATAGGTTTCAGTGACAATATCATCATGCTCAACTGTGCCCGTTTCTTCCAGGCGATTGGCGTTTGCAGTGCTGCCGTCATTTGGCAGGCTTTGGTGGTAGAGCAGTATGATGCCAAAGATTCGCAGCGCATCTTCTCCAACATCATGCCCTTGGTGGCCTTGTCACCGGCCTTGGCGCCTATTCTCGGCGCCAAGGTGCTTAAGTATATGGGCTGGGAAGCGATTTTTTTCATTTTGGCGGCGACGGCAACGGCATTGATGGCGCTGACTATGGTGTTGGTGAAGCCGGCAAATGAAGGCGCTTCCAAAGCTGAAGAAAAAGTGGCCTACAAGACCTTTTTCAACAACACAGGTTATTTGGGCAATGTGCTCATCTATGGTGCTTGCTCAGGCGCTTTCTTTGCCTATCTGACACTCTGGCCGATAGTGATGGAACAGCACGGTTATGAAGCAGACGCCATAGGTTTAAGCTTTATTCCGCAAACCATCATGTTTATTGTCGGTGGCTATGCCAGTAAGTTGCTTATCCGCAGGGTAGGCAGTGAGATGACGCTTAAACTGTTGCTGGCCCTGTTTGGTTTGTGTGTGTTGGCGATTGCCTTGGCGACTTTGGTATTCAAGGCGCAAACCATCTATCCATTGCTTATTGCATTTTCTGTGCTGGCCGCGGCCAATGGTGCCATTTATCCGATAGTGGTTAACAGTGCGCTGCAACATTTCAGTCAGTGCGCCTCCAAAGCGGCCGGGCTGCAAAACTTTTTACAGATCACCTTGGCATTCGGGGCATCAAGCCTGGTTGCTGTGTGGGCCACGGCCGGGGAAACTGCTATTGCCTGGGGGATCCTGGGTTGTAGTGTGCTGGTATTTGCTGGCTATAAACTGCGTCAGTTTGCCGGCTGGTCGCAGGTGAGGGCTGGTTTTACCAAGCCGGATCCCGCTCGTTTGGCGCTGCATGCAGAGGAAACGCCCAAAGACTGAGTGCAGATTGAGCAAATAGACAAGGCCGTGACATTTTCTGCTTTACAGTCTCATATCCTCGCTATAGTATTTGCAGCGTTCGGAGGGGTGGCAGAGTGGTTGAATGCACCGGTCTTGAAAACCGGCATGGGTTTATAGCCCATCCAGGGTTCAAATCCCTGCTCCTCCGCCATATTCAGAGAAGCCCGCTTGTGCAAACAGGCGGGCTTTTTCGTATCTTAGCTTTGATGATTGCTATTAGCCTGGTATCGGTTAGCGGATTGCCGGGTTTATAGCGCCGTCATGCAGGGTTCAAATCCCTGCTCCTTTGCCATATTCAAAGAGAACAGCTTTTGTAAACTGGCAGGCCTTTTCATGTCTGCTCTCCATATCTATTCAAGTTGGTCGTATTCATAAGACCGTTAGGCTTATCGCAGTTATCAGCCTTATATCTTGGTTTCCCCCAAAGAACTCTATTGGTATTACCCTGGTTGTCTGCATTTGGGACAGGTGGATAAATAATCCTTCGACTTTGTTGGTTTTTCAGCATTTAACTTGTTGCTTTGTCGAACTTTAGGCATAGTGTGGGCGCTGGAAATTCCCCCGGCGAAGATGGATAAGCAGGAAAAGGAAGGAGTTAGGTGATGGATAAGCCTGAAGTACCCGCAATCGGCATAGATTTGGGCACCACCAACAGCGCCATTGCGCTTTGGCGCGACGGTAAGGTGCAGATGATCCCCAATGCCCTGGGAGAGGATTTAACCCCGTCGGTCGTCAGTATCGATGAGGATATGCACCTATTGGTTGGTCGTCCGGCCGCCGAACGTTTAATGACTCATCCACGCAATACTGCCGCCATATTCAAACGTTTTTTGGGCAGTGAGAAACGCTATCGCCTCGGGGGTCAGGAGTTCAGCCCCACTGAGCTTTGCGCCATCATACTCAGTACCCTCAAGGCCGATGCCGAAGCCTATCTTGGGCACGCCATTAAGCAAGTGGTGATTTCTGTACCGGCTTACTTCAATGATCAGCAGCGCAAACAAGTGCATACGGCTGCGGAGCTGGCCGAGCTGGAAGCGGTACGCCTTATCAATGAACCCACAGCCGCCGCCATGGCTTACAGCTTACACGAGTCCCATAGCCGACGTTTCCTGGTGTTTGATATAGGTGGTGGTACCTTCGATGTCACCATTGTCGAGTTCCAGGATGGCATCATAGAAGTTCGCGCTTCGGCCGGTGATAACCGTCTCGGTGGTGAAGACTTCACTCAGGATCTGCTCGATGGCGTGTTGCAAAAGCTACAGCTGGAGCGTGAAAGCCAATCTCTCAAGTACCTCAGTCAGCTCTATTACGCCTGTGAAAATGCCAAGCGTCACAGTAATGGCCAGGGAACCCGGGTCTGTTTGAGTGGCGAGCAGGATATCAACCTCGAGTTCGACGGCCATGAGCTGGAAAAGATTTGGCAACAGACGCTGAACCGGCTGCGAAAACCGCTGAGCCAGGCACTTGCCGACGCCAGATTACAACCCGAAGAGATAGATGAACTCATTTTGGTGGGTGGTGCCAGCCGTCAGCATCATGTAAAGCAGGTCGCTACCAGGTTACTGGGCCGCTTTGGCCGCCAGGAGCTGGATCCCGATCGGGTGGTGGCCATGGGCGCAGCCATTCAGGCCGCCTGTCGTTTGCGCGATGAAGCGGTAGAGGAGCTGATCCTCACCGATGTTTGTCCCTTCAGCCTGGGGATCCGGGTAGAGAGCAATGGCCAGTCCGGGGTGTTCAGTCCTATCATAGAACGCAACACTGTGGTGCCGGTATCGCTGGAGCAACGCTATTACGCCGGTCATGAAGAGCAGAGCCAGGTGTGTATCGCCATCTATCAGGGAGAGAGCCTTTGGGTTGCCAATAATCTGCACATTGAGGATCTCGATATCGATATTCCAACCGGACAAGGGTTGCAGTCGGTGGATGTCAGATTCAGCTACGATATCAACGGCATGCTTGAAGTGGATGTCACCATCACCAGCACAGGAGAGGTACACCAGAAAGTGATAGATCGCAGCCCGACCGGGGTATCGGAAGACGATAGACAAGCCAGCAGGCAAAGGCTTGCCAGATTGAAAGTGCATCCCCGCGAGCAATTACCCAACCTCAACCTGACGGAAAAGCTACATCGCATGTATGAGGAATGCCTGGGAGGCGAGCGGCGTCAGATAGAGCACTGGTTGCTGAGTTTTGAACAGGCTCTGGCCTCCCAGGATGAACACTATATTCGTGATGTGCGCCAGGCAATTCAAAATGCACTGGCGCACTGGGATCAATAAACAATTTCCTCCAGGGTAATTCTTCTGGGTTCTTTAAAACTCTTCGGCCAGCCGTGACGCATTGAAGACGCGGCTTGTGTGCCTGCGGCCGCCAGCAGGTGGCCAAGAAGCAGTGGCAGCGCCCACCAGAAGCTGTTACCCACCAAGGCCAACACTATGGCAAAGGTGCTCCACACCCCATAGTTGCGGGCGCCTTTAGATGTCTGGCGGGTACTGCAGATCCTGAATACCATAAACAGGTTAAAGGCCAGAAACACCAAGAGTTTTCCTTTATGAGCCTCGAGTTGCTGCACTATGGACATGGGGTCGAGCAGTGAAGTTGCATTGTCGGGATAAATAGGGAATACGAAAAAACCGTGCAGTGCCACCAGCAGTGCCCAGACAAAAAGGCGCTTGCCGCTGTGCAGATTAAAGCGTTGCGGCGCTTTCTCTCGGTCGTCACTGATGACCTGGTTGAGCTTATCTTCCAGCAGTTGGCACAATAGCTTGGCGTTGTTTTGCCTGTCACCGGCAAGCTTGGGTTGCGACTTGTGAAAGTCCTCTACCAAGGTGCCATTAAACCCTGAACGTGAGATGTCATTGGCCAGCAAGGCTATGCAGTAACAGGCCGGATAGACATAGTCTTTGGCTTCTTTTTTCGCCGCACAGGCATCAATGGCTTCCGGATGAATGCCCCGTTCCCAATCATCATTCAGCAGACCATAGGCCAGGGTATTGTCGTCGTAGTAATACTCTTCGAAATTGATATTTTGCTCTTTCAGCTGCCCCTGAAGCTTCTCCAGTTGTGGCGTGGTGACATAGCGCCAGCTATTAGTGGCGTTGGGGTGATATCTCAGTGCCGCCCAGAGTATCAGGGTATTGTGTATATCGTCAGTGGTTTCAACCCTGCGATTGATCAAGGCCCCCAGTGCCGTCAGTTGCTCGGCATCAATCTGTTGCCAGAGCTCTTCATCGCTTAAGCTTGATTGCGCCAAGCGCTCAACCTGGTTGCGCAGCTCTATGCAAAACACAAACTGCTTGGGCCAACGCATGACGGCTTCGGCAATCAGCGGCGAGATGCTTTGCGGATCCGCACACATCTGCCAAGCCAAGGCAAAGGGAGTGTCCTTGATTGACTGCGGCAACTGCGTCAGTGAAAGTGCCTGACGCATCGCCAAGCGATGGCTGATTTTGCTCCATGGCAATGAATAGTAGAACTCTGCCCACTCAAGGGCGATATCCGCTTGAGAACTTTGCTCCTTGGCGGCTTGCTCGCCGTTTTCAGCGTCCGATGAATGCTCAAATGCCGACAGCAATGGCTGACGTACCCCCTCACGTTGCCAGATCAGCATGCCAAACAGACTGGGATCTTCCGTCAGCAGTGACAGCCATTCTTCGGCTTCGGATCTTTGACACAAGGCCTGTAGCCAGCTATCCGGCAGCAGGGGATGGCGCTGGCCAACTTGCAGCCACTCCTCGGGCGTGGGTTGGCTGAAGGCCTGGGCATCGGGCGCAGGCATAGTAAACCAGTTGGGCTGGCCATAACCTGCCGCCAGTGCTTCAAACACGGCATGCTTGGGTCTATTGGCGAGGATCTCTGTTGCAATGTCGCAAAGTAATTCGCCGAGATAATGCCAACCGGCTTCAACGCGATCGCAAGCCGGCAATTGAGCGAACTGTTCAATCTGTTGCCAACTGCCCAGCTGACATGCCCAGAACAATCTCGCCAACGCGCCTTCATAACCGGGCAAGGACTTCAGCGGCAATATGGTGTGGGGCATAGCGCCTTCGTTGAATACAGTCTTGTACAGCAGTTGCTCGATGAAATCCGTCTCTTGGGGTTCATCAAACCAGCACTCTTCAAAGGCGGCCGATATTCGCCAGTTCCCGCCTTGCTGACAGGCCAATGCCTTAAACCAAAGTGCCAAACGCGGCGTGCTCGGCAGATACCAGTTTTCCAGATGTTCGGCCAATAGCTGAGGCAGCTCGGCTTGCTTGAGCTCATCGGCGAGTTTGAGTGCTAAGGATTCCTTACCGCAGCGGCGGCTGATCTCGGCCAGCAGCACCAAATCTTCGCCCCAGAGTTCGCCTTGCTGCAACACAAAGTCACATAACTCAAGCAACTGTTCCACGGGCCAATTCAGGTTTAATGCCCTGATAACCCTGAGTTGGACAATCGCAAGCGCAGGGTGCAGCACGCCGCAGACATGATCGCTAAAGAACAACATGCGGATTTGGGGGAAATCACAGTCAAGCAGTGCATTTTGCAATGGTTGGTAGTAGCTTTGGATGCCGATTTGAGTCGCATTATCCTGCGTCGCCAACCAGTCCAGCGGCGCAGGGCTCGGCCGCGAAATCCACCAATCGAAAAAAGCCGCCCTTTGTTGCTGCGCCTTATCGCCCCGCTCGAGTGAGCTCCACTCCAGTGCATGCCACAAATGACTGATAATTTGTCCGGGCAGCCAGCGCCAATTGAGTATCTCCGCCTGAACCCACTGCGACAGCTGGGCTTGGCAGGAAAGAGAGCTTTGGCCGACACGCTCGGCCCACTGATTCCAGTGTTCATTGTCAAAGCGCAGGCGCTCATTGCCCAACATGCTCATCAGCTGCTGGAACAGACTCTCCGGGGTTCCAACCTGGGCTTTGGCAGCTGTTTGCTGGGCCCGGTAGCTGTAATCTTGCGGCTTAGACTCCTGTTGCGGCAATGGTTGTGCTTTGGCCGCTGCGGGCGAGGGCGTATTCAGCTCCAGCGGTTTGGGCTGGGTTGCCGGGTGGGCCGCAGCCAAGGCTTGTTCGTAGGCGCTGCGCAGTGCTCTGAAGCCTTCCGGGTTATCCTCCGGGTGACAGTCGCGGAGCTGGGTGCGGTAAGCCTGCTTGATGGCTGCTTCATCTTGGGTGGCGGTGATACCGAGTATTTGCCAGATATCCATGGCGACTAATCCTGTGTTTGGTTGAGAAGATCGAGCAGGCTTTGCGGGGCGCTAAGTTGCGGCAATTCCATGTCCCAGTCGCATTGATGAATGGGGTTATCCTTGTCACTGATAGCACGGCGATAGTCTATCCGTTGTCGTCTGGCTATCCAGCCATTGAGTAATGCCTCTGCGGCCTCTTCTGTGTCCGGCTCATTGATTAAAAACATCCATATCGCACGCCCGGCAAACCAGGCTTGGGTATATTGCTCCCAAGAGCGGTAAAAATAGCGGCTCTTGGCTGCGATAAAGCTGTGGAGAAAATCGAACTCTTCCTGGCTGACCCAACCCAAGCGCAATCCTTCCCGGGTGAGATAAGAGGCGCGCCCGAAATCATAGGCACGGGTGCCGCCGAGGCCGAGGATGGAATAAGTTGCGGCGACATAGCGCATTTCGGCCTGCCTACGCGGGGATTGCTCTAAATCAATAAGATATCGCCAGTTCAAGCTGGTACCACAGGCATATTGACTGTAATCACTGGCCAGATAATGACCATGGGTGCCGTCGTTAACCAGACTGGCAATCTGCTGATGAAGGGATAATCTATCGGTAATACCCCAGTCTTCTTCCAGTGTATTGGGTTCTTCGAGCCCGGCATGCAGGGAAGTAGGGTTAAGATAACCTCTGGCCTGGGTTTGGAAACTGATCTGTGGCGAGGTGAGTGTAAGCCACCAGATCTGATGGAGAGACAACGTATTGGTGGACATTCCAGCTCCTTGGTTTTCTTCCATAAAAATCAGCGGCTACTATAAAAGCCGTTGGCAGATTAAGCAATAATGGCGCCGGGCAATGGCGATTCTGTTGTGCAACTTGTGAGCTCGATGGCATGACTTGCAAAGCAAAGCCCCGCGAACGGGGCTTTGTGGAATGATTCAAACTAACAGCTTAAGACTGAGCGCTGGTTTGCAGCGCAGCAATAGGCTGTTTTTGCGGTATGGCCCAGATACTGTCAGCCGGCCCCTGGGTCGCTCGTTTAAAGGTTTTGAGCGCGCCAAAAGCAAAGATGGCGGCAAAACCGAATGCGGTGAGATCCACCGCCCAGGTGCCTGGGGTCTCCGGTGCCCAAATTCCAAGACCGGGTGCCAGCAACGCCAGGATGGATGTCAGCGGCATTGCCAGACAGACCAGCGCCGATAGCGCTTGCAGTGTTACCGCGGCTCTGGCAGCACCACGCCAGAAAGCATAAGCCAGGGCAATAAGGAAACTGGCGTAGTAGCTCCACAGATAGAGATGATTGATATTTTCTACATGAGCATATCCCCATTTACCCAGCAACATGGCCAGCGCAACGCCTAACATT
This sequence comes from Shewanella sp. BJSY2023SW005, assembly GCF_047314585.1. Taxonomy (NCBI): domain Bacteria; kingdom Pseudomonadati; phylum Pseudomonadota; class Gammaproteobacteria; order Alteromonadales; family Shewanellaceae; genus Shewanella; species Shewanella sp. BJSY2023SW005. Next base: position 194,944 of record NZ_JBKORJ010000020.1, read on the forward strand.
GAACCCAAGCAAATTCCTACAGTAGCGGCTCCAAGGATCCTGACTCTTCTCGGTTGCTCTGGAATGGGCTCCCCCTTGCGCTGTTTGCTGCGGCGCTTTTCCAGCCATAGCAGATTACCGCTGTAAAACAGTATGGCACCACTCATTCCGAGGAAAAAATAGAGCCAGCGACCGGGATAGCCGCCGTAGGAGCCAAAGTGAAGTCCAAAGAATACCGAAACCATCCGGCCCCAAATGCCTTCTTCCCCCGGAGTAAAGGTGCTGTTGCCCACTTCAAGGGTGTAGGGGTTCATATAAAGGAAGTCTCCTATCGGGCCGCGCATCAACGCTTCTTGGTTATACATGGCCATCCGGACCATGGGAGCCGGAGTATCCATGCCCATATAGGTCAAACTGAGTGCCTGATAACCGGGCGCGAAGCTTTCGGCCCGAGCAACCAGTTCGGTCACCGGGGGCAGGGTGCTCAGTGAGCGCACTTCGCCCTTGGGTGCTTCGCGGTTGAACATCGGCTTATCGCCATAAACAAACTGCCCCAAGGCGCCGTACAATTGATCGTGAAAGACAAACACCACCACGGTCAAACTGATAATGATATGAAATGGCAGTGCTGTGATGCCAAGCAGGTTGTGGCTGTCGAGCCAAAAACGATTGGGGCCTTTCTTGCGCCTTAAGGCAAACAGCGTTTTCACCAGAGTTGGCAGCAGGAAGATCACCCCGGAAACCAACGCCAAAAAATAGAGAATGCCGGCAACCCCCATAAAATAAGCACCGAGCTGCTCGTGTCCCATATCACCGGGAATACCGCCGGTGCGGTGCAGCTCATCTATCAAGCGTGCCAGTTGGCTCTTGGGTTCCTTATGGGAGATGAGCTCACCTTGATTGCTTAAACTGGCATGCCAAAGCTCATCGCCCAGACCCCATTGCCGCTCACTGCCGGAGGCGTACCAACTCAAAGGCGAATGCTTGTCGCTGGCAAGATGAAGGCTGAAGCCCTTACTTAACTCAGGGTGTTGCGCTGTGGCTTCGCTGAGTAGTTGGTCCATCTGTTCCAGTTTCACCTGTGGCAAAATGGTTTGCGGTGGTGATGACCAGGCGGCAATCTCTTCCTTAAACATGGTCAGGGCGCCGGCATAAAAACCGATAAACAGTAAAATCCCGGCGAGTATGCCCACCCAGGTATGAAGTGTTTGATAAATTCTGAGAATATCGCTGCGGATCTGCATTTACTTAACCCACCATAGCAGCAGCCATGCAAGCACGTTGGCCGCCATTAGCCAGAAAATGGCGCGGCGGGCACTGTAGAACAAATAGCTGAAGCTGAAGAATGAAAGCCAGAGTGGCGCTATTAGCCACATATTGAATTGCACCTTATCTTTGGCATCTATTCCACCAGGCCCCACCCAGGCAAAGATACCACTGAGAGCCACTGCCAGGGCAAAGCCCAGCAAGGCGCCGGCAAGGGTTTTCCCCAGCCAGTCAGGGCGGATTTTATCTTTCTTAATGGTTGTCATCTGTTGTCTCCCTTGAGCAGGGAAATAAAGGGCAGGGAGCCCAGCAGCATGGAAAGTAGCATTAGCCAAAAAAACAACGCGGCCGAGGCCGTCAACAGTAAACCCCAGCCGAGCAGAGCCAGCAGCAGTAATAAAGTGCCCAGCAGTTTGGCCTGCCAGGGCAAAGGTTTGGCAAGCAATGCCTGGTGTTTACTGCCTAAATAGATAAGCAGTGAGCCCAGGGTCATCGTCAGGATCAACAGGAGGTACCACATGAGTTGCGATGTCCGAAGAATTGGTTTGATAAAGAATCGCAACATAGCACAAGTATTAAATCTATTAAATGATATTTATTCCTATTTACAATTAGGGCCAACTTAAATACAAGTTACTGATATCAATGATTAACTCTATTCAAACCTATGAACAGTTTATGTGTTACTTCACATAAATCTGAGGAAATGAGACCGGGGATGTAATCCAAGTGTGATCCCGGAAAGGAGGCAAAGCTGCAACGTAAAGAAACATTTCATTTTTGATTGACAGCCGTTTTTTAAAGACCGTGTATTGAATTCTTGGATGTCTTTCTCTGCTCAAGGTGTTGTAATCACTGCAATTATCGGGGAAATTTCGAGTCAAAATTGCAGACCCGACACTTTACAAAAGATAGACACAGTCGCGGCTAATCTAGGCTAGGGTCATTTGGAAAAACCATTAGATGGAGCAATTGGAATCGACGGCAAGCACATTTTGCTGTGGTTACTGCCGCCAACAGCTTGGAGTAATCGCAATCGGAGTAATACGATGGAGCAAACAACATCAGAGAGATCGACTCAATTCAGGAAGTTCTTGGAAAACGCAAACCGATCCACGATGAAAGGAGCATGCATATGTACGTAAGCCTTATCAGAATCAATTTAACATAATATACATTGTGCGCATCTGTATGTGCAGCTATTTGAAATCTGGAGAGTTATTACCGGTAATCCCAGGTTTAAGGCAACTTCCTCCGTGACTTTAAACCTCTACTAATAGTTTTCTTGGATTAACTCTCAATTCCTTGCAGTCTATCCAATGGTTTGGCGGATGCACTCTGGTGCCTTTCTTCCTGACTGGTGTGCAGATACTGCGACGTGGTGTCTATGCTTTCATGACCGGCGTCCGCCTGCACATGGGATAAAGGCCGAGCATTGAGATTGATGTCATGAGTGATACCTGTATGACGAATACTGTGCGCAGTAAGCTGTCGCATTTCATTGGCTTCCTGGATAAAGCCATCTTTCTCGGCATCATCGGCGGCGCAGTTTATCAGAAACTGAATTTCATCCCGCAGTTGACGTATGCCGAGGTTGGCATTGAGCACGCCACTTTCCCGACCTCGGCCGGCGGCGCGATGCCGTATAAACAGCGGCGTGGTTTCATTGGATTGTGGATAGTCACTCAATCCCAAATGGCGCCGGTAACTTTGCAGTGATTGCAGCAACGCTTTGGATACCGCCACGTTTCTGGCCTTGCCGCCTTTACTCCTGGGAATATGAAAATACCAAATGCCGCTGTGATTATGGCGCTTGAATTGACTCATGGTTGGCGCATAACCGGCACGAGCGGCAATTTCCGAGATCCGCAGATAACAGCCGTACATCAGGTTAATCAAGAACAGACTGCGTTGATGTTGTGCCGGCTCGGCTTCAGCCAGGCGCTGCACGCAAGCAACAAGATAAGACCATTGCAGCTCACTGAACACCTTGAGTTGCTCTTCGGCAGGATCCAACCTGAACTTACTCTTATTGGCAAAGCGACTGTGATTGAGCCAGAGCTGCGCCGGGTTGCGCTCACAATACTCTTCGCTCATAAGATAAGTATAAAATGATGAAAGTATGGCTATTTTTGTCTTCAAGGCATTATCGCTCAGGCTGTATGGCAAGGGTTTGCCGAGCGCCTTGCGACCAATAAACGGCCGCCAGTTGGGATTGGGTTCCCGACTCTGATTGAACTTATCCGTCTTGAATTGCGGGACGTTGAAATAACCCACTAACTCTGTTGGTGGTGCCTGGCAATAAGCCACGTAACGTCCCATTTCCCGTCGGCCCACATTGGCGGCGGATATGCCTGCGACATCGAAACACCAGTGAAAAAAGGTTGTCAACTCGCTGCGGTACGCCTTGTAGTTGTTTTCACTGTCTCTTTGTTCGTAAAGCCAGTCTGTTGCATGCTCAAGCAAGAGGCCGGCATCGGCCACTTTACCCAGGCTTAATTGGGTAATATAGTTGTTGACCACAGGGTTACCCTGCAAAAGCAAGTCTGCGCTGTCAAACAGCGGCATGGCAGATAACGCTTGATAGTCTTCCAAGGTAAAACCTATTCTATAGCAATGATTACTATAGATTTTACTCTTTTTTGACTGATGCCGATAATGTTATTTATCGGCACTAATCCCAGTCTCACATTGGCTGCACTGACGGTCGCAATGGACTCTTTGCTTACAGCACCAAAGGCACAATTGCCAAACCTGCTTTTTGGATTGGCTGTCGAGACAACGAAAATCCGCCGCACATAATTCGCCCTTGTGGATCAACTCAGCCAGTTTGCCGACGGGTATCGCCATGCAAACTTCCTGATCGGTTTTATACGATATTGTTTTGCTTTTGGTTTCCATTCTGTCACCCACTTAATGAGAATAATTCTCAATATAGTAGATCCTGGCGCTGCTGAAAATCCCCCTATACCGGCCGTTGTCAAATTTGTGAGCTATTGCTAGCCCTTCTCGATGCTTGGACTACACTTTTGAAAGGTAAATCAAAACTATTCAATTGATTGGAGTCCGACAGATGCTGATCGACATGGCCAAGAAAGGCCCGCTATTTGGCTCAAAGAAAGCTTCAACAACGACAGATACCCTGCCCCCCTGGAAAGTTCTGGTGGTGGATGATGAGCCTGATGTGCACACAGTCACTAAACTTGCCCTCTCCCGCTTCAAACTCGACGGCCGCGGATTGAGCTTTATCAACGCTTATAGCGGCGAACAAGCCAAAGAGCTACTGCAAGGTGAAGAAGATGTCGCCGTCGCCTTTATTGATGTGGTGATGGAAAGCGATCATGCCGGGCTTGAGTTGGTGCGGTGGATCCGTGAAAACCAACAAAATAAAGCCATCAGGCTGATTCTGCGTACCGGTCAACCCGGGCAGGCGCCGGAAGAGGATGTGATAGTTAACTATGACATCAATGACTATAAAGCCAAGGCCGAGTTGGACTCCCGTAAGCTGACAACCAGTGTCTACTCTGCCCTGCGCTCTTTCAGGGACATTACCGAAATTGAGCAGGCGCGGCAGATGCAGCTCAATCATCGCCAGGGACTGGAGCGGGTTTTGGAGGCCACTTCCGGCCTGTTTGAATTGCGTACCCTGCACAAATTTGCTGATGGCTTGCTGACCCAGGTGGCCAACTTGCTTGAGCTCAAAGACGCCACCACCATACTCGGCTGCAATGCCATGGATGCGGTAACGGAGCCGGGTAACGGCAACAAAATTCAGATATTGGCCGCCACTGGTGAGTTTACCAACCACCATGAGAAACCCTTGCCTTCTAATATTCAGTCGCTGATGGAAGAAGCCTTGAAAGAGCAGCGTTGTCTTTATCGGGATGATTGCTTTGTGGGCTACTTTCCGGCCCAAAATAACTGGGTCAACCTGCTTTATATGGATTCGGTCAGCCAGTTGACCGATCTGGATAAACAGCTTATCGACATTTTTGCCATTAATGTCGGGGTGGCGTTCGAAAACCTGCTGCTGAATCAGGAAGTGGAAGATACTCAGTCGGAGCTTATTTTACGTCTCGGTGATGTGGTGGAGAGCCGCTCCAAGGAAGCGGCCAATCACGTGAAGCGTATGGCCGAGTATTGCCATGAACTGGCGCTGCTTGCCGGCCTGCCGGAAACGCAGGCCGATCTGCTCAAGCGCGCTGCGCCCATGCATGACATAGGGAAAATTGCCATTCCCGACAATGTGCTGCTCAAACCGGGGAAACTGGACGATATTGAGTGGGATGTGATGCGGCAACACCCGATAATCGGCCATCAGATCCTGGCTAATTCAGAGCGGCTCATTCTAAAGGCCGCCGGCACAATCGCCCTGCAACACCATGAGAAGTACGATGGCAGTGGCTATCCCAGGGGCCTCTCGGGTAAAGAGATACATCCCTTCGCCAGAATCGTTGCCATTGCCGATGTGTTCGATGCCCTGTCACACGCCCGCTGCTATAAGCCAGCCTGGCCGCTCGATGAGGTACTGAGCGAGATGCAGTCCTACAGCGGCAGCCATTTTGACCCGGACTTTCTAAGGCTGTTTATTGATAACATAGATATCTTTATCAAAATAAAAAACAATTGGCGCGATGACGCCGAGCCTTAAGCTGTTTGCACACCGGGGGAATGGTTCTGCATAGCGAAAATTGAGATGCGAGCCATTTGAGCAGGCTCGCGGTATACGAGATTTTTAGTCTTGCAGAGGTTTTCAGGCAAAATGTCCGATTTCAACTTATGGCTATTTCTGCTTATGGCTGTCGGCGAGAAAGTCGAACCAAGTTGAGTACTGCTCTGTGCCCTGCTGCCAACTGACAAACACCCGCCATACCATATAACCACTGCTGCAGGAGCCGAAAATCAGTTGGCCCTCGAATGTTTCCCCTTCGGTGGCAGACGGCGTCATAGGAATGACCCCCATAAACATATCCCGGCCCTCGACACGAAGTTTGAGATTGGATACCGGGCGATTAAAGCCAAGCTGCCAGTGAATAGGCTTTTCGCTGGGGGCAAAGCTTGGGTTTAGCATCAGGGAGATCTGCTGCTCACCCAATTTTTTAACACAATCGGTAACGGAAAAATCACATAAATCGGGATCTGCGACAGTTTGGGTCGCCCGGGGAGTTTGAGCCTGGTCACAACCCAGGAGCAAAAGCAGGCTGAAAACGGCGCCAAATAGCTTGGGGAGAGTCGCACTATGCATAAAATTTCACCTTATGCTGCAAGGTGTTAACATTCTATGGTCAAGTTTGATCTGGATCAACAATGTGTCCGGCAGATTGGTATCTTTTTTGACGTAGCTCAAGTATCATTGCATCGCCTGACGTTTTGTCACAAATATGCAGGCTAAGCCATTGACACAAGAGTGTGACTCTCATAGGGGACGCCTTCACTCGAGTCATTTTATAACAGGTAAAGGCCTGTCCTTTACTGAACAACAAGTAAAAGTAATAAGCAGTGGAAGCAATATGATGAACCATTCCCAGCCAACAGGCGCTGATTACAATTACACCGTTGTCCGCCAATTTGCCTTAACCACAGTTTTGTGGGGCATTATTGGTATGTCATTAGGTGTACTTATCGCGGCTCAGTTAATCTGGCCACAGCTGAACTTTGAGACTCCTTGGTTAACTTTCAGTCGTTTAAGACCGTTACATACCAATGCTGTGATCTTTGCGTTCGGCACTTCAGCCCTTTTCGCCACATCCTATTATGTCGTTCAACGCACCTGTCAGACCCGTCTGTTTGCACCTAAACTGGCTGCATTCACCTTCTGGGGATGGCAAGCCATCATTCTCTCGGCCGTAATCACTCTGCCGTTGGGTATCACCAGCAGTAAAGAATACGCCGAACTGGAATGGCCTATTGATATCGCCATCGCCGTAGTCTGGATCGCTTATGCGACCGTGTTCTTCGGTACCATTATCAAACGAACCACTTCCCACATCTATGTGGCCAACTGGTTCTTTGGCGCCTTCATTATCACAGTCGCCGTACTGCACATAGTGAACTCCATGGCTGTTCCTGTCAGCCTGTGGAAGTCTTATTCACTGTATAGCGGTGCTGTCGATGCCATGGTGCAATGGTGGTACGGTCATAACGCGGTAGGCTTCCTGCTGACTGCCGGTTTCCTCGGAATGATGTATTACTTCGTTCCCAAGCAAGCCGGGCGTCCCGTTTACTCTTATCGTCTGTCGATTGTCCACTTCTGGGCACTGATTGCCCTGTATATCTGGGCTGGTCCTCACCATCTGCATTACACTGCCCTGCCCGACTGGACTCAGTCTCTGGGTATGGTGATGTCATTGATCCTGTTCGCTCCTTCATGGGGCGGTATGATCAACGGTATCATGACCCTGTCCGGTGCCTGGCATAAACTGCGTACCGATCCGGTTCTGCGCTTCCTGGTGGTGTCTCTGTCCTTCTATGGTATGTCTACCTTCGAAGGTCCTATGATGGCCATCAAGACAGTAAACGCTCTGTCTCACTACACCGACTGGACCATTGGTCACGTTCACTCTGGTGCACTTGGCTGGGTTGCCATGGTGTCTATCGGTTCTCTGTACCACCTGATCCCAGTGCTGTTTGGTCATGGCCGCATGTACTCCACCAAGCTGGTGAACCTGCACTTCTGGCTGGCGACTATCGGTACCGTACTTTATATCGTTGCCATGTGGATCTCCGGTGTAATGCAAGGTCTGATGTGGCGCGCAGTGAACGCAGACGGCACCCTGACTTACAGCTTTGTTGAAAGTCTGGAAGCCTCTTATCCGTTCTACTTTGTCCGCTTCTTGGGTGGTTGTTTCTTCGTAACGGGTATGCTGATCATGGCTTACAACGTGCTGCGCACTGTTTATGCCCCTAAAGACTCTCTGCCTGCCATCGCAGAAGCCAAAGCCGCATAAGGAGCAGTAACGATGAAATTCAATCATGAAATAGTTGAGAAGAACGTCGGCCTGCTGGGTATCTTCACTGTGATTGCCATCAGTATTGGTGGCCTGGTGCAGATCACGCCGCTTATCTTCCAAAAAGATACCACTGAGCCGGTTGCCGGTCTCAAGCCTTACACAGCCCTGCAGCTGGAAGGCCGTGATATCTATATCCGTGAAGGATGTAACAACTGTCACAGCCAGATGATCCGTCCGCTGCGTGCCGAAACCGAACGTTACGGTCATTACTCGGTTGCCGGTGAGTCGGTTTGGGATCACCCCTTCCTGTGGGGTTCCAAGCGTACCGGTCCCGACTTGGCCCGTGTGGGTGGTCGTTACAGTGACAAATGGCATGAAGTTCACCTGATCGATCCCCGTGCCGTTGTTCCTCAGTCCAACATGCCTGCCTTCCCTTGGCTTGCTGAAAACACCCTTACAGGTGAATACACAGCCAAGAAAATGGAAGTGATGCGTGGTTTTGGTGTGCCATACGAAGATAAAGATATCGAAGGCGCCCAAAAAGCCGTTGAAGGCAAGACAGAACTGCAGGCGCTGATAGCCTATCTGCAGTCGCTGGGACACGCACTGAAATAAGGAGGCAAATATGGACTACGGCACAATGCAAGGGATTATTACGCTGGTTTTGATCCTGGTTTTTGTCGGGATATTTGCTTGGGCATATAGCTCGCGTCGTCAAAAGCAATTCGACGAAGCAGCTAATCTGGTGTTTTCCGATGAGGAACAACACCAGAATGCGAAGGACTCAGGAGAACACAAATAATGTTAATGAGTAACTTCTGGAGTATCTGGATCACCGTACTCAGCTTACTGGTGATCGCAGGATGTTTTATTCTGCTACGGCTCTGCTCCAAAAACACCACGCCGGAGATTAAAGAAGGCGACCTGATGGACCACAGCTATGATGGTATTCAGGAGATCAATAACCCACTGCCTAAGTGGTGGAGCTATCTCTTTTATATCACCATCGTCTTTGGTCTGCTCTACCTGGTGCTCTACCCTGGACTGGGTAACTACAAAGGCCTGCTTGGCTGGAGCAGTTCCAACCAGAGCATAGGCACCGAAAAAGGCATCAAGGCCGACTCCGCCAAGGCGATTGCTGACGCAACAGAAGAAGGCCGTTGGGTTCAGTACGATCAGGAAGTGAAGCTGGCCGATGAAAAGTACGGCCCTATCTTCGAAGCTTACAAAGCAACGCCACTGGCCGAGCTGGTCAAGAACGAAGAAGCCCTGAAAGTCGGTGGCCGTCTGTTCCTGCAGAACTGTGCCCAGTGTCACGGCTCAGCTGGTCGCGGTGGCAAAGGCTTCCCCAACCTGACCGACGGTGACTGGTTGTACGGCGGCGAGCTGGAAACTATCAAGACCACTATAATGAACGGTCGTCACGGTATGATGCCGCCTAAAGGTGGTCTGCCTATCGATGACAGCGAAATTGCTGGTCTGGCTGAATACGTAGTGAGCCTGTCCGGTCGTGAACATGATGCTGCGTTGGCCGCCAAGGGCCAAGGTTCATTCATGAAGGGCTGTTTTGCCTGTCACGGTATGGACGCCAAAGGTAACAAGCTGATGGGCGCCCCTAACCTGACCGACAATGTCTGGCTTTACGGCGGCAGCCGTGGCGTGATCATGGAATCCATCAAGAACGGCCGCAGCGGTGTTATGCCGGCGTGGAAAGACGTTCTCGGTGAAGAGAAAGTTCACGTTATTGCAGCTTACGTATATAGCTTGTCACATCAGGCTGAGAAGTAAGTTCGTTTGACTTTTCAAAGGCCTCGATAATTTCGGGGCCTTTGTTTTTTAAAAACCGCTTTCGCGATAGAATAGCCGCCCAAATAGAATAGTAGGTAAACAGTATGAGCGCTCCACAAGCCTGGTATAAGCAGTTCTGGCCTTGGTTTCTTATCGTTTTGCCCATGTGCGCCGTTATAGCCAGTTTTGCCACTCTGCGTATTGCCCTCACCAACTCAGACTCCCTGGTTGCCGATGACTACTACAAAAACGGCAAGGCAATTAACCAGGACATCCACAAAATTCAATATGCCCGTCAATTGGGAATGCAGTTTTCCCTTGAATGGCACAATGGCGAACTCCTGATAACCCAGCACGGCGGCCCAGAGTATCTGGCGGCACTGAACCTGGAGTTTTACCACCCTACTCTGGCAGAAAAGGATTTTACCCAAATGCTGACTGCCGATGCCTCCAAGGTATATCGCTATATTCCCAATGAGTCGCTAGATGGTGCCTGGGTTGTACGAGTCGAAGGATTTGACCGTAAATGGCGTTTGCAGCAAAGACTGCAGATAGAAGCGGATAAAACCTACTGGCTCAATTGAGTGCTGTCATGACACATACAGTCTGTTTTCATTGTGGGGAGCCTGTCACCACGGGCATGCAGTTCAGTACAGTGATTGATGGTCAGGCTCAGCCCATGTGTTGCCTTGGATGTCAGGCGGTGGCTCAGGCCATCATGGATGCCGGGCTGACCAATTACTATAAATTTCGCTCCGAACCCGGCAGCAGGCAAAACGCCCTGGTGCCGGATGAGCTCAAAACCTTCAGTGCCTACGACCTTCCCGAAGTGCAACAGGACTTTGTGCACGATCAGGGTAATCAAACCTCTGTCTCGCTATCGATTGACGGCATTACCTGTGCCGCCTGCGCCTGGCTCATCGAGCACAAAGTCAAGCAGTTGCCCGGCATAGTCTCAGTGCAGGTCAACTCTACCACTCAAAGAGCCCTCATCAGCTGGCGCCCGGCCGACATCAAACTGTCTGAAATACTCAATCAAATCGGCCGCATCGGCTATCAGGCAGCACCTTACCAGCTGGATGATCAGGAAGTTCAGAGTAAAAAGAACAGCCGTAAGTTTCTGTTGAGGCTTGGCTTGGCGGGCTTTGCCACCATGCAGGTAATGATGTTCGCCCTGGCGCTGTACGCCGGTTACTTTACCGGGCTTGAGGTGGAATATCGCGACTATTTCCGCTGGGTGAGCATGATGTTTGCCGCACCTGTGGTGTTCTACTCAGCGCAGCCTTTCTATTTCAGTGCCCTGCGGGCCCTGCTCGCAGGCAGGCTCAATATGGACGTGTCTGTCTCCATTGCCATCTGCGGCGCCTATATCGCCAGCTGTATCGCGACAGTGCAAGGCACTGGCGAAGTCTATTTCGAGTCTGTGTCCATGTTCACCTTCTTCCTGCTGCTTGGGCGCTATTTTGAGCAGGCAGCGCGGCAGAAAGCCTCGGTCAGTTCGAGTAACCTGCATAAGTTGGTGCCCTTGACCGCCAAGCGTATCGGGGATGATGGCAGCAGCGAAGAGATCCCCGCCAAGCGCTTGCAAATAGGCGATCTGGTACTGGTTCGCCCTGGGGAAGTGATCCCCGCCGACGGCTTGGTAGAGCAAGGCCATTCCGCCGTCAACGAGGCCATGCTCACCGGTGAGCAGATGCCACAAAGCAAACTACCGGGAGCTCAGGTTTATGCCGGTACCATCAACCAGGATCAACCGCTTAAAGTACGGGTGAACGCCATAGGCCAGGACCAACTGGTGGCAGAGATCATCCGTTTGCAGGAACTGGCCTCCAATAATAAGCCAGCCGTCGCCATGACGGCCGACAAGCTGTCGCGCTATTTCTCCGGCACCATACTCAGCATCGCAGCCATCACTTATCTGGTATGGCACCAGTTCTCGCCCGAAGACGCCTTCTGGGTCACTCTATCTGTATTGGTGGCTACCTGCCCCTGTGCGCTGGCCTTGGCAACCCCGACGGCTGTGACCTGCGCCACTGCGCTGTTCACCCGCCTGGGGGTGATTACCCGTAAAGCGGGAGTGTTTGAAAAGTTGCCGCAAATTGATGCCGTGGTCTTTGACAAGACAGGTACCCTCACCTGCGGCAATCTGACCTTGCTGGAAACCCGCATCACCAAAGGCCGTGAGGCTGAGTATAGCGAGTTGCAGATGCAACAAGTGGCGGCAGCGCTTGAAGCCGGTTCACTGCACCCGATAGCCCTGGCCTTTAGCCCTTATGCCGGCGCTCTTGAAGCCAACGAGGTGCATCATCAGGTGGCTCGCGGCATCAGCGGCAAGATCAACGGTCGCGACTTTAAGATAGGCAACGCCGAGTTTGTTGGAATCGAGCTCGCCGCCAGTGAACAGCAGCAAGTGTTCCTTGCCGATGAGCAAGGCTTGGTGGCCAGTTTTATTTTGCAGGACAGGCTGAGGGAAGACGCCAAGGATACGGTCGAGGCTCTCAAGGCAAACAATATCCGTCTGGCGATTGCCAGCGGCGATACCCGGCCCCATGTGGAATCCCTGGCTCGGCAAGTGGGCATAGCGGAAGTGCATGCAGACATGAGCCCGGCAGATAAACTCGATTATGTACGCCGTTTGCAACAGCAACATAAGGTGGCCATGTTCGGCGACGGCATCAATGATGCCCCTGTGCTTGCCGGCGCCGATCTCTCTATCGCCATGGGCAGTGGCACTGCGCTGGCGAAAAACAGCGCCGATCTGATTTTGCTTGGCGATCATCTATGGCGTTTTACTCAAGCCATAGCGGTTGCCCGTAAAGCCAATCGTATCATTCGCCAAAATCTTGCCTGGGCTTTGGGATATAACCTTCTTATACTGCCTCTGGCCGTTACAGGCCATGTCGCACCATATATCGCCGCCATCGGCATGTCGGCCAGTTCGCTGATCGTTGTCAGCAACAGCCTCAGACTTCTCAGGGTTCGCTTATGAGTATTATCTACGTACTAATCCCCATCGCCATGCTGTTTGTGCTGATTGCTGTTGGTGTCTTCTTCTGGGCGGTAAAATCGGATCAATTTGACGATCTCGAGCGCCACAGTGTGTCGATTCTGTTTGATGAGGAACCTTTGGACAACAAGGCGCAACAGGAGCAATCTCAAACGGCTGAAGCTGAAGTCACTCAAGCGCCTCAGGATAGAGGCAATGGAATATAACCTCACCGGCGCCTTTTTGGTGGGCCTGATGGGAGCCGGACACTGCTTTGGTATGTGCGGCGGTTTGGTGGGCGCCTTTTCCAGCCAGCTTCCCGCTGCCCATCGAGGCCAGAATCCGTTGGCGCAACAACTCTCGTTTCTGCTTCCCTATAACCTTGGTCGTATTCTCAGTTACAGCCTGGCCGGCGCTTTGGTGGGCGGTTCTGCCGCCGGGCTTGGCATGCTGTTTGATATCGATATCTACCTCTTGGTGCTCAGGCTCATTGCCGGTGTAATGATGATCGCCATGGGCCTCTACATTGCCCGCATCTGGGCAGGTTTAGTGCAGATTGAGCGTCTTGGTCAAGGATTGTGGCGTTTACTTAAACCATTGTCCCAAAAAGTGTTACCTGTGACTCATCCCGGGCAAGCTTTGGTGGCCGGCATGGTTTGGGGCTGGCTGCCCTGTGGCCTGGTATACAGCACTCTCACCTGGGCAGTGGCCAGTGGCAGTGCCGGCCAGGGCGCGCTAATCATGCTTTGTTTCGGTTTGGGAACATTACCTGCCTTGCTTAGCGCCGGGGTAGCCGCCAAGGCGCTGGCCGACTGGGCTCAAAAGCGCGCCGTACGCTTGATTGCCGGTTTACTCCTGGTTGGCTTCGGGATCCAAACACTCTATATCGCCCTGGCTCAGCTTGACTAGCCGGGGTCGGTGAATTGGTTTAACATGGGAAGAGTCGCTTTACTTGAGAAAGACTATGACAATAGACAATAACAAGCATCGTCGCCCTGCTGCCGGGGGCTGTACCATTCATTGTCATGATTGCAGCATGGGGACCTTATGTATTCCCTTTACGCTCAACACCAATGAGTTGGATCAGCTTGACAATATTATCGAGCGCAAGAAACCCATTCAGAAGGGTGAACAGTTGTTCAAGTCCGGAGATCCGCTGAAGTCTCTGTATGCTATCCGCTCCGGAACGATTAAAAGCTATACCATCACAGAACAGGGCGATGAGCAGATCACCGGCTTCCACCTGGCCGGTGATGTCATAGGCTTTGACGGTATCCATGCCCAATCACACCAGAGTTTTGCCCAGGCCCTGGAAACCTCTATGGTCTGTGAAATCCCCTTCAATACTTTGGACGAACTCTCCGGCACCATGCCCAAACTCAGGCAGCAGATCATGCGCCTGATGAGTAATGAAATCATGAGTGACCAAGGGATGATCCTGCTGCTCAGCAAAAAGAATGCCGAAGAGCGCCTGGCGGCCTTTATCAGTAACCTGGCGGCCCGATTCGGTAGCCGCGGCTTCTCCCCCAGGGAATTTCGCCTCACCATGACCCGTGGTGATATAGGCAACTATCTTGGCCTGACGGTGGAAACTATCAGCCGTTTGCTGGGACGGTTCCAAAAGGCCGGACTGATTGAAGTAAAAGGAAAATATATCACTATACTGGATCTTGAAGAGCTCGACAGGCTGGCAGGAGCCGCCCGGATAGCAAGATAGCAAGCGATTCAATATATTGATCTCAAGCAATACAAATCACAGCCAATATCGCATGATATAGGTATATCCTGCGGAATAAGGAAAAAGCCATGAGGGATTATCAAAAGCTATTGGTCGTAGTCGACCCTACATCGGAAAAACAGCCTGCCCTTGCCCGCGCGGTGGAACTCGCCACTCGCAGCAAGGCCAAGATCACTGTCTTTCTGTCCATCTTTGATTTCTCCTATGAAATGACCTCTATTCTTTCCAATCAGGAACGTGAGGCCATGCGTCAGGGGGTTATCAATCAACGCAAAGCCTGGATTGCCGATCTGCTCAAGCCGCATCAGCAAGCCGGACTCGAGATGGACAGCGAAGTACTGTGGCATAACCGCCCCTTCGAGAGCATCATCAACTTTGCCATTCAGGGAGAGTACGACCTGATAGTCAAAGGCACCCATGAGCACGACAAACTCAAGGCCGTTATTTTTACCCCCACCGACTGGCACTTGTTGCGTAAGGCTCCAGTGCCTGTATTGCTGGTAAAACAGCATGACTGGCCGGTGAAAGGCAAAATTCTCTGCGCCGTCAACGTTGCCTCTGAAGATGAGGAGCATCAATCCCTGAACGGCAAGATCATTGAACATGCCCAGGAACTGGCGGCCAAGTTTGATGCCGAGGTGCACCTTGTCAACGGTTATCCCGGAACTCCGGTCAACCTGGCGATTGAACTGCCGGACTTTGATGCCCACACCTACAACGAAACCATTCGTATGCAGCATGAGCAGCGGGTCAATTATCTGGCCAACAGTTACGGGGTCGATACCGCCCACTGCCACGTGAAAGAAGGTTTACCTGAGGATGTTATCCCTGAGCTGGCGGAGCAACTGGACGCCGAGCTGGTCGTTCTCGGTACTGTGGGTCGTACCGGTTTCTCTGCCGCGCTTATCGGCAACACGGCAGAACATGTGATAGATTCGGTCAACTGCGATCTGCTGGCGGTAAAACCCGACGGTTATAAGTCGCCTCTGGCCTGAGTCGCCCCTTTACCCGACCGGCTTTAGCTGGAATAATACGCGCCCTGAACCATAGTGTTACTGGGCGCTTATTTTTTTATGTCTGAAGTTATGCAAGAGCTGGATAAGAAACAAATCACTCGTCTCAACAAACTGCAAAAGCGTTTACGCCGCGAAGTCGGCAGTGCCATTGCTGATTACAACATGATTGAAGAAGGCGATCGCGTGATGTGCTGCCTCTCCGGCGGCAAAGACAGCTATGCCATGCTGGACATTTTGCTGAACCTGCAGCAGCGTGCACCTGTGCAGTTTGAAATTGTCGCCGTCAATCTGGATCAGAAACAGCCCGGCTTCCCGGAAGAAGTGCTGCCGGCCTATCTGGATAGCTTAGGCGTGGCCTACCATATTCTAGAAAAAGACACTTATTCGATAGTCAAAGATAAGATCCCAGAAGGCAAGACCACCTGCTCGCTTTGTTCCAGGCTGCGCCGCGGTACCCTTTATGGGTTTGCCCAGCGAATAGGTGCCACCAAGATAGCGCTGGGCCACCACAGAGACGACATCATAGAAACCCTGTTCCTCAACATGTTCTATGGTGGCAAAATGAAGGCTATGCCACCCAAGCTGTTATCGGATGACGGTGCCAATATGGTGATCCGTCCCCTCGCCTATTGCCGAGAAAAAGACATTGCCGAATACGCCAAACTGAAAGCCTTCCCTATCATTCCTTGTAACCTTTGCGGCTCCCAGGAAAACCTCAAGCGTGCCGAGGTCAAAAATATGCTCAAACTGTGGGACAAACAGTTCCCGGGGCGCATCGAAACCATCTTTACTGCGATGCAAAATACCGCGCCGTCCCAGGGTGTTGACCGCACAGTGTTTGACTTTATGGCATTGGAGCGTAATCCGGATGCTCCTGCCAGCGGGGAAGTTGCCGAAGCCGATTTGCCCGCCTTTGACTTTATGGATGTCAGCAACAGCGGTCATATCGATCTCGACAGTGCTGCCAAACATGCAGATAAAAGCCAGCGTATCGAAGTGGTTGGCATCTATCAGCCTTGATACACCTATTCCGAACAAGCACTTGGTGCTTGTTCGGAAATGCTCTGTTTACTGCCGCTTACTGAATCAAAACTAAAGCCACTATCAAAACTAAAGCCACTTTTGCATAAACAGCAAACGCTTGCCATTGACCTCAGTAGTATCGATTTCAGTAGCATCGAATTCACAATAGCCCAGCTTTTGATAGATATGGCGGCCAACCTGATTAGTAGCAAATACATCGAGCCAGATACGTGAAGCGTTTAACTCATTAAGGCAATACTCTTCCATCAATTGCATCGCCCTTTGACCTAAACCTTGACCCTTATGGGCGACAACAATTCTTCTGAACTCTATCTCCTTCGGCTTATCCTCGACCAAAATCATAAAACCCGCGAGTAACTCATTTTGATAAATCGAAAGATAGTGGACAGTGTCTTTCGTCATTTCAGCCAGATGCTTTTCCGCCGGGTAAGGCATGATAAAGCCGGCCGTATTTTGCAACTGTTCCATTACCACGAATTGGCCAATCTCAGTCGCGATAGCCTGCTTTAATTCAATCATCTTACTTCCGATCTCAAAATGCTAACCGCACTATTCTATATGTTGCAGGAGAGACGATATCGGACCTGTGCCGGATACGACATAAAAATCCCCGCAATGCGAGGCTCTGCTTTGTTTGACCATAAACCCAGCGGGTTTAGCGGTTACTCGTTTGTCATTTGCCTGGCGCGACCCAAGGGCTGATCACTTTGGGGGTAGCATCAAACTTCAGCGTCTCGAGTAACGCGATTTCCTCGTTACTGAGTTCATAGCGCTTATTCAGCGCCTGATGGCGGCCATCGAACCAAGCACCATTTTCACTGCCGCTAAACTCTATGCTCAAACCCGAGATAGGCTTGGCGAAGTACTTCATGGGAAAGCCTTGCATCTGCTTCAGCGCTTCATTCATTTGACTGCTGATGTTTCTCAGCTCGTCGCCGCTGTATTCTTGCTTGGGATTACGCACTCTGAGCTGCATCCCAATGCCACAGCCTTGCCCTTCACCTGCAATCTCAAGATTAATCAAGGCCCTGGCATTCTTGAGTTTTTCATCAAAGGGAATGAATAGCCGTTGGCCGGCATCGAAGGTCAGCGGAAAGCGCTCAGTCTCTGTACTGATACTGCCGGCTTTCACCTGACAGTTCTGGGTTTCAGGTACTGTAAACGCCAGATCTATGAGTTGATAATTCCCCTTGTTCATCACTTTCATCCGCGCGTAAAAGTCGGCGTAGTTCAAAGATACCTGGCTCGCCATCAAAGAGGGTGACAGCAACAAGAGTGCACTAAACAGCAGTTTTTTCGACATGGTTATCCACCAAATATTCTTCGTTGTGACGCAGCATATCGAGCAATTCGTCTATGTAGGCTTCCTGACGCTCCGAGTAGTTGACCAAACCATAGACCAGCTTTTCAGCGGTCAGCGGTTCTTGCTGGCTACGGAGATCGGCGCGAATGGAGCGAAATAAAGAATAGGCTGCATTGGAATTAAGATTGCGCATATAGGAAGCCACGGAATCATCGACCGATTTAAATACCGCAACCTCATGGGACATACCCTCGGTGCGTGACTGCGGCACCAAGCCGCAGCCTTTCTTGAAACACCATTGGCCAAAGAAATTGAGTCCTTCGCGGGCAAAGCGTGAGCTGCCCCAGCCGGTCTCATTGGCCGCCTGGATAAGTACCATAGATTCGGGGATCACATCGACCCGACGCAGCAATTTATTGATGCTGTCGCTATCGATAGCGCGCATGGCATATTGATACTTTTCCGCCAAGCGTTGAATACGATACTGCTCGGCATCATTGAGCTGATGCTGGTTTTGCAGATGGTTTTGCACCTGCTCGAGGAATTTACGTTCCTCGGCGATAATCCGGTTTTGTTTTTGCACCGCCGGACGCAGGAAGTCAAAAAACGCCTGTTTCTTGTCGCTGACAACACTGATACTGCTGAAATCGGGGATCAAGCTGACGCCCAATTGGTTCTTTATCAGTGGCGCTGAAGTCTGCTCGGCGGTTTTCAAGCTGGGTATCAAATACACTCTCAGTGCCAATACCGACAGGATCACCAAAGCCAGTGCCAGGGTAAATGAGCCAAGTTTTCCGGTTTTCAATCAGTCTTTCCTTTTGCCTGTTGCCCAAAGGTTACGGGGAAAATGTCCGCGCATTATATGTCAGATATCTCTTTTCACAAAATCAGCCGCTGGCAGCTTTCCCCCACTAATGTAGAATGAAAGGGTTTGAAACCGCAGCAAGGATCCGCTATGCAAGCGCAGTTGTTCAGTCAATATCGGCAAGTTGTTGCCATTGGCGGTGGCCATGGTTTGGGAAGAGTCCTGTCAGCCTTGGCGTTTCTGGGTAACCACCTCACCGGCATAGTAGCGACAACAGACAATGGCGGCAGCACTGGCAGGTTGAGAAACAGCAATGACTGTATCGCCTGGGGCGATCTACGTAACTGTCTCAGCCAGTTGGCCCATAAACCTTCTGTTGGCTCCTTGTTGTTCGAATACAGATTTGATGGCCAGGACGAACTCAGCGGCCATAACCTGGGCAATCTTATCCTGACCGCGTTGGATCAGCTCTGCGTCCGGCCGCTTGAGGCTATCAATCTTATCCGCGGCCTACTCAAAATCGAGACCCGTCTGTACCCCATGTCGGAACAACCCACACATCTTTTGGCACTCGATGTATCCGGCAGTAAGGTGTTTGGTGAACTGGAAGTCGACAGCATGGCAGAGCGGCCAGTGGCAATGAATCTTGAACCTATGGTTCGGGCCACAGAGGAAGCGGTGGCGGCCTTGACAGCTGCCGAACTGATAATTTTAAGCCCGGGAAGCTTTCTCACCAGCTTGATGCCGCCTTTGCTGTTGCCCGAGTTGGCCACCGCCATTAAAAACAGCGCCGCTAAAGTGGTATTTATCGATAATCTGAAGCCCGAGGCTTCAGTGGCGGGCGAACTCAGTCTCAATGCCAAACTGGATTGGTGCCAGCAACTCATAGGCACAGGGCGTATTGATGCTGTGCTGTGTCATGGTCAGCCTGCGCAGGAAGGATTGATTTATCGCTCGCCGCTTGCCGACCCAATCCAGAGTGGTTGTCACGACAGAGACGCCTTGGTCAGCGCCCTGGTGCAAGCTCTGCAGCCGAAGAAACTCATTGCCTGAGCAGCATTTTTAAGACCGGTTTTGTGGCCGGATAAGTAAAAAGGACAGCCGCAGCTGTCCTTTCTAAGCTTGGGCAAAATCCAACAGGCTTAGAGCACCTTGGCTATCGCCTTACAGATAACCGGCATATTGGTCTTGGTCATCCCGGCAACACTGATACGGCCGGAGCCGACAATGTAGACGCCGAACTCATCTTTAAGCCTGGCAACTTGTTCTTTGTTGAGGCCCGAGAAGCTGAACATACCGTTTTGACGAGAAATGAAGCTGAAGTCGCGATCGACGCCTTCGGCCTTGAGGCTCTCAACGAACAGAGTTCTCATGCTGGCTATGCGTTGGCGCATTTCAGTCAGCTCTTGCTGCCACAGGGCATTTAGTTCACCGTCGTTGAGAATAGTGCTGACAATCATGGCACCATGAGCCGGCGGGTTTGAGTAGTTGGCGCGAATGGTACGCTTAACCTGACTGAAAGCCCGGGCAGCTGATTCACTGTCTTTGGCCACCAGAGTCACGGCGCCGATACGCTCATTATAGAGCCCGAAGTTTTTCGAGAAAGAGTTGGCAACTAGCAGCTCCGGCACCAAGGCGGCAACGGCTCTGAGCCCTTGGGCATCTTCTTCGATTCCAGTGCCAAAGCCCTGATAAGCAAAGTCAAACAGGGGAACCAAGCCCTTTTCGGCACACAGTTTGGCAACTTGCTGCCATTGATTGATATTCAGATCGATACCGGTCGGGTTGTGGCAGCAGCCGTGCAGCAGCACAAGATCACCCTCACTCGCCTGTTGCAGATCTGTCATCATGGCATCGAAGTCGAGATCATGGGTTTCTGCCTGATAATAGCTGTACTCTTTGATCTCAAGCCCGGCGGTTTCGAAGATGTTCTTGTGATTGGCCCAGGTTGGGTTGCTGATCCAAATGGTTTTGCTGTCTGTGTTGCTCAGGACAAACTCGGCGGCGACCCGCAGTGAACCGGTACCTCCCGGCGCCTGAGCCGTTACTGCCCGGCCATCGGCGATTATGGCGTTGTCTTTACCGAATAGCAGTTGTTGAACCGCCTGGTTATACAGGGCAACCCCTTCAATACCGAGATAGCTCTTGGTCTTTTCCTCTTCGAGCAACTTGGCCTCTGCCAACTTGACCGACTTGAGTACCGGGGTCTGGCCAGCCTCATCCTTATAGATGCCAACACCCAGGTTGACTTTATCCGTGCGGGGATCGGCTTTAAAAGCCTCGGTTAAACCAAGAATGGGATCGGCCGGCGCGGCGGTAATCTGAGAAAAAATCATGACAGCTTTCCTGTAATTGGACATGTAGGGACAAATCGGCTCCATTTATACCATTGTCCTCGCCCGGGTTACAGTCTCCTTGGCAGATTCTGAGTCATTTAATTTATTACTTGAAGGATATTCACTCAGAAAGGAAATTTGTCATGGATATGACAACGAAGTGCGCTACGGATGACTTCAGCCTGTTTGTGATGTCGGTTAGGTTCGGAAATGAAAAACGGGACCCAGTTAATACTGGATCCCGTTATCAGAATCTGGCGGTGAAGGAGGGATTCGAACCCTCGATACGTTGCCGTATACACACTTTCCAGGCGTGCTCCTTCAGCCACTCGGACACCTCACCGTACGTTGGACATTGCGTCTCAACGGGGCGCTACTATAGAGAACTCCAAAGGCCGGGTCAATGCTTTATCGCGCATTATCATCCGTTCGCTTGGTTTTTAGCCTTGAAGGACAGAACAGTCTGAGATGACTCCCCTATCATCCCCTGAGCTTTACAAACGAAAACGGGGTTCAGCCTAAACTGAACCCCGTCGTCTAAATCTGGCGGTGAAGGAGGGATTCGAACCCTCGATACGTTGCCGTATACACACTTTCCAGGCGTGCTCCTTCAGCCACTCGGACACCTCACCGCATCGATACTATTTACTGTGCGTATCAACACATTCAGCAAGAGATATCTCTATCCCCTTGATGGAGCGGTACTTTACGCAAAAGGCGAATGCCGGTCAAGCAAAAATCCGCCATAATATCCGTTTGCGTGTTTGCTGAACAAAACAGGTGAAAAATGCTGAAATCAATGTTCATTGAGGCGGAATTTACTCACCTCATCGCTCATCTTGTTGGCGTCTTTAATCAACAGCTCATTGAGTTTGCCAAGCTCATTGGCGATATCCTGAGTATTGCGGTAAATATCGCTGATCTTCATAGCGTTGCGATTCACCTCTTCTGAGACGGCCGACTGCTCATGGGTCGCGGCAGCTATCTGTTCATTCATGCTATCGATAACCTCCACGTGCTCAACTATGCGTCTGAGTTCCTCACCGGCGCGATTGGCCTCATCGACACTGGTACCCGCCTGCGTCTTGCCTTTGGTGATGGCGGCTACCGCCACTTCGGCGCCCTGTTTGAGCCTTACTGTCATATTACGAATATCTTCGGTGGAAGATTGTGCTCGCTGCGCCAGATTGCGCACCTCATCGGCCACCACGGCAAAGCCGCGGCCCATTTCGCCGGCCCGGGCGGCTTCGATGGCGGCATTCAGAGCCAGGAGATTGGTCTGCTCGGCTATGCCACTGATGACCTCCAGTACACTGACAATGCCGTGAATATCTTTATCCAGTTTGGATATTGCATCGGCGGCATAACTAATCTCTTCAGCCAGTTCATTGATGGCCGATGCCGTGCGCCCCACTTCCAGGCTCCCTTCCCTGGCCTCAGTGCTGGCTTGATTGGACGCTTCCGAGGCCCGTACCGCATTGGAGGCAATTTCCTGTACGGTTGAGCTCATTTCTGTCATCGCCGAAGCCACTTGTTCTGTCTCACTGTAGCCAACGGATACATCGGCCTGCATCTGGGTCGAGTGTTGTTCCATCTGTTGCACCACTCCAAGCAGGGTCTTGCTGCTGGAGCGGACGCGCAGTATTACCTGTTCAAAGTCGGTCATCATACTGTTGAAGGACTCGGCCAGCTCGCCAAACTCATCTTTGCCCGTATGGGGCAAACGCACGCTTAAGTCATAGTGAGCCCGGGCTCGGGTTACGCCCTGATGTAACTCCCTCAAGCTGCCGTGCAGATACTTGAGTATGATGCTGGAGACCAGACTGACAATGATCAGACCTATCACCATGATCCCGAGTAGAAGCCAGGTCTGATTGGCTGCGCTTTGCTGTTTACTCAGAGTTTCTGCCAGCAGTTTGTCTGACAGCTGCTGCTCAAACTTATGCAGAAGATCGATACGGGCAGTGGATTGGGTAAACCAGGTTTCGGGAGATTGAGACTTGAGATCTTCGGCTTTCTGACCAAAGGCCAATTCCCTCAAGCGAGCCACTTCTGCCACTGCGGCTTGGGCTTGCAATGCCTGTAAATTCTTGAGTGCGGTTTCATCAGCCAAGGCCACAAACCTTTCCTGATAAGCGTCTTGCTCGGAAACCAGAGTGATAAATTTGCGATAGACACCGGGTTTGAACTCACTTTGGCCGAAGGTTGAACTCAGTACGGCCCGCTCGATACCGGCGCGTTCCTTCATCTGCAAAAAGGCCGAGAACGCTGCAGCTTGCATGGCAATTTGTTGATCGCCGCCCTTCTGTACACTGAGATCGACAATCGACAACAGTAATTTATTCAGCTGAGTGTAAAACGCCACTTCTTCAGCAACGCTTATCCCTTGTCTATCAACCTGGCTGCGAATTTCTCTCAAGCGGGCAATGCTGTTCCTTGCCTCGGTTAAATCAGCGGCAAAATCGGTGGGAAGCTGATGATTATTCAAGAAATCATTGAATTGTTGGAGTTGATTATCTGTGAGTTGCCGCTGGCCCGGTAGTTTGTCGGCAAAACTCTTGCCCTTGGAGCCGAGATAACCGGCGCTCATGCCGCGCTCTTTTTGCAACTCATGCACCAGCGCCGAGTTAACCACCGCCAGTTCACTGAGATCCAGCACTTCTTCCAGGCCATTGGCGAGCGACAGCCGATCGCTGAACAACAAAATACCAAACAGGGTTGCCGCAATAAAAGGCGGCAGGATAACCAAGAGAAATTTGTGTTTCAGAGGAAGATTTTCAATCCATTGCCATTTCATTGATGCATCCTTTAAGCAGCTAACTTACTAATTTATTGCTATGAAATACAATTTTTAGCATACGTCGGCAAGTATAGTCGATGAAACCGAGTGTAAATGGAAAAAGAGCCTGCATTTGCAGGCTCTTTGACTTGGTTCAAACTCTTGCGGGTTTATCAGGCGTTGCCTTTGACTTGCATGTTGAGGGTCTTGGCAAAATCCAGCATCCGGGTCAGAGGCACCAGAGCCCCTTGACGCAGCGCCTCATCGACAAAGATCTCATGCTGGCTGTTGTCCTGGCTTTCCAGCGCACTGGCTATCGCCTTGAGGCCATTCATTGCCATCCAGGGGCAGTGAGCACAGCTGCGGCAAGTGGCGCCTTCACCGCCGGTTGGGGCTTCAATCAGGGTCTTGCCCGGTGCTGCCTGTTGCATCTTGTAGAAGATGCCTCTGTCGGTGGCCACGATAAAGGTATCATTGTCCATGGTCTGGGCAGCTTTGATCAACTGGCTGGTTGAACCTACCGCATCGGCCATTTCCACCACACTCGCCGGAGATTCAGGGTGAACCAGAATCGCGGCGTTCGGGTGCTGCGCCTTTAATTGACGCAAGGCCCTGGCCTTGAATTCATCGTGAACGATACACTCGCCCTGCCACATCAACATCTCGGCACCGGTTTGCTTGGCAATATAACTGCCCAAGTGACGGTCTGGCCCCCAGATGATTTTTTTGCCTTCACTGTCCAGGTGTTCCACGATTTCCAGCGCTATGCTGGAAGTCACCACCCAATCGGCCCGGGCTTTGACCGCAGCCGACGTGTTGGCATAGACCACAACTGTGTGATCCGGGTGCGCATCACAGAAGGCACTGAACTGCTCAATAGGACAGCCAACATCCAGAGAACAGGTGGCTTCCAGAGTCGGCATCAGAATGGTTTTTTCCGGGCTAAGGATCTTGGCGGTTTCCCCCATAAACTTAACCCCGGCAACGATGAGCTTCTTGGCAGG
Source organism: Shewanella sp. BJSY2023SW005 (assembly GCF_047314585.1). Lineage (NCBI taxonomy): Bacteria > Pseudomonadati > Pseudomonadota > Gammaproteobacteria > Alteromonadales > Shewanellaceae > Shewanella > Shewanella sp. BJSY2023SW005. Next base: position 219,938 of record NZ_JBKORJ010000020.1, read on the forward strand.
ATGATCGCGACCAAAACGCGCCATTTCCAACGAGTCGGAAACGCAGCCACCGGTTTCCTCGGCCAGTGCCTGAATTTCAGGATCCGTATAGTAGTGAGCAACCAGCACGGCATTCTGCTCCTTGAGCAGTTGCTTAATCCTGGCTTTGTATTCGCTTTTTTCCTGTTCAGACAAGGGAACCGGTTTTGGCGGGAAAGGATATTGAATGTGTTCTATGCTTGGTGCTACCTGACTCATAACAGACCCAATGCGACTAATACTGTTGGCGATTATACGAAATCTGCCATCAAATCGTAACCACTTTGTGCTTGGGATCAAATAAAGCCATTGCCTTAAGAAGGCAAGAAGAGTGCTGCTCCCGAAACACACCTAAAACAAGGCCCCGCATTGCAGGGCCTTTATGATTATCTCATCGCCAGCAGCATTTCCTGCGGCTGCTCAAGATACTGTTTCCACAGATTACAGAAGCGGGCAATAGTGCCGCCATCTATTACTCTGTGGTCACCTGACCAACTGACCTGCATCAGTTTACGGGCTTCGACCTCACCCTTGGCATTGAAACGCGGCAGGGTTTGCACCTTACCCAAGGCCACAATCGCCACTTCAGGTTTATTGATGATAGGTGTCGCCACAGTGCCGCCCAGAGCGCCTATGTTGGAGATAGAGATGCTGCCATCTTTAAGATCGGTCGGTGCGACTCTACCCGAGCGCGCTGCCTGGGTCAGACGGGTAACTTCGGCGGCGACATCCAGAATCGACTTATCCTGCACATCCTTGACGTTGGGCACCAACAAGCCAACCTTGGAGTCAACGGCCATACCTATGTTATGACGGCCAAGATAGGTGAGCTCAGTGCAATCGGCGTTCACTCGGCTGTTGATCACCGGAAACTCGGTCAGCGCCAGCGACATGGCCTTCATAAAGAAAGGCATCATGGTCAGCTTAAGCTCGTCATTGGAGTACTTGGCCTTCATCGCTTCACGAAGGGCGATAAGCTCGGTCAAGTCCAGCTCTTCGCAGTAAGTAAAGTGCGGAATGCTGGAAACTGACTCCGTCATCATCCGCGCCATCACAGCGCGAACGCCCTTGATAGGCTCTACCCTGTCGTTTGCAGTTGCCGCTGTGCCGGTTTGCACTTGGCCCTGTGGCAAAGTTTGGGGTTGTGCCTGAGGAGTCGCCCCCTTGAGGAAACGCTCGATATCCTCTTTGTAGACCCGGCCGTTTTTACCACTGCCAGGCACTTTGGCGATATCGACATCCAGGCTGCGAGCCATACGTCTTACCGCTGGGCTCGCCAGCGCCTTACCTTGGGGCACCATACTGCTGCCAGCAGTTTGCGAACCGCTATGGGCTTGAGTCTGGGCTTGAGAGGCGGCAGAGGTTGAGCCAGATGATGCACTTGCTGCAGCGGTTTGAGCCACAGGTGCACTGGCGGATTCAGCGGCAACTTCAATGGCAAACAGTGGCTGATGCACTTGGGCCAACTGCCCCTTACGGTAGTGCAGCTTGACGATTTTACCGGCCTTCATCGCCGGGATTTGCACCAGTGCCTTGTCTGTCATTACATCGCAGATGGGTTGATCTTCAACCACAGTGTCGCCTTCTGCGACCAGCCACTCCACCAGTTCGCACTCGACTATGCCCTCGCCAATATCCGGCAGCATAAAGTCTTCCACCTGGCTACCGACACTAGCCGCAGCGTTAGTGCTAGGCGATGCAGCGGTATCGGCGCCGGCCACATTGGCTGCTGGCGCTTCACTGTCTACAGCGTCCACTTCCACGGCATACAAAGGCTCATGCACCTTGGCAATTTCACCCTTGGCGTAATAAAGCTTACTGATAACACCGGGGAAAGGCGCAGGAATTTGCACCAGTGCCTTGTCTGTCATCACATCACAAACGGGTTGATCTTCGGCGACGCTATCGCCCTCAGTCACCAACCATTCCACCAGTTCACACTCGACAACACCTTCGCCTATGTCGGGCAAAATAAAATCTTTAATCATCCTGGCTCTCCTAGAAATTCACCGAGGCCTTGATGGCTTCAAAGGTTTTAAGCGCATCCGGCATATATTCTTTTTCGTGGATCAATGGATATGGCGTATCCAGACCACAGACCCGGCTGATGGGCGACTCCAGGTACAGGAAACATTCCTGTTGGATGGTAGCGGCAATTTCACCGGCAAAACCACCGGTCAGCGGCGCTTCGTGGTTGATGAGCAATCTGCCGGTCTTTTTCACCGACTCGGCCACGGTTTCCACATCCCAAGGCGCGAGAGTACGAAGGTCGATGACTTCACAGTCAATACCTTCCTCTTTGGCCATATCGGCTGCTTTCTCTATGATTTCCATCTGCGCGCCCCAGGCAAGCAGAGTAATATCTTTACCTTCACGAACCACTTCGGCTTTACCCAGCTCCAGTTGATAATCGCCTTCCGGCACATCGCCGACAGAGGCGCGGTACAGGCGCTTGGGTTCGAAGAAGACCACTGGGTTCTTATCGCGAATGGAGGCCAGCAGCAAACCCTTGGCTTGGTATGGGTTACGGGGAACCACCACCTTAAGACCGGGTGTTTGGGTAAAGTAGGCTTCCGGTGACTGGGAGTGGTAATGACCGCCGGCAATGCCGCCGCCATAGGGGGTTCTGAAGGTCAGGCCGCCGACATCAAACTCGTTGCCGCTGCGGTATCTGAACTTGGCCGCTTCGTTGACGATTTGATCGAACGCCGGGAAGATGTAGTCGGCAAACTGGATTTCCGCTACCGGCGTCATGCCGTTGGAAGCCAGGCCGTTGGCAAAGCCGGCAATCCCCTGTTCTGTAAGTGGAGTATTGAAACAGCGCTCACGGCCAAACTTTTCCTGCAAACCGGAAGTTGCCCGGAACACACCGCCGAAATGGCCTACGTCTTCACCGAAAACCAGCATTTTTTCGTCGGCTTCCATCGCTATGGTCAGGGCATTATTGATGGCCTGTAACATATTCATCTGTGCCACGCTTATGATCTCCCTGCTGTTTTAGGATAGGCTTTCGGATACTTGGCAACGTGGGCCTTAAGCTCGGTTAATTGCTGCTTGAGCGCCGCTGTCGGCTGATCAAAAACGTCTTCTATGATGGCGTCTATGGCTGGTGCCGGAACCTTTTCGGCCACTTTTACCGCGGCCAGCACTTCCTCGCGATACTTCTCATACAGCTCGGTCTCGTCGCTTTCCTTGAGCCAGCCTTTGTTGATAAGCCACAACTTGAAGCGTTTCACAGGGTCGTGCTGTTGCCACTTGGCTTCTTCCTCTTTGGAGCGATAACCGGATGGGTCGTCGGAAGATGAGTGGGCACCCAGGCGGTAGGTCATGGCTTCAATCAGCACAGGCGCGTTGTTTTCAAGCGCGTAGGCTCTGGCTTGCTGCGTTGCGGCCAGAACCGCCAGCATATCGTTACCGTCGACTCTGATGGTGTGCATGCCATAACCAACGCCGCGGCTGGCTATGCCGTTACCGGCGTACTGCTCTTCCGTAGGGGTTGAGATGGCGTAGCCGTTGTTGCGACAGAAGAAGATGACCGGCGCTTTGTGAACTGCGGCCATATTAAGACCGGCATGGAAATCACCTTCAGAGGCGGCACCTTCACCGAAGTAACAGATAGCGACATTACGCTTGCCCTGCATCTTCAGCGAGTAACCTACGCCGGATGCCTGCGGGATCTGAGTCGCCAGCGGTGAAGAGATGGTTTGATAGTTGAGTTCACGGCTGCCGTAGTGAATAGGCATCTGCCGGCCTTTGCCCAGATCTTTCTCATTGCTGAACATCTGGTTCATAAACTGCTCAGTGGTAAAGCCTCGATAACGCAATGCGGCATGTTCGCGGTACTGGGCAAGGATCACATCCTTGTCATCCAGCGCGGCGGCACTGCCGATAACGGCGGCTTCTTCACCGATACAGGTCATGTAAAAACTGATCCTTCCCTGACGCTGGGCGCCCAACATACGTTCGTCCAGGACACGGGTAAAGACACAGGTATCGAATATCTTGCGTGACAGGGCTTCATCTATGACGGGCAATACTGCCTCTTCATAGGTGGTGCCGTCGGCCTGAAGTATTTTGAGTACAGGGATATGCAGCGAGTCCTTGTTCAAAAAACTCACCCGATGCACCGTCTCATTCATCTTTGTTGCGTTGCTCATAGTGTGCTCTTGTTATCTCTGGGTTTGTCCGGCTCGAAACCGGCCCTACCGATTTTTTCAGTACGCGCCTCGAACATTACGTTAACGTAAACTAGCAAGCAACTCCCGCCTTGGGTGCTTTGCCAACTAGCATGGGATCGGCGCGTATATATTGGTTTACAATTCAGGCCAATGGCACCTCTGTGGCCTGAACCAGGCAGATCACTGTACGTTGGCCAATGGGCACCTTGGCGTTGGGAAACACCACGGCTTCCGAGTCCTGCTCTACTCGAATATCCCGGCCCGCTTCCCGCGCCAGCACATATCCCTTGGGGAAAGCTGTGAAGTTTTCCACATCGCTGGCGAAGGTAAATTCAAAGTCGTCGGCCTGCTTATTGATGACCCTACAGACCTGATAGATATTGACCCGCTCAAGCGCCTGCTCCTCGAGTTCGAGCGATTGCTTGCAGATCAAACGGCTCAGCATCTCCCGGGTGGCGATAAAACGTGTCATATCGTTTTGTCCCATGGGGTAAACCTTGCCAAGTTCAATGGTAAAGGCGTCGGCGCCAAACTGATTTGACGAGAAATAGCTGAAAGTAGTTGTGGGTTCGTGATGCAGCAACACGGTATCGACTCCGGCCGCCTCCAGGAACATCAATTGTTCGCGGCTGTAAGCCTTACCCGGTCGATAGGGATAGATGGCAAACTTTTCATGCTTGGAGCCGCGAATGGCGGTGTGCAGATCGTAATGGATCCTCTGTCTTGCCCCTTGTGGTGCGTCTTCGAAGAAACGTGTGACATAAGTTTCCAATTTCTTGGCGCGGATCCGCTCCGGGTTCACCAGCCCGGGGGGATTTGAATGCTCGCCACTGAACAGCCGGTTGAGGTTTTCATCGACAATACGAGTGCCACGGTTAATTGCCGCCGGGTTACCGAACATGAACAGTACTCGCTGCCCTACCCGTATTTCTTGCTTTAACAGCGACTTGATAATGCCATTACACAGTTCGATAGGTGCAGTTTCATTGCCGTGTACCCCGGATGACAGCACGATATCTTTATCACTCTGGTTGTTCAGAGGTTCAAACAGCAAGACTCCTGTGTCCCAAATCGCTATCCGGGTGTGGTCGCCAAGCGTGCCACTAATACTCTCCAATGAATTGGGGTTATTCAGAGTCAATGACAGGAAGTCAGGATTATCCTTCAGGGCTTGTAACACGAAATACTCCTTCTTATTGCCGATTTGGCTGTTGTTTCCATTAACGCTGTCTCCTGGGAACTTGTTGCAATGCGTTTGCTTGTTGAGACCAGCGCCAGAGAGCAAGGTTTCATAGTACCACAGCTTATTAAATTGGTTATGTGACCAAAGCTATCCAATGCCAGGCTTGCGAACTGGTTTCAGATAGTTCTTATCTAACTAAGGAGCAAAAAAGCCACTCCGACAAATACACCACTTGCGCCGGAAAAACTTATCACGCATAATTTTGGCCATCTGGACATCTAGAGGTAAATTTAATGGCGGTAGCAACATTCGGTGGCGGTTGTTTTTGGGGGGTGGAGTATTTCTTTCGTCAAGTGCCCGGGGTATTAAACGCCACCAGTGGTTATATGGGCGGTGATGATAGAATCAACCGCTATGAAGAGGTAAAACAGGGAAACAGCGGCCATGCCGAAGTGGTTCAGGTGGAGTTCGATGAAGCCCAGGTTTCATTTACCGAGCTGCTGCAAGTTTTCTGGAGCAATCACAACCCCACCAGTCTCAATCGCCAAGGTGGTGATATCGGCACCCAGTATCGGAGCGTGATTTTTTTTCATAGCAAAGAGCAGAAGGAGCAGGCTGAGGCCTCAAAACTGGCGTTGGCTCGTAGTGGTAAGTGGGGTCAGCGGCACATAGTGACGGAAATTGTTCCAGTGAAACAGTTTCATCGTGCGGAAGAATATCATCAGGATTATATCCAGAAGAATAACTTGCCCAGTTGCCATCTTGAATATTGATCCCCGGAAATAAAAAAGCGCAACTGTGTTCACGGCTGCGCTTTTTTACTGAATTGGCAATCTCTTAAGCTCAGTTCGGCTTGCCTTTTAGGGCGCTGGTTATCAGAGCTCTCGCCTGTTCCAGTATCTGCTGCAGATGCTGCTCGCTGACAAAGCTTTCGGCGTAAATTTTATAGAGTGCCTCAGTACCTGAAGGTCTGGCGGCAAACCAGCCGTTGTCGGTTAGCACCTTAATACCGCCAATGGCACCATCATTGCCGGGGGCCTTGGTCAGTACCGCCTTAATCTTGTCTCCGGCCAAAGTCTCTGCCCCCAGGGTATCTGCATTGAGGGTGGCAAAGCGCGCCTTTTGCTTGGCATTGATGGGGCTGTCTATCCGTTTGTAGAAGCAATGACCGTGTATCGCAGCCAGTTCTGCATAACGCTCGGCTGGGTTTTTGCCGGTTACGGCGAGGATTTCAGCGGCCAGCAGCCCGAGAATAAAACCGTCTTTGTCCGTGCACCAGGTTGTGCCGTCACGTCGAAGGAAGGCGGCGCCGGCGCTTTCTTCGCCGCCAAAGGCCAGGCTGGCTTCACTCAAACCACTGACAAACCACTTGAAACCAACCGGCACTTCACAAAGCTTGCGACCGTGTGAGGCAACTATCTTGTCTATCATGCCACTGGAAACCAAGGTCTTGCCAATTTGCAGCGTCTGCGGCCAGTCGGGTCTGTGCTCCAGCAGGTAATCTATCGCCACCGCCAAAAAGTGGTTGGGGTCCATCAAACCTGTCTCTGGGCAGACTATCCCGTGTCTGTCGTAGTCGGGATCATTCCCAAGGCAGATATCGAACTCATCCATGTGCTTAAGCAGGCCTGCCATGGCAAAAGGCGATGAGCAGTCCATGCGGATTTTGCCGTCTTTATCCAGTGGCATAAAGCCGAAGCTGGGATCGACCCGGTCGTTGACCACTGTGATATTCACGCCATAACGGCGGACAATATGTGGCCAGTAATGGATGCCTGAGCCGCCCAGAGGGTCGACACCTATGCGAACGCCGGCATCTTTGATGGCTTGCATATTTACTACAGAGGCGAGATCGGCAACATAGGGCTCTATAAGATCGGTTTCCTTGATGAGTCCGATACTGACGGCTACGCCGTAGTTGAGTTTCCTGACCCCTTCCAGCTGTGCCTTGAGATAGTCATTGGCTCGCTGCTCAATCCAGGCAGTAATCTCACCTTCTGCCGGCCCACCATGGGGCGGATTGTACTTAATTCCGCCATCCTGAGGTGGATTGTGGGACGGGGTAATAATAATGCCATCGCTGAGCTCGGCGGCATTTCGGTTTGCGCTAACTATGGCATGGGAAATGACAGGCGTAGGCGTAAAGCCCTGGCTCTCTTGCACCACCAACTTTACATTGTTGGCCAGCAAGACTTCGATGGCCGAAATATAAGCCGCTTCAGATAAGGCATGGGTGTCCATGCCCAGATAGAGTGAACCCTCAATCCCCTGGGATTGGCGGTAATCTACCACTGCCTGGGTAATGGCCCAGATATGGTTTTGATTGAAGCTGCCGCTGAAGGAACTGCCCCTGTGCCCCGAGGTGCCAAAACACACCCTTTGGGCCGGGTCATCACAGTTGGGGACAATTCGGTAATAATGGCTCATCAGCCGCGGAATATTAACCAGATCCTTCTGCATGGCCTTCTTACCGGCCCGCTCATGAATAGCCAAAATAGTGCTCCTTGATGGCGGATGTTGGAATAAAGATTTATGCCTTAAGTGGCAGTGCCTTATCGGCTATCTCTTTGGCCTTGTCGCCGTCGCAGCCCATCTTTTCCAACACTTCAGACAAAATGGTGTGCTTCTTGGCAGTGTTGTTATTGGTGGTTACCCAAAAACCACTGCTGCCGACTTCTTTGGGGTTGGCCGATTTACTGGCCTTAAGCAAGGCTTCCTTCGAGGTAGCAAAATAGAGGCGATCACGCCCCTGAACCTGCAGTACCTGCTCAAATCCTTGCTGATCCTGGTTATAGAGACATTCGAGGGCAAACAGAAAACGGCCAACAGCCCCCTTTTGGGCTTCGATAGCCGCACTGCTAAACAGGTTGTCAAAGTCCAGGGTTGACTCGGCCTCGGGTAATGTATTGGGACGATAACCCTGCTCCATGCTTGGCTGGCTGAGTTCAACCGGTGCCTTGGGTTCAACGGCTGTCACATCCAAGCCCAGCAGTCGACGAAGAATATCCGATGCGCTTTCGCCTATCCTTTCGGTTTTCCCGGCAATAAAGCGATACAGTTCCTCATCCACCTCAATATATTTCATGGCCCGATTCCTTTAGTTTCAACTTGTTCTATGCAGCCGCCATGACATTGCCGTCAAAGCACATCTGGGGCGCGGCTGCGATTTGGCTCAAAGTATGCCATAACTCTCCAGCGGTGGAAGGCTCAATCCATCAAAATGCGAGAATAGAGTTACAAACCTATGACTTGCACAGCCAATTTGTTGAAAAAGCAGTCAAAGCCAGTGTTAAATCCGCATCCATCCTTGTCAAATACTGACCTTTGTCGCAGAATTTGCCCCCTGCTGAAATACTGGCAACAAACTCACTGTGAGGGGGCTGTATGCACTTTGTTTCGACCGGAAGCGGTAGTCCGGTGTTGCTGATCCATGGCCTATTCGGTGATTTGGATAATCTCAAATCACTTGGGGCTCTGCTTGAGCAAAATCATCGGGTAATAAGGATAGACTGCCCCAATCATGGTCAGAGCGAACATTGGCCGCAAATGGACTATCCTGGGCTTGCAAAAGCGCTTGTGTCCCTGCTTGATGAACTGGCTATAGACAAGGTGCATCTGGTGGGCCATTCCATGGGCGGTAAGATTGCCATGGCAACCGCGCTGGCTTATCCGCAGCGGGTACAGTCATTGACCGCCGCTGATATCGCGCCTGTGGCCTACTCGCCGAGACACGAAAAAGTGTTTGCCGGTCTAAGCAGCATGCCTTTGGATATTAAAGACAGACGTCAGGCGCTGGCACATCTTTTGAATCATGAGATCGATGAGGCGACGGCGCAGTTTTTGCTCAAGAGCCTGCGCCGCGGCGAATCCGGCTTTGAGTGGAAGATGAATCTGCCAGGGCTGATTGACAGTTATCCGGCTATCATAGGTTGGCATAATGGCCCTGAGCGCTGCGGTGGCCAACTTAGCTATCAAGGGCCCACCTTGATGATCCGGGGCAGCGAGTCAAACTATGTGACCGCCGCTTACAAAGAAGAGATTGTGGCTCAGTTTCCTAAGGTCAAAGCCAAGACCCTGGAGGGGTGCGGGCATTGGCTACACGCCCAGAAACCGGCGATATTCAACCGTATAGTGTCCGACTTCATTGACAGTAACGATTAATATCCAAGCCCTTGCTGAGGGTAAATGCGGTAGCAGCCCCTGAACCAATATGCTATATTCGCGCCTCTTTTTGGCTAGGGAACACCGGGAGGCTGCAGCGTGTTGAACCAGTATATGCAACAGATAGAAGCCGTTGGACTGGATCTGTTTTTCGCAGCAATTTTCTTTTTTATCGGTATGGCCATCAGGGATGTACTCAATCAGGGTAACGTACCCAAGTTTGGTCGCTTCATTGTTTGGTTGGTACTCTTCCTTGGCTGTGCAGGCTTTGTTGCCAAGGGGATAATTCAAATGACCTGGGAAGGCTCAGGTATAGGTTAAACATCAGATTTCAAATGGCAAAAGAAGCAACAGATAGAACAACCATAGACCTTTTTGCCACTGAAAAGCGCCGCGGACGGCCCAGAAGCAATCCTCTGCCCCGCGAGCAGCAGCTCAAGGTGAATAAACGTAACCAGATCATGCGGGATCGGGCGAAGGGTCTGAAACGAATAGAGTTAAAAGTGTCACAAGATTTATATGACGCCTTGAATGAGAAGGCTTTGGCCAGTAACATCAGCCGCAGCCAGTTAATAGAATTGATCCTTCAGGAGCAGCTAGGTTAGCCCCTGTCAGGAAAGATCGAAGTAAATAGCGAACTAGACATTAAAGGAAAGACAATGGCAACTGTAGGTCTTTTTTTCGGTAGCGATACAGGTAACACCGAAGCTGTAGCCAAGATGATCCAGAAGAAACTGGGCAAGAAGATGGTTGAGGTGAAGGATATCGCCAAGAGCACCAAAGAGCAGATCGCCGAATACGACCTGCTGATCTTCGGGATCCCAACCTGGTACTATGGTGAAGCTCAATGTGACTGGGATGACTTCTTCCCTGAGCTGGAGCAGATTGATTTTACCGATAAGCTGGTGGCCATTTTCGGTTGCGGCGATCAGGAAGACTATGCCGAGTACTTCCTCGATGCCATGGGTATGGTCCGAGATATCGTTGAAGAGCGCGGCGCAATAGTCATTGGCCATTGGCCGACTGACAGCTACAACTTCGAAGCCTCTAAAGGGCTGGTTGACGACAAGCATTTTGTTGGTCTGGGTATAGATGAAGACCGCCAGCCCGAATTGACCGAAGAGCGTGTCGACGCCTGGGTTAAACAGATTTACGAAGAGATGTGTCTGGCCGAGCTGGAAGACTGATATTCGCTCCCCGGTAACTCTCCGGCGGCCTATATGGCCGCCTTTTTATTGGCTATTACTCAGGAAACAGAAACAAGATGCAAGCCGATAATCTGCGTCATTGGGATATCTTCTGTACTGTGGTGGACAACTATGGCGACATAGGCGTTACCTGGCGCCTGGCGCGGCAGCTGGCCGGCGAATATGGCATTAAGGTACGTTTGTGGGTCGATGACCTCAACAGCTTTACGCACATTTTACCCGAGTTAAACCCGGCCCTTGTCAGTCAACACTTTGGTGGTGTTGAAGTCATCCATTGGCTGTCTCCCCTACCCCGAGCCTGGCAACCGGGCGAAGTATTGATAGAAGCCTTTGCTTGCGACTTGCCCTCGGAAGTGCTGACAAGCCTGCCTGAGCTTGCCAAGGCACCGAAATGGATAAATCTGGATTATCTCAGCGCCGAGAGTTGGATAGATGATTGCCACGGTCTCAGTTCGCCGGCGCTCAAAGGGGTCAAGAAGACCTTTTTCTTTCCGGGCTTTACCCCAAAGTCAGGCGGACTCATCTGCGAGCAGTCGCTGTTTAGCGAGCGTGATGCCTGGCAAGCAAAGCCTGAACACGCCATGGCACACTTGGCAAAGATGGGGCTTAGTGATATTGGCACTGATGATTACCTCATTAGCCTGTTCAGCTACGAGACCCAAGCCTTGCCGGCGTTGCTGGAACTTTGGCAGCAAAGTGAGCGGCGGGTACAACTGTTAGTCCCCAAGGGGCGCAGCTTAGGTTGTATCGCGCCTTTGCTTGAGCAATTTAACCAGGATTCAGGACCCAAAGTCGACTGGCAAGATCCTGTCAGTTGGCAAGCAGGCCAGAGTTTCAGTCGCGGCGCACTCAAGGTGCAAGTCCTGCCGATGACAGATCAAGATGGCTATGATCGGCTGTTGTGGAGTTGCGATTTCAACATAGTTCGCGGGGAAGACTCTTTTTTAAGAGCTCAGTGGGCTGGCAAACCTTTTATCTGGCATATCTATCAGCAGGAAGAACAAGCACATCTGGTAAAATTGGATGCTTTTATGGCACGATACTGCCATAATCTGCCTCCCCTTGTCGCCCAAACCTGGCGAACGCTGAATACCGCGTTCAACTGCGACCAGGGAGCCCAAGCCAGCCAAAGCTGGCTGGCACTGAATTCTGCCATGCCGACATTGATGCAACACGCAAAAAAATGGCCGGCTGAAGCAATAAATGAAGCAGATCTGGCAAACAGGCTAGTGCTAATGGCCAAAACCCGCTAAGATTCTGCGCTGAATTGAAAAACCGCTTATATAGGAACATACGTAATGAAGACTGCTCAGGAAGTCCGCGCAGGTAACGTTATCATGGTTGACGGCAACCCTATGGTTGTACTCAAGACCGAGTTCAACAAATCCGGCCGTAACGCTGCTGTGGTAAAGATGAAGCTGAAGAACCTGCTGCAAGGTTCCGGCACTGAAACTGTATTCAAGGCTGACGACAAGCTGGAAGATATTCAGCTCGAGCGCCTGGAGTGCACCTACTCTTACTTTGCTGATCCTATGTATGTCTTTATGGACGCAGACTTCAACCAGTATGACGTTGAAGCCGAAAACATGGGTGATGCCATCAACTACATAGTTGATGGAATGGAAGAGATCTGTCAGGTTACTTTCTACGAAGGTAAAGCCATCTCTGTAGAACTGCCTACCACTATCATTCGCGAAGTAGGTTACACCGAACCTGCCGCCCGTGGTGATACCTCAGGTAAGGTAATGAAGCCTGCTTCTATCGTAGGTACAGATCTTAAGGTGATGGTTGCCGACTTCGTTAAAGAAGGCGACAAGATTGAAATCGATACCCGCACCGGTGAATTCAAGAAGCGCGTTTAATTAAATCGCCCTCCTTTGTAAAAGCCAGCATCATTGCTGGCTTTTTTGTACCGTAAAAAACACATCTTGTTATTGGTTTGTCAGTCGTAAACGGGTATTGAGCATTAACTTCTCATTCGATAAGGCAGGGTAAGCTGCTTCATAGGGGGAGCCTCCCGGATAATAGTCCCGCAAAGCGAGCGCCTCATCAGACAAAGAGGTAAAGCATATACCGGGTTTCTCAGCTAGCTCCGTAATATAATCAGGACCGATTACATACACAGAGTAGTCGAGTTTGATATCACTCTCATCCTTCCCCGTTAACTCTTCATTTGAACAGTCTTTCAACCTGCCTCTTATTCGGTTCAGCTCGTTCCTTATCTCTGCAGCCTCTATCTCCACTTGGTAGACGAGTGAACTTTCCGACTGGCACTGGAGTGCCATGCGGGATGAGAAGAGTACATTTTCATAAAGGGAAGCCCCTTGAGTCTGGCTATTGGTATCCACAAAGACAATTATCTTAATGTTGTGGTCTTCAATTAAGGGATCGCGTTTAAAAACGATCTCCGCGTTTAAGGAGATGAGCTGACCTGCAGTATCCTGGTTTTGAGTAACATTAAAATGTTCAATCAAAGGGGTTTGACCATAATCTTGCCGCTGTTTGGCGCGAAAAACCTTAAGTGCCGCACTTCGTTTGGCACTGTGTTTTCCATCCATCCGGGTGATCATTAAGATACCGGCAAAAATAAGCAAAATAACCAGTACCAAGCCTGCAATAGCACTTATCACACCTGAGCCTGAAGCATCGGGAAGTATAGTTTTGAAAATTGCAGAGCAGCCCCAGACAATTAGCCAAAGAACGCTGATAAAAGCCATAGCCTGGCGAGGTGATGGGGTAAACCAACGGCTCTTGTTACTGCTTAGAGGTGTTATGAGTAATAACAGTAGTGCAGTAATGGCAAAGAATATATGCATGCAGCTCTGTCCTTAAGCCTTGTGGTACTCACTGACAAACACCATAGAAGGCAAATTCCCTGTATCGTTATTCACAATACTGCCGAGAAGCGTTTGATATGTCGAGCTATTGAACCTTTTGCATCCGCTTTTATTGATGGCTTCTTGCGGCAACCTTTTGATAAAAAAATCCCCGCGGATAACCTTGGGGATTTTTGTTGGTAGGCTCAGGCTTTGAAACAGCCGTCATTCAACTAATCATGCGACTAATCATGCGACTATGATAAAGCCAATAAAGGTAAGTACTGCTGCTATCAAGGCATAGGGTAACTGGGTCACCGCATGGCTTACCAGGTTACAGCCCGACCCTTGCGCCGCCAGAACGGTGGAGTCCGAGTAGAAGCAAGCCTGGCTACCAAAAGATGAAGCCGACAGCAAGGCACCTATCACCAGCGGTATATCAGCCCCCACAGATTGAGCCAGCGGCATTACAATAGGAATGGTCACCGCAAAAATCCCCCAGCTGGACCCGGTGGCAAAGGCCAGAATTGCCATGGCCACAAACACCACTGCAGGCAAGAGTTTTGGCGTCATAAAGGGACTCAGGGACTCAATCACATATTGAGGCAGCAACAGTTGGTCGCAAACATCCTTAAACACAAAGGCGGCGATAACCGTGCCTATGGCCGGCAGCATGCTCTTGAAGCCATCTATCATCTGATCCATCATCTCGGACAAGGGCATCAAACGCTGCACCGCGTAATATGGCAGGGTAATCACCAGTGTTGCCAACAAGCCTTTCCAGACATCGATATCAAAGTAAACGGTAAAACCAACCAACAGCAAAATTGGCACCAGGAAGTTATGCAGCTTACCTTGCTTGTCGGCCTGCTCAAACTCCTCCTCCATGGCGCGCACGGCATATTCATCTGAAGTCTGAACTTCATCCAGATCTATCTGCTCTTTGGCCGGATTGCCGGCCGCCGCCGCGAGCTGCGCCTTTTTCATGGGTCCTATGGCCGGTACTATGCCAAGGATGACCAGCAGCACCATGGCAACCGCCAACCAGGCGTAAAACATATAAGGGATCGCCTGCATATAAATTTGGATCCCCTCGCCTTCGGCGGCCACACCGTTGTTGACCAGAAGTCCGCCGAAAAACACCGCCCAGGTGGATAGCGGCACCAACACACATACCGGCGCTGCGGTGGAGTCAACCACATAGGCCAGCATCTCACGGGAAATCTTGAACCTGTCTGTAACCCGTTTCATGGTTTCGCCGACTGTGAGTGCATTCAGGTAATCATCAATAAAGATCACCAGGCCTAGCACAAAGGTCATCAGCAGAGATGAGCGTGGCCCTTTGGCGAGTTTGAGCGCTTTACGGCCAAAGGCCAAGGCGCCACCTGTGCGCACCAATAAGGCTATCAGGGCACCGAAACTGCCACACACCAGGATTAACCAACCTATGGTCTCATCGGCCATCACCTTGAGAGAGATATCGGCAAAGCTGTTCAGCACCTGACTGGGGTCAAGAAGCAATAGCCCGCTGACGGCACCTATGATTAAGGCCAGGATGGGACGACGCAGCCAAATGGCCAGCACCAATACAACTATGGGGGGAACAAGACTTAACGCTGTCGGCTCAGACATGCACTTAGGTCCTCAAAAAGATGGCCTTGCGGCCCTATAAAGTCATGTGGGGCGTTGAAGACACCACCAAAACAACTGCTTTATTTACGGCTTTCCGCCAGACGGACAGTAACAACTGGTCGCTTTTGTTGGAGCCTTGCTAAAAACATCGCGCAGAAAATAATGCGCAACTGGATATGAGTCAACCATAAATTGAGTCAGTCAGTTCAAATTTTGACCTTGCGGGCGATTCCAAAAAAAACATCATATGATTCAAAGGGTTTTACATGTCATTTTTATGCTTTTTTGCATGCATTTGCATATAAGCATTCAGTTAAACTGCCTTTTTATTTCAAAGAAACTCAAGGCGACTTTGTGATAACTGCTATTGCTTAGCACCCAGAGCAGTCCTTCAAACTTAATTTTGTAATAAATACAGATTTTTTATCTTTTTATCATGCGTGTTTTTTTGCTTTTAAAGATGAAAGTTCTGCCGCAAATACAGAATTTGGCTTTACCCCTCTTTCTAAGGCGCTTGAAATTAGGTATTGTGCCGAAGGTTAAACTCTTTCATATCAGCCAGTTTCGAGGTAGTAATGCGGCCAATCATCAAATCCAATAAGCTCGACAGTGTATGTTACGATATTCGAGGGCCGGTACATAAAGAAGCACGTCGGTTGGAGGATGAAGGCCATCGTATTCTTAAGCTCAATATAGGTAACCCGGCCCCCTTTGGCTTTGAAGCCCCGGAAGAGATAGTTCGTGACGTTATCCTCAACCTGCCATCGGCCCAAGGGTATTGTGAGTCCAAAGGTTTGTTCTCTGCCCGCAAGGCGATAGTGCAGCATTACCAGTCCCAGGGGATCTTCGGTGTCGATATCGAAGATATCTATATAGGTAATGGTGTTTCCGAATTGATTGTGATGGCCATGCAGGGGCTACTCAATACCGATGACGAGGTGTTGGTTCCCTCCCCTGACTATCCACTGTGGACCGCGGCGGTTAACCTGGCGGGCGGCAAGGCGCGCCACTATCGCTGCGATGAAGCGGCCGACTGGTTTCCCGATCTTGAGGATATCAAGAGCAAGATTGGCCCAAGAACCCGCGGAATTGTGATTATCAACCCCAACAATCCAACCGGGGCCGTATACAGTCGCGAGCTGTTGCTGGAGATTGTTGAGCTGTGCCGGCAGCACGGCATCATACTGTTTGCCGATGAGATCTATGACAAAATTCTTTACGATGACGCTGTGCATATCCCGGCCTGCAGCCTGTCGGACGATATTCTCACCGTGACGTTTAATGGTCTTTCCAAAGCCTATAGAGTTGCCGGTTTCCGGGTCGGTTGGATGATGCTATCCGGCAACCTCAAGGCGGCGCGCAGCTATATTGAAGGGCTGGAAATGCTCTCCTCTATGCGCCTTTGCGCCAACGTGCCCAATCAGCATGCGATTCAAACCGCATTGGGGGGTTATCAGAGTATCAATGAGCTTACCGCCATCGATGGCCGCCTGACTCAGCAGCGGGACATCTGTTATGAGCTGCTCAATCAAATTCCCGGTGTGAGCGTGGTGAAACCCAAGGGCGCCATGTATGCATTCCCCCGCATCGACAGCAAGCGTTTCGGTCTCAGGGACGATGAGCGCCTGGTGTTGGATCTACTGAAAGAGAAGAAAATTCTCTTGGTACAGGGCACCGCCTTTAACTGGCCGGAGCCGGATCACCTGCGAGTGGTGTTCCTGCCTCATAAGGAAGACTTACAACGGGCCCTGCTCGCCTTCGGTGACTTCCTCGAGTACTACCGCCAATAACACAATGCCAGCCGCCCATCGAGGCGGCTTTTTTATCCCCGCCCGGCACTGACAGCCTTTAACCACTGAGGTAAAGTAAGGGAAACGAGCAAAAAACTTAGCTACCAAAGGAAGTTGTATGAGTCACCTTTTTGCCCACCTGGCCAGGATGAAGTTAATTCAGCGTTGGCCTTTGATGTATAACGTCCGAACCGAGAATGTGCAGGAACATTCATTGCAGGTTGCCATGGTGGCCCATGCGCTGGCCATCATCAGTAACCGTAAGTTCAATGGCCAATATTCGCCCGATCGCGCCGCGACCCTGGCCATCTTTCACGATGCCGGCGAAATACTTACCGGCGATCTGCCCACCCCGGTCAAATACTTCAATGCCGAGATAGAGGCCGAATACAAGAAGATTGAAGCCATAGCCGAAGCCAGGCTGCTGGAGATGGCGCCCGAAGAGTTTCGTGACGATTACCGCTCTCTGTTTATCAGTGATAGCGCCGAGCTCAGCCATCGCAAGTTGGTTAAGTCCGCCGATACGCTGTGCGCTTATCTCAAGTGTCTCGAAGAAAAACGCGCCGGAAACAACGAGTTCAACAGTGCTCGCAAGCGACTCGAAACCATGCTGGATGCCAACCCCGACCCGGCAGTGGCGTATTTTCGCGAGCATTTTATTCCCAGTTTCACCCTGGATCTGGATGAAATCAATCAACTGCTCTAGCAGGAGAGATTATGAGCCAAGCCCACTGGCAAGCCAGGCGCGAGCCCAATAACAGTCAGCGCCGAGACGATAATCGCAGTCCCTATCAGAGAGACAGAGCCAGAATTCTACACTCTGCCGCCTTTCGGCGCTTACAGGCCAAGACTCAGGTGCTTGGGGTGGGCATGAACGACTTTTACCGCACCCGCCTGACCCACTCACTGGAAGTCTCGCAAATAGGCACGGGCATTGCCGCCCAGTTGAAGCAGCACTATCCCGAAATGGCCTTTTTGCTCGACTCCATGAGTCTGCTCGAAGCCCTATGCCTGGCCCATGATATAGGTCACCCACCCTACGGCCATGGCGGCGAGGTGGCGCTCAACTACATGATGCGTGAGCACGGCGGCTTTGAAGGCAATGGCCAAACCTTCAGAATCCTTACCCGGCTCGAACCCTATACCGAACACTTTGGCATGAACCTGACCCGGCGCACCCTGCTCGGTGTACTCAAATACCCGGCTCCGGTACGCACACTGAAAGTGGATAGACCTCAGCCGGAACTGAGTCACTATCGTCAGTTAAGGCCGAGCCAATGGCCGCCGGTGAAAGGGGTTTTCGATGATGATGAAGCTATCCTCGATTGGGTACTTGAGCCGCTGGACAGTAAAGACAAGCAGAGCTTTCTCAGTCATTACAGCCCGGGGGAAGGGCTGCACCGACGCACTCACTTCAAGTCGTTCGACTGCACCATTATGGAGCTGGCCGATGATATCGCCTATGCGGTGCACGATCTCGAAGATGCCATAGTAATGGGGATAGTCACCGGCGCGAATTGGCAAGAGGATATGCGTGCTCCGCTACAGGCCATTGAAGATGAGTGGATCCAAAGCCAGCTCGGGAATATTGAGCTCAAGCTGTTTTCCCGCAAACATCACTTGCGTAAGGATGCCATAGGGACCCTGGTCAATGCGCTGGTAACCGCCATCAAAATCGACGAGAACCCGGACTTTGCCGAACCCTTGCTCAGATTCAATGCCAAGTTGGAACCCGCCTTTGCCGAGCTGCTGGAGCTGCTGAAACAGTTTGTCCTCAAATATGTGGTGCGTAAGCCCGAGATCCAGATGCTGGAGTACAAGGGCCAACAGATAGTGATGGAGCTGTTTGAAGCCTTTGCCTCGGATCCTCTGAGGCTCCTGCCCCACAATACCCAATCACGCTGGCAGCAGGCCAACTGCAGGGGGGAAAACAGCCACAGAGTGATAGCAGACTATATCTCGGGAATGACAGATGAGTTTGCCGCCAGGCTGCATCAACAACTGTTCAGCCCCAAAGGCGGTGCCATCATAGACTTGAGCCAGAATTACTGATGAACAATCGTCGCAACCAACTAACAATAAAGCGCCCGAGGGCGCTTTATTTTATCCCAGTAAGTTGGGAAACAATCCCTTGAAGCCGGCAGCTATCACCTCTATGCCGATGGATAGCATCAAGAGTCCCATCAGACGGGTGATCACGTTAATCCCTGTCTTGCCGAGGAGCTTATTGATAACCGAAGCCATTCTGAACAATGCAAAGCTGAGCAGACCAAACAGGGCCACAGTCACCGACATGGCCAGCAGATTGGCCAGGCCTTTATGTTCGGCGGCAAAGACGATGACTGAGCTGATAGCCCCCGGACCGGCCATTAGCGGCAAAGCCAGCGGCACCACAGCAACCGATTCCATCGCCGAGGCTTCCCTGTCCTCTTCCTGGTTGCGTTTCACCTCGCCCAGCTTTCCCTGCAACATGGACATGGCGATGATGGCAATCAGTGTACCGCCGGCAATTCGGAATGCCGACAGCGAAATACTGAACATATTCAATATATACTGACCCGCCACTGTGGTAACCAGGAGGATCACCACCACGGCAAAGTTGGATATTTTGGCAGTATGATTACGCTCAGCCTCAGTCTGGTGACTGGTGAGGCTGACAAATACCGGCAACAGGCCCACCGGGTTGATGATAGCCACCAGTCCGAGGAAAAATTTAACGTACAGGGTCAAATCCAATTTCGTATCCTTCCAGTGTAGGGAACTCACCGGGAAACAGTAGCTTGAGACGGTGCATACTCTACCTTAAGTTAACAAACCCCAGAAATGAGATTTTCTATTCTCGGTCACAACTTCGAATAAATTTTCGTAATATCAGTGCAGCCAAAGCTGCAGTATAGTCGACACTAATGCAAAGTTGTTTTTCGCTCCTGGATGAGATCTAACGTTGTTGAATTACATAAAACGCCATGCCTGTGGCCAAGATCACAGATAGCAACGCCGTTTGGTTGTAATTTTATTTCATGTGAGAGAGTTTAACCAAGATGAGTCTTTGTTAAATTTTTTTACGGGAAACTGATTATGAAAGTCACCAATACCGAGGAACTGGATCTGCTACTGGAAAGAGTCAGCCAGGCTCAGGCGAAATTCGCCGGCTTCAGTCAGCAGCAAGTCGACAAGATATTTCGCGCTGCAGCGCTGGCTGCCGCCGATGCCAGAATTGTGCTGGCGAAACAGGCCGCCGCCGAAACCTCCATGGGAGTGCTGGAGGACAAAGTGATTAAAAACCACTTTGCTTCCGAGTATATCTACAACAAGTACAAGGATGAAAAGACCTGCGGCATTCTGGAAGAAGACGACACCTTCGGCACCATCACTATCGCCGAACCCGTGGGGATCATCTGCGGCATAGTACCGACAACCAACCCTACCTCCACCGCTATCTTCAAGGCGCTTATCAGCCTGAAAACCCGTAATGCCATAGTGTTCTCCCCACATCCCAGGGCCAAGGCATCCACAGTCGCGGCCGCCCGAATAGTACTGGATGCCGCCATCAAGGCCGGGGCTCCCGAGGACATCATAGGTTGGATAGATGAACCCAGTGTCGCACTATCCAATCATCTAATGACTCACGAAAAGATAAATCTCATACTGGCCACCGGCGGCCCGGGTATGGTGAAGGCCGCCTACTCTTCCGGGAAACCGGCTATCGGTGTCGGCGCAGGTAACACACCTGTGGTTATCGATGAAACCGCGGATATCAAACGGGCTGTGGCCTCCATCCTGATGTCAAAAACCTTTGATAACGGTGTAGTGTGCGCCTCCGAACAAGCTGTGGTAGTGCTCGACAGCATCTATCAGGCGGTGCGGGAGCGCTTCGCCCATCACGGCGGCTATCTGCTCAGTGACGAAGAATGCCTTGCGGTGAAACAGGTTATTCTCAAAGACGGCGCCCTCAACGCCGCCATTGTTGGCCAGAGTGCCGCGCGCATTGCCGAAATGGCCGGCTTCAGCGTACCGAGCTGGACCAAGGTACTGATCGGTGAGGTGGGTGAAATAACCGAAGCCGAAGCCTTTGCCCATGAAAAGCTTTCGCCGCTGCTTGGTATGTACCGCGCCAAAGACTTTGACGAGGCGCTGGATAAGGCCGATGCCTTGGTGAAGCTCGGTGGTATCGGCCATACCTCTGGGCTCTATACCGACCAGGATACCCAGGTGCAGCGGGTCAAGCGTTTCGGTGAGCGAATGAAAACCGCTCGAATTCTGATTAATACCCCGGCATCTCAAGGCGGGATCGGCGATCTCTATAACTTCAAACTGGCGCCCTCCCTCACCCTGGGCTGTGGCTCCTGGGGCGGCAACTCCATTTCGGAGAATGTGGGCCCGAGTCACCTTATCAACAAAAAAACCGTCGCCAAGAGGGCCGAGAATATGTTGTGGCACAAGCTTCCATCCTCCATCTATTTCCGCCGCGGCAGCCTACCCATAGCACTGGAAGAGTTGGCCGACAAACGCCGCGCCTTGATAGTGACAGACAAGTTTCTGTTCAATAACGGCTACTGCGATGAAACCATCAAAATCCTCAAAGGCTTGGGGCTGGATACCGAGGTGTTTTATGAAGTGGAGGCCGATCCTACCCTGGCTGTGGTTCGCGCCGGAACCAAGGTGGCCGAGAGCTTCCAACCGGATGTGATCATAGCCCTTGGTGGCGGCTCACCCATGGACGCCGCCAAGATCATCTGGGTAATGTATGAACATCCTCAGGTGGACTTTGCCGATCTGGCGCTGCGCTTCATGGATATTCGCAAGCGTATCTACAAGTTCCCCAAACTTGGGCGCAAGGCCAAGATGGTGGCTATCCCCACCACTTCAGGAACCGGCTCTGAAGTCACGCCATTTGCCGTGGTGACCGATGAGAAGACAGGTGCCAAATATCCCATCGCCGATTATGAGCTGACCCCCAACATGGCGATTGTGGATCCCAACCTGGTGATGGATATGCCCAAATCCCTGACAGCCTTTGGTGGTATCGATGCCATTACCCATGCCTTGGAGGCCTATGTCAGCGTGATGGCCAACGAGTACAGTGACGGCCAGGCATTGCAGGCCTTGAGTCTTCTGGTTGAGCACTTGCCCAAAGCCTATGAAGAAGGCGCTGCAGCGCCGATTGCCCGCGAAAAAGTGCACAACGGCGCCACTATTGCCGGTATCGCCTTTGCCAACGCTTTCTTGGGAATATGTCACTCTATGGCCCATAAATTGGGTGCCGAATTCCATCTGCCCCACGGTTTGGCCAATGCTCTGCTCATAAGCAATGTCATCCGTTTCAACGCCACCGACCTGCCTACCAAGCAAGCCGCCTTCAGCCAGTATGACAGACCCAAGGCGCTCTGCCGCTATGCCGCCATTGCCGATCACCTCAAGCTGACAGACGCTGGGCTGAGTGACGCCGAAAAAGTCGAGCGTTTGATAGCCAAAATCGAGCAGTTGAAGCTGGCTTTGGGGATCCCGGCCTCGATTCAGGAAGCCGGTGTCAAAGAAGCCGATTTCCTGGATAAGCTCGATGAACTGGCTGAAGATGCTTTTGATGATCAGTGTACAGGCGCCAATCCCAGGTATCCCTTGATAGGTGAACTGAAAGCTTTGCTGCTGGCGAGCTTCTATGGTGAAACGTATCGTGACTGACGGGTAAACCTGCACAAACAACAAAGGCCTCCCTATGGAGGCCTTTGGCTTTCAAGCGTTATACCGAATCGGTAGGTATAAGCGCCTTACCACATAAGATCGTCCGGAATGACATAATCTGCGTAAGGGTCGTCTTCTTCCGTTACTTGCGCGGCGTTGTTCTCGGCCTGCCACAAATAGCCACACCAAGCCGGCACCAACAGATTAACCCGCTCGGCGAGTTTATGAGGCACCAGATAGCTGCTTTGCTCAATTCGCACTATCCCCAAGCGGCCACCGAGTAACTGACTCTGAAGTTTTTCATTGATATACAAGGGGTATATCTTGTTCTCCAGGGTATAGTTGAACTTGATCTCGCCATCTTTCGGCAGCGCCACCGCATTTTGCTTAACTTCGGTGACCAGGCCACGGACCAGACCTTTCTCTGTGGCCTCGGCAAAGCGTTGTTCATTGAGTGCCTTGTCCTTTTCTGCCTGCTGCTTTTTCTGCTGAGCGATCTGCGCCTTCAGCTCAGCAGAGCCGTCATCAATATTGGACTTGCGGTTACGTTTCTTTTGGGTTTTGACATCGCGAACTTTTTGCTTGCTGGCGAGACCCGCCTTGAGCAACTGTTCCTGTAATGCGTTTGCCATTTTATAATCTCTCTCTTGCTACTTACTTGATTCTTGCTTTGCTGCCAGTGCCCCGAGCTGACTCATGGCCGCACTGGCACCGCCAAGCGACCAACCGCCGTCAACCGGTAATATGGTTCCGGTAATATACGAAGCCATTGGCGATGCCATAAAGAGTGCAGCATTGGCCAAGTCTTCCCCCTCACCGTTGCGTTTTAACGGCACACTCTCGGCCACCTGTTGCTGCAACTGCGCCGACGGCGCCAGGCGATTGAACCCTTCGGTACCGGCAATCGGCCCGGGTACCAGGGAGTTTATCCGAATACCCTCTGGCCCCCATTCCAAAGCCAGGGTGCGGGTCAACATATCGACGCCCGCCTTGGCGGCGCAAACGTGGATCTGCATCGGCATGGCAATATACGCCTGCGGCGCCGAAATTTGAATAATGCTGGCGCCAGGGCGCTTAAGCATGGGATAGGCTTGCTTCAACACCTGAAAACTGCCCAGCAAATCAATATCCATAACAGATTTAAAACCGTTGGCACTGAGCTTGGCGGCGCTGGCGGGGAAATTGCCGGCGGCGCCACTGACAA
Organism: Shewanella sp. BJSY2023SW005; assembly: GCF_047314585.1. Classification (NCBI taxonomy): domain Bacteria; kingdom Pseudomonadati; phylum Pseudomonadota; class Gammaproteobacteria; order Alteromonadales; family Shewanellaceae; genus Shewanella; species Shewanella sp. BJSY2023SW005. The sequence goes on from NZ_JBKORJ010000020.1 coordinate 243,810, forward strand.
GCACATCGATATGCGGGAAACTCTGGGCCAAGACGGCAAAGCCTTGCTCGAGTGCCGGCAAATCCCTGACATCGAAGCTCAGCCCCAGATGTTGACCTTGTGGATTGGCTTCATTCAATAACGCCACCGCGGCTGCCACTTTTTCCGGGTTACGGCTGGCAACCGCCACATGGGCACCGGCAACTGCGAACGCCTTGGCGATACAGAGGTTAATGCCGCTGGTACCCCCGACGACCACTACATACTTACCCTGATAATCGAACATTGAGCTTCTCTCCTATCCACTGATCATTCGTTATTCCGGTCCATACTGCGAGTCGCCGGTATGTCACAAGTTTATGCCAGCGATTGATGTATCGCCTGCAGTGTCGCCAAAGGATCGGCCGCTTGAGTAATGGGTCGGCCTATGACCAGATAATCTGAGCCCGCCGCCATCGCTTCAGCCGGGGTCATGATGCGTTTTTGATCGCCGGCATCACTGCCCGCCGGACGAATGCCCGGGGTCACCAGTTTGAAATCGGCGCCAAGTTCAGCCTTGAGCATACTGGACTCACGGGCCGAGCAGACCACACCATCGAGACCGGCTTTTTGCGTCAGGCGCGCCAGCCTGCGAACCTGATCTTCAGCACTGCCTTCAACACCAATAAGCTTGAGCTCATCGTCGCTCATTGAAGTCAGCACAGTAACGGCAATCAGCAAGGGGGCGTTATCCCCGTAAGGCAGCAATGCTCGGCGGGCGGCGTCCATCATGGCGAGGCCGCCACTGGCGTGGACATTCACCATCCAGACGCCCATTTCGGCGGCGGCAGTGACCGCCTTGGCCACTGTGTTGGGAATGTCGTGAAACTTCAGGTCAAGAAACAGATCAAACCCACGGTCATGGATCTCTTTCACCAGTTGAGGCCCGAACAGGGTAAACATCTCTTTGCCTACCTTAAGGCGGCACATAGACGGATCCAACTTATCAATAAGTTGCAATGCTTTGAATTTGTTATCAAAGTCCAAGGCGACCACAATAGGTGTCTCTGTCATTTTTACTCCGTTATCTGAGGGTTATTCACCGTCCAAGCCACGCACCCGCTTGATACTGCCCCAGCTCTTGCAGGATGGGCAGTGCCAATATAGGGTGTGTGCCGGGAAACCACACTCCCGACAGCGGTAACTTGGACGGAATCTTATTTGTTGTTCTACCAGTTTTTCCAGCATCGCCAGGCTATCTCGCGCCTGCCCCTGCTCTGCCTGCTTGATATGCATCTGCATCAGGTGCTGGAACCCCCGCATGGTGGGGTGGCGATATAGAGCTTCCATCACCATGTCTTCGGCGCCTTTGATGTTGCCGTCTTCAATCATGCGTTGCGCCAATGCCACCACAACCGAGGCACCGGCGCCCTTATCTATCGCGTGAGCCAATAGCTCGCGATAACCATCGATATCTTTGAGCTCTTGATAGAGCTGGCGGGCACAAGCGAGTGCATCGGCAAAAAGCTCGGCATCAGCGTCAATCAGTTGGTTGAGCATCTGCTTGGCCTGAGGCAATTGCCCGGCATCCAGGTAGGTCTTGGCCAATGACAACAAGGCGCGGCCACATTGAGAATCTTGCTTGAGTGCCGCTTGAAAGCCCTTGAGTTTTCCCGCTTCATCGCCGGCTTCCTCGGCCAGTTGACAATAGAAATGAGCGATAACGGGTTTCAGACCCTGCTGTCGTTTACGTGGCAAGCGCTTGGTGATATCAATCGCTTTCTGCCACTCTTTGGTGATTTGGTAAATGGAGATCAGTTGGGTTTCAGCTTCTTCGCTGTGATCGTCCTGACTGACGAGATTAAGGAATATCTCCTCGGCTCTATCGTAGAACCCGGCGGCCATATAGTCCTTGCCCAGTTCCATCATCGCCATGTCTCTTTGCTCTGTGGCGAGATTGGGCCTTGCTATCAGGTTTTGGTGAATACGAATGGATCTGTCTACTTCACCACGCTTGCGAAACAAGGAACCCAGCGACAGATGAGTGTCTATGGTTTCATCATCGACATCCAACATGCTGATAAAGAGATCGACCGCCTTGTCCGACTCATTGGAGAGCAGAAAATTGAGCCCGGTGAAGTAGTCACGGCTCAGTTTCTTTTGCGCTGAATTCTGTTTCTGCCTCAAACTGCGGCGGCCCATGTACCAACCGTAAGCCGCAGCAATAGGCAGCAACAGAAAGAGAAGTTCGAGCATACTAGGCGTCTTGCCCCTGCTGCTGAGTTAAGGTCTGGATCTTTTTGCGGGCATTACGCAATGACAGTTTCAGCTTCATGATGTAGTAGAAGGCGATGATCCAACTTAGGATAAACCCCGCCAGAAATACCACGGCCAACACTACAGGCAAGCGGAACTCTCCCTGTGCAACAAAATAACTGATGGTGACCAGCTGCTCATTGCGGGAGCCAAATACCAGTGCCACTACAAACAGCATTGCCACCAGTACGGTTGCGACAAATGACTTCACGTTGCACTCCATAAACGCGTTTCAATGTTCTGATTATCCAGTAATTTGACTGAGCTGACCAGCTTTAGCCAAGATCCAGACATAAAAAAGCCCCCTTTCGGAGGCTTTTAATACAACAGCGATTAACGGTTATAAGCGTCAACGCGTTCGCGCAGTTCTTTGCCTGGCTTAAAGTGCGGGACGTACTTGCCATCCAACTCGACTGATGTTCCCGTCTTGGGATTACGACCAGTGCGAGGTGCACGATAGTGAAGTGAAAAGCTGCCAAAGCCACGGATCTCTATGCGATCACCGCTTTCCAATGTCTTCGCCATTTGCTCCAACATCTCTTTGATGGCGCCTTCTACTTCTTTCGCCGACAGTTGCGACTGCCCAGTGGCGAGTTTTTCGATCAGTTCGGATTTAGTCATCCTAGCTACCCCTATTATCAAGCCAAACACAGTCACCTAACAGGGGGCTAGCCCCCTGTACTACAGGCACTTACTTACGAGCTGCCTTAAACGCTTCAGCCATTGCATTAGTCATGATAGCGTCGTCCTGCTTGTTCAGGTTAGCCATCACTTCTTTTTCTTCAGCTTCGTCTTTAGCACGTACAGACAGGCTGATTGCACGGTTCTTGCGATCTACGCCCATGAACTTGGCTTCAACGCTGTCACCTACATTGTAGACGCTTGATGCATCTTCAACACGGTCACGGCTGATGTCAGATACACGGATGTAACCTTCAACAGTGTCAGCCAGCTCAACAGTAACACCTTTGGCGTCAACAGCAGTAACAGTACCAACTACGATAGTACCTTTCTTCTTGTCGGCCAGGTAAGCGTTGAATGGATCGTCTTCAGTCTGCTTAACACCCAGGCTGATACGCTCACGCTCTGGATCAACAGACAGAACCACTGCAGTGATTTCGTCGCCTTTCTTGTACTCGCCAACAGCGTCTTCGCCGCTACCGTTCCAAGAGATGTCAGACAGGTGAACCAGACCGTCGATACCGCCGTCCAGACCGATGAAGATACCGAAGTCAGTGATAGACTTGATCTTACCGGTAACTTTGTCGCCCTTGGCATAACGGTTAGCGAAGTCTTCCCATGGGTTGGTCTTGCACTGCTTGAGACCCAGAGAAATACGACGACGCTCTTCATCGATGTCCAGAACCAGAACTTCAACTTCGTCACCCAGGTTAACAACCTTGGATGGGTGGATGTTCTTGTTGGTCCAATCCATTTCAGAAACGTGTACCAGACCTTCAACGCCTTCTTCGATTTCAACGAAGCAGCCGTAGTCAGTCAGGTTGGTTACGCGACCAGTCAGACGAGTGTTTTCTGGGTAGCGCTTGCTGATTTCCAGCCATGGGTCTTCACCCAGTTGCTTCAGACCCAGAGATACACGAGTGCGCTCGCGATCGTACTTCAGTACTTTGACGTTGATTTCGTCACCAACATTCACGATCTCGGATGGGTGCTTAACACGCTTCCAAGCCATGTCGGTGATGTGCAGCAGGCCGTCAACACCGCCCAGATCTACGAATGCACCGTAGTCGGTCAGGTTCTTAACGATACCTTTAACTGCTTGACCTTCTTGCAGGTTTTCCAGCAGAGCATCACGCTCAGCGCTGCTTTCAGATTCGATAACAGCACGACGAGAAACAACAACGTTGTTGCGCTTCTGGTCCAGCTTGATAACTTTGAATTCCAGTTCTTTGTTTTCCAGGTGAGCAGTATCGCGTACTGGGCGAACGTCAACCAGAGAACCAGGCAGGAACGCACGGATACCGTTCAGCTCAACGGTGAAACCGCCTTTAACCTTGCCATTGATGACACCGATTACAGTTTCAGCATCTTCGTAAGCTTTTTCCAGAACGATCCAGGCTTCGTGGCGCTTGGCCTTCTCGCGAGAAAGTTGAGTCTCACCGAAACCGTCTTCAACGCTATCCAGCGCAACGTCAACTTGGTCGCCAACGGCGATTTCCAGTTCACCTTGAGCGTTTTTGAATTGCTCAGCTGGGATTGGGCTCTCAGATTTCAGACCGGCGTCAACCAGTACCATACCGTTTTCGATGGCAACTACAGTACCACGAACGATAGAACCTGGGCGGAATTCCAGTTGTTGAAGGGATTGTTCAAACAGATCAGCAAAAGATTCAGTCATGTTAATTAACTTTAAGTAATAAACCACGTATCTATCCTGAACGTGGAGTCAGTAAAATAACTCGCCTCTTCCCTGTGGCGAATGCCTATCTCGCCAGTCTCAAAGACTGACGTCAGATAACTTGTCAACTATGTGCTTGAGCGCCAGCTCCAGCACAGTTTCAATCCCGAGTCCTGTAGTGTCTATCACCAGGGCATCTTCTGCGGGCACCAAAGGCGCAACTGCGCGATTCATATCCCGGTGATCTCTTTCCTGGATCTCGGTTAAAAGACGCTCGATATTAACATCGAAGCCCTTGTCCTGCAACTGATTATAGCGCCGCTGGGCCCTTTCTTCAGCCGAGGCTGTTAAAAACAATTTTGCCGGTGCATGCGGGAAAACAACGGTTCCCATATCCCGGCCATCGGCTATAAGGCCAGGGGCAACTCTGAAAGCACGCTGCCTTCTGAGCAAGGCTTCTCTCACCCGGGGAAACGCCGCCACTCTCGAGGCTGCGTCAGAACATTCCTGAGTACGAATGGCATGGCTGACATCTTCGCCTTCCAGCACCACTTTTATGGCTTCATTTCCGGCTCCCGCCAGAAACTGTACATCCAGATGCGCGGCCAACAGGGTGATGGCCTCTTCGTTATCCAGTTCCACATCGTGGTGAATAGCGGCAAGTGCCAGCACTCGATATATGGCACCGCTATCGAGCAGTTTCCATCCAAGTTTGTTGGCAAGCAACTGACTTATAGTGCCTTTTCCCGCACCGCTTGGGCCGTCAATTGTGACAACAGGCGCCCGTTCAGACATAAATTCCTCCGCAGTAATTGTCATCTTCCATGAGGACACAGTATGAGTTCACCGAAAATGAGCGGCCAATATTATATATCAACTGCATGCTTTCCGTATGCTGAATTCAAGGTCAATTTCGGGCCGCTGCTGTCAACAGCCCGAAATTCAGCCGCTTAACAGGCCAAGGCCGCAAAGCGTTGGAAGTAATCCGGGAAGGTTTTTGAGGTGCAATCCGGGTCATTGATGGTGACGCCGCAATCGGCAAATGCCAGCAGCGAAAAACACATGGCCATGCGGTGGTCGTTATAGGTATCGATGGCGGCATGCTTGGGCGCAAGCGGTGGATTAACCAGAATATAATCCTCACCCTCCTCCACCTCGGCACCAATTTTACGCAGTTCTGTCGCCATGGCGCTGAGACGATCTGTCTCCTTGATACGCCAGTTGTAGATATTACTGAGGCGGGTCGGCCCTTTGGCAAATACCGCAGTTGTGGCTATGGTCATTGCTGCGTCGGGTATATGGTTCATGTCCATATCTATGCCCTTGAGCTGGCTACCCCTGGCAATAATAAAGTCATCTCCCCATTCAATCTCGGCGCCCATGGCCGCCAGCGCATCGGCAAACTTGACATCCCCCTGAATGCTGAGACGGCCAACTCCGGTGACTTTCACTTCGCCGCCGGCGATGGCGCCAGCGGCCAGGAAATAAGACGCCGATGAAGCATCGCCTTCCACCATTACCTTGCCCGGTGACAGATAGCTTTGACCGGATGGGATCTCAAAACGCTGATAGTCGTGGTTGATAACCTTGACACCAAATTGCGCCATCAAAGCCAAAGTAATATCAATATAGGGCTTGGAAACCAGTTCACCCTTGACCTTGATATTGACAGCGGCACCGGCCAGCGGCGCAACCATCAGGAGCGCGGTAAGAAACTGGCTGGAGAGATTACCGGCAATTTCCACATCCCCGCCACTGAGGCCCGTTGCCTTGATTTTTAATGGCGGGAAGCCGGGATCCTTCAGATATTGAATATCCGCGCCCAACGCCTTGAGGCTGTCGACCAAATCGCCTATCGGCCGCTCCTCCATTCTGGGTTCACCCGTGAGAACAAACTCACCGTTCCCCAGGGTCAGCGCGGCGCACAATGGCCGCATCGCGGTGCCGGCATTACCGAGAAACAGCTCTTGCAGCTTGTTGCTGTTGATAGCGCCGCCAAGGCCCTGCACGCTGCAGCGGCTCTTGTCTTCGGAAAGCTCAAATTGCACGCCGAGCTGTTTGAGCGCTGCCAACATGTGGCGAATATCATCTGAGTCGAGCAGATTGGTCAGTTCTGTGGTGCCCTTGGCCAGGGTTGCCAATAGCAGCGCCCGGTTGGAGATACTCTTGGAGCCGGGGATGTTGACCTCCCCATGCATTCTACTTATGGGATCCAGTCGCAATTGCTTCATCTTTTTTGGATTCTTGCATCTGTGTTTGACGGAGTTGCAGCGTCACGCCACGTACCGCCAAAGCGGGTTAAAAGACCTTGTCACCGATTATGGGATAAAACCGGTAAATCAAGACAAAAGATTAGATACAGCGAGTGCTGATAGGCCTGAATTAAGTGTTCGTGGCATTAAAGTTACCTGAGCGCCACAGGGATTCAACCGTTTTTTGCTGAAAAAAGCCGATTTCAGCGGAAAATTATTCAAGCAGCGCTAAATAAGCTCTTTGCTGTCCGATTGACTTTCGAAGACGTGACTCACAGATGCGACTCTCCTTTCCTGCAACTGAGCTTTACACCCTGGAAGCCCAGCTTGCCAGTTGCACCACTCTGACTATCGCTTGCTGCAGCCTCGCCAGCCGTTAACAAATAGCCTAAATGCCGTTATGCTAATCCTCTTCAACAAGTATTCAATCCAGGGAACCCTATGTTCAGCACACTCAAGGCGATGCCAGCCGATCCCATTCTTGGGCTGCTCAGCCAATATCGCGACGACCCTCGCGGTGAAAAAATTGATTTGGGCGTTGGTGTCTATAAAGACATCTTGGGAAATACCCCCATCCTCGACTGCGTTAAAACCGCCGAGCAGCGCCGCACCGCCACGGAAACCACCAAGGTGTATATCGGCCCTGCCGGTAGCAGTGATTTCAATCGGCTCATTGCCGAGCTGGCATTCGGTGAGCAGCACCCTACCCTGAGCGCCGGACGCATTCGCAGCGTATCCACTCCCGGCGGTACAGGCGCGCTGCGGGTCGCAGCCGACTTTATTAAACGTTGTCGCCCAGGCGCAACCGTTTGGGTCAGCGATCCGACCTGGGCCAATCACACCGGACTTTTTGAGGCGGCCGGTCTCAAGGTTGAGCGTTACCCTTACTATGACTACGCCACCAAGGCCCTGAAGTTTGATGAAATGCTCGCCAAACTCAACACCCTTGGTGAAAACGATGTTGTGCTGCTGCATGCCTGTTGTCACAACCCATCGGGCCAGGACCTCAGCACTGAGCAGTGGGACCGAGTGGTACAAGTCGCCGTCAAACGCGGCTTTACCCCGCTAATCGATATGGCTTACCAGGGCTTTGGTGACGGTGTCGAGGAAGATGCCTACGGCGTTCGCAAGATGGCGGCCGCCGTGGAAGACATGTTGCTCTGCTCCTCCTGCTCAAAGAATTTTGGCCTTTATCGCGAACGTATCGGCGCCTGCAGCATCATAGCCAACAGCAGTGCTGCCGCCGATGTCGCCTTGTCGGTACTGCTTTACGTGGTGCGTTGCCTCTACTCCATGCCGCCGGCACACGGCGCCGCGTTGGTGGAAACCATTCTCGGCGACAATCAGCTCAAGCAGCAGTGGCTGGATGAACTCAAGGTGATGCGTGACAGGATAAACGGTAACCGTGCCATCCTGGTTGAGCGTTTAAAAGCGATAGGCGTCGAGCAGGACTTTAGCTTTATTGCCCGCCAGAAAGGGATGTTCTCCTTCCTTGGGGTATCGCCCGAGCAGGTTGAACAACTTAAGCAGGAGTTCGGTATCTATATGGTGGACTCAAGCCGGATCAGTATCGCCGGGATAAGCGATAGCAATGTCGATTACCTTGCCAAGTCTATCGCCAAGGTGTTGCAAGGTTAAAATTGGAGAGTTAGATGAAAAAAGCGAATGCCTCGGCATTCGCTTTTTTATGGGATTTGTTGCGATAAAGCGCTTTTCGCCGGGGTTCAGCTGCTGTGCTTGGCCGCAAACGCCTGCATAAAGGCAACCAGGGCCTCAACGCCGGCCAAAGGCATGGCGTTATAGATACTGGCGCGCATCCCGCCGACAATTCTGTGCCCCTTAAGAGCCACCAAACCTGCGGCCTCCGCCTCTTTCAGGAACTCACCATTGAGCGACTCATCGGCCAATTGGAAAGTTACATTCATCCGCGAGCGGTTTTGCGCCGCCACCCCATTGTGGTAAAAGTCCAGTTCATCGATACAGGCGTAAAGCAGTTCGGCCTTGGCCTTGTTAAGCGCTGCCATCGCCTCGATACCGCCCATTCGGTGCAGCCACTCAAACACTTCGGCGGCCAGATACCAGGCAAAAGTAGGGGGAGTGTTAAACATGGAATCGTTTTCGGCCGCCAAGCGATAATCCATGATGGACGACTGTGGCATGGCCGGCAAAGCCAGCATCTCTTTACGCACTATCACTATGGCCAAACCGGAAGGGCCGATATTTTTCTGTGCCCCGGCATAAATGAGTCCGTAGCGACTGACATCGATTTCACGGGACATGATAGTGGATGACATATCCGCGACTATTGGCCAGGGAGACTCCAACTCTTCAAAAATTTCGATACCATCTACCGTCTCGTTGGGGCAATAGTGCACATAGCGATACTTACCACTATCACCTTCCAGCTTAGGTAAGGTTACTTTGTTGAGTCTATTGACCTTTTCAACAATGCTCTGGCTATCAATCCTGTCATCTCCGGCCAGCTTTCTGGCCTCTGCCGTGGCCGACTTTGACCACTGACCACTCTCCAAATACAGGGCTCTGCCGTTATTGCCCAAAAAATTATTCACGACAGCCGAGAACTGACCGCGACCACCGCCATGCATAAACAGTACATGGTAATCTTCGGGAATATTCATCAGTGAGCGCAATCTGGATTCGGCAGCCTTGGTGAGATCGATAAAGGCCTGACTGCGGTGACTGATCTCCATAACGGAGACACCGTGTCCCTGCCAGTCCAGTAATTCCTGCTGGGCTTTTTGCATTACCGCGGCCGGCAACATGGCTGGTCCGGCACAGAAATTATAAATCGTGCTCACTTCATTGTTCTCCTTGAAAAAAAGAGCGTCCAGATGGACGCTCAGATATGCTTGATGTTGTTATTCCTGCTCGGCTTCAGGTGCTTCGGGCACTTGGCCTTCAGTATCCTCGGCTGCAGCTTCGGCCACTATGGGTTCGCCGTTTTCATCGAATTCCACTTCGTCTTCATCAGACTGGATTTCATCGATACGCTGTAAACCCACCACGGCCTCGTCACCGGCAGTGCGGATAATGGTCACGCCCTGGGTATTACGGCCTATGATGGAAACACCGGCCGCTGGGGTTCTCACCAGTGTGCCCTTGTCGCTGATCAACATGATCTCATCATTGTCGCCGACCTGAACTGCACCGACTACCGCGCCGTTACGCTCACTGACCTTGATGGAAACCACGCCCTTGGTAGCACGGCTCTTGGTTGGGTATTCACTCAGCTCGGTACGCTTACCAAAACCGTTCTCTGTCACAGTCAGAATGGCGCCATCTTCTTTTGGCACTATCAGTGAAACCACTTCCTGACCGTCTTCGAGTTTGATACCACGAACACCGGTAGCGGTACGGCCCATGGCGCGCACCTGATCTTCGCTGAAGCGTACCACCTTACCTTCGTTGGAGAACAGCATGATTTCATTGCTGCCGTCGGTCAGGTCAACGCCAATCAACTGATCACCGTCTTTCAGGTTAACGGCGATAATGCCGTTGGCTCTGGGGCGGCTGTATTCGATAAGCGATGTCTTCTTCACGGTACCGTGGGAAGTGGCCATGATGACATACTTGTCGGCTTCGTATTCACGAACCGGCAGAATCGCCGTAATGTGCTCGCCCTCAGACAATGGCAGCAGGTTAACGATAGGCTTACCGCGCGACTGACGACTGGCCAGCGGCAACTGATAGACCTTGAGCCAGTAGAGTTTGCCAAAGTCGGAGAAGCACAAAATGGTGTCGTGGGTATTGGCAACCAATAGCTTCTCAACGAAGTCTTCGTCTTTGACCTTGGTGGCGGCCTTGCCCTTACCACCGCGGCGCTGCGCCTGGTAATCGCTCAGTGGCTGATACTTGGCATAACCCAAGTGCGACAGGGTTACTACCACATCTTCTTCGCAGATCAGGTCTTCGAGGCTGATGTCCACGGCAGAAGCGTTGATCTCGGTGCGGCGCTCATCGCCATACTGCTCGAGCACTTCTTCCAGCTCTTCTTTGATCACTTCCATCAGACGCTCTGGACTTCTGAGGATATGCAGCAATCCGGCGATCAGCTCCAGCAGCTCTTCATATTCCTGGAGGATCTTATCATGCTCAAGACCGGTCAGACGATGCAGACGCAGCTCGAGGATAGCCTGGGCTTGCTGCTCTGTCAGATAGTAGAGACCATCGCGAATACCAAACTCCGGCTCCAACCATTCAGGGCGGGCGGCGTCATCACCGGCTTTTTCCAACATGCCCTGCACGTTGCCGAGCTGCCAACCGGTTTCCACCAGTTTAACCTTGGCTTCAGCCGGTGTTGGCGAGGCCTTGATCAGCGCAATCACAGGGTCGATGTTGGCCAGGGCGATAGCCAGGGCTTCCAGGATATGAGCGCGTTCGCGGGCCTTACGCAGTTCAAACACGGTTCTGCGAGTCACCACTTCACGGCGGTGCAGAATAAAGGCTTCCAGCATCTCCTTAAGGTTAAACAACTTGGGCTGACCATTGGTCAGGGCCACCATGTTGATACCAAAAGAGGTTTGCATCTGGGTCTGGGCATAGAGGTTGTTGAGCACCACCTCGGCCACTTCGCCGCGCTTGACCTCAACGACAATACGCATACCGTCTTTATCAGACTCATCGCGCAGGCCGCTGATGCCTTCAATTTTCTTGTCTTTTACCAGCTCGGCAATCTTTTCAATCAGACGAGCCTTGTTCACCTGGTATGGGATCTCGGTAACAATGATCCGCTCGCGGCCATTGTCTTCGGTTTCCACCTCGGCACGGGCGCGCATAATCGCCTTGCCGCGACCGGTACGGTACGCTTCCTCTATGCCTTTCTTGCCATTGATAATAGCGGCAGTCGGGAAATCCGGGCCCGGGATATAATCCATCAGCTGTTCGATAGACAGCTCAGGCTCTTCGATAAGTGCCAAACAGCCTTTAACCACTTCGGTCAGGTTGTGCGGCGGAATATTGGTGGCCATACCCACGGCAATACCGGAGGAGCCGTTGACCAGCAGGTTGGGGATCCGGGTCGGCAACACGGCCGGGATCATTTCGGTGCCGTCGTAGTTGGGGACATAATCGACGGTTTCTTTCTCAAGGTCAGCCAGCAGTTGATGCGCCAGCTTTTCCATACGAATTTCGGTATAACGCATGGCCGCCGCGGCATCGCCGTCGATGGAACCGAAGTTACCTTGGCCATCCACCAAGGTGTAACGCAGTGAGAAAGGCTGTGCCATCCGCACTATGGTGTCGTATACGGCGCTATCACCATGAGGGTGATACTTACCTATCACGTCACCGACAACACGTGCCGACTTCTTATAGGGTTTATTCCAATCGTTTTTCAGCTCGTTCATCGCAAAGAGTACGCGGCGATGCACCGGCTTGAGGCCGTCGCGTACGTCTGGCAATGCCCGCCCGACGATAACGCTCATGGCGTAATCCAGATAGGAGTTCTTTAGTTCGTCTTCAATATTTATTGGCGAAATTGATAAAGCCAGATCAGTCATAAACTGCTCGATCCCCTTAAATTAGCTGACAACTTGTAATCCGTGTCATTGTCGAGCCCAACAAACGTGATTTGGCATTCTAACACAGTTATTTAATGTCGGAAGTCCTTAAAGCCGCCTTTGCAGCCAAAAACGCCAAGGGCATGATACAAGTCGCGAGCGGGGGCAGATATCACCGTCATAGACATGAGTTCCGTTGCTGTTTTTATCATCAAAAACCGAATCTTGCCGATATTTTGTGCAGCTTTTGGCCTTTAGTGCTATCGATCACATTGAGGCGCCAATTTATGCTGCCCTTCCCTATGGCTTATATGGTTATAATGGGCACATCTTTATTATTGCTGTTTCAGGTCTGAATATGTCTTCTCAACCCAATGTCGACCCTCAGGAAATTGCCAAGTTTGAAAGTATGGCCGCCAGTTGGTGGGATCCTGCCGGTGAATTCAAGCCACTGCATGAACTCAACCCCCTGCGCCTTAATTATATAGACGCTCAATCCGGCGGTATCTTTGACAAGCAGGTACTGGATGTCGGCTGCGGCGGTGGCATTCTGTCCGAGAGCATGGCCCGCATTGGCGCCAAGGTCACCGGGTTGGATATGGGCTTTGAGCCGTTGGAAGTCGCCAGGCTGCATGCACTGGAAGCCGGCGTCAGCATAGACTACCTGCAGGAAACCGCCGAAGTGCATGCCCAGAATCATCAGGGGCATTACGACACTGTTACCTGTATGGAGATGCTCGAGCATGTACCGGATCCGCAATCTGTGATCCAGGCTTGTTGCGATATGGTCAAGCCCGGAGGTTGGGTGTTCTTCTCCACCATTAACCGCAACATCATGTCCTGGGTGCAAACCATACTCGGTGCCGAGTATGTGCTGAAAATGCTGCCGGCAGGTACCCATGACCACAGTAAGTTTATCCGCCCATCCGAATTAATTGCCATGGCAGAAAACACCGAACTATTGTGCCGTGACGCGCTGGGCATCAAATACAACCCCTTGAGTGGCGTATTCAGTTACACCAAGAGCGTTGAAGTCAACTATATGATTGCCTGCCAACGCCAGGACTGATGCCATGACGCCTAAGCTGCCGTTTCAAGGGATTCTGTTCGACTTGGACGGGACTCTGGTGGATACCGCCGAGGACCTGACCGAAGCACTGGCCTTGGCCCTTGCATCCCATGGGGTATCGATAGAGGATAAGCGCAAACTTCTTCGCACTCTGGCCTCTCACGGCTCGCTTGCCATGGTGCAAGCCGCCGTGCCCCAAGCCTCAGCCGAGGAACAGGAGCATCTCCGGCAAGCGATGCTCAGGGAATATGATGCGGTTAACGGCCAAAAAGCCTGTTTGTTTGAAGGCATAGAAGCCTTGCTGGACAGTGCCCTATCAAGAGCCTTACCGCTGGGGATTGTCACCAATAAACCGGCGCGTTTTACCCGGCCCTTGTTAGAGCGCATGGGGCTGCTTAAGCGCTTTGATGCTGTGGTCAGTGCCGATACAACCCTCTATCGTAAGCCCCACCCAGCCCCTATGTTGCTGGCTGCTCAGCAGCTTAACTGCGCTCCCGAACGTATTCTCTATCTTGGCGATGCCGAGCGCGACATAGCAGCGGCGCAGGCGGTGAATATGCCCTCTGCCATCGCCATGTGGGGATATCTGGCGGCCGAGGATAAACCGGCGGAATGGGGCGCCGATTGGCAGTTAAATCATCCACAGGCAGTGATGTCGCTGCCATTGTGGTAACAAGGTAAGACAAGCACTAAATTGGCACTGTTTTCCTGAGTAGACAAGACCTTAAAGAAAGTCGCAGTCCGGATGCTGCTTTAACCGACCGGATCTGCGCGGGATCGCGGATCGCTGCTTATTTTAGCAGTCGATCACCTTGAGTGAGATCGCTTGAATTTTGACCATGACGACTGTGCGCCAGCAATGATGCCGCTTTGCGGAATCGGCCAGTCAATATCCTCAAGATATCCACAAGATATACCCAAAACTCAGGCTTGCAAAAAGTGCCATACCTCACTATCTTGTTATCCAAGATATAGAAAAACACCATATCTTGTGTATCGGTAGCAATCAGACATACTAGTCTTGCACTGGAAACTCCCGGTTAACAGAGCCCTCTCGGGCCGCCGTCGTTAACTGTTCGGTTGATTGTTTTACAAGGGAAGGTTTAATGACGCCGTCGCGTCATTTCACAGATATTACAACCAAGGCCTATCTTCAATGAATAGCACTATGACAGTTACCAAACGCAGTGGCGCACGCGAGACGATAGATCTCGATAAGATCCACCGCGTTATCACCTGGGCAGCTAAAGGATTAAACAACGTCTCGGTTTCCGAGGTGGAGTTGCGTTCTCACCTGCAGTTTTTCGATGGCATCCCCACCGAGGCCATCCATGAAACCATTATCAAGGCTGCCGCCGACCTGATCTCTCCCGACTCTCCGGACTATCAGTTCCTGGCCGCTCGCCTTGCTGTTTTTCATTTGCGTAAGAAGGCCTTTGGTCAGTTTGAGCCGCCAAAACTGTACGATCATGTCAGCAAGTTGGTCGCCATGGGCAAGTACGACAAGCATGTGCTGGAAGACTACAGCCGTGAAGAACTGGATGTGCTCGACAGCTATATCGACCATTGGCGCGATATGAACTTCTCCTATGCCGCCGTCAAACAGCTGGAAGGCAAGTATCTGGTACAAAACCGTGTGACTCATGAAGTCTACGAAAGTGCCCAGTTCCTCTATATTCTGGTGGCCGCTTGCCTGTTTGCCCGTTATCCGAAGGAAACCCGGCTGCAGTATGTCAAAGACTTCTATGATGCGGTTTCTACCTTCAAGATCTCTTTGCCGACCCCTATCATGTCCGGCGTGCGTACGCCGACCCGTCAGTTCAGCTCTTGCGTGTTGATCGAGTGTGACGACAGCCTGGACTCCATCAATGCCACGGCCTCTTCCATCGTCAAGTATGTCAGTCAGAGAGCCGGTATCGGTGTGAATGCCGGCCGCATTCGCGCTCTGGGAAGCCCTATTCGTGGTGGTGAAGCCTTCCACACAGGTTGTTTGCCTTTCTACAAGTATTTCCAGACTGCGGTGAAATCCTGCTCCCAGGGCGGCGTTCGCGGCGGTGCTGCAACTCTGTTCTACCCTATCTGGCACCTGGAAGTTGAATCGCTGCTGGTACTGAAAAATAACCGTGGTGTTGAAGACAACCGTATCCGTCACCTGGACTACGGCGTACAGATCAACAAGCTGATGTATCAGCGGATGATTAAAGGTGAGAACATCACCCTGTTCAGCCCATCGGACGTTCCCGGCTTATATGACGCCTTCTTTGCCGATCAGGACGAGTTTGAGCGCCTGTATGTGAAATATGAGCAGGACCAGAGCATTCGCAAGAAGACCCTAAAAGCGGTCGAGCTCTTCTCGCTGATGATGCAGGAGCGCGCCTCCACAGGTCGTATCTATGTGCAGAACGTGGATCACTGTAACACCCACAGTCCGTTCAACGCCGAAGTGGCCCCAGTGCGTCAGTCCAACCTGTGTCTTGAGATTGCCCTGCCAACCAAACCACTGAACAATATTGACGACCCAAATGGTGAAATCGCCCTTTGTACTCTGTCAGCGCTGAACCTGGGTGCGATAAAAGACTTGGGCGAACTGGAAGGCCTTGCCGATTTGGCTGTGCGCGCCCTGGATAACCTGCTGGACTACCAGGACTACCCTATTCCTTCTGCCAAGACGGCATCGATGAACCGCCGCACTCTGGGTATCGGGGTCATCAACTTCGCCAACTATCTTGCCAAGAACGGCGTGAAATACTCTGACGGCAGCGCCAACGGCCTGACCCACAGAACATTTGAAGCCATACAGTACTACCTGCTCAAGGCCTCGATGAATCTGGCCAAAGAACTGGGTGCCTGCCCGCTGTTCCATGAGACCACTTATTCTCAGGGGATCATGCCGGTAGATACCTACAAGCGGGATCTGGACAAGATTTGTGATGAGCCGCTGCACCTGGATTGGGATGCTCTGCGTCACGATATCAAGCAGCATGGCCTGCGTAACTCGACCCTGTCGGCACTGATGCCGTCAGAGACCTCTTCGCAGATCTCCAACGCCACCAATGGTATTGAGCCTCCACGCGGCCTTATCAGCGTCAAGGCCAGTAAAGATGGCCAGCTCAAGCAAGTGGTGCCCGATTACGAAGAACTCAAGGACAAGTACGAACTGCTGTGGCAGATGCCCGGCAACGACGGTTACCTGCAGTTGGTGGGTATTATGCAGAAGTTTGTCGATCAGGCGATTTCGGCCAATACCAACTATGACCCATCCAAGTTTGAAAGTAACAAGGTTCCGATGAAGCTGCTGCTCAAGGATCTGTTGACCGCCTACAAACTCGGGGTCAAGACCCTTTACTACCACAACACCCGTGATGGTGCTTCCGACAAATTCGATGACATTACCAGCATCGAGAAGGAAGACGACGGTTGTGCCGGCGGCGCCTGCAAGATTTAAGCAGGATTAAGTAACAAGTTCGGGGCCCAGGTGGCCCCGTTGTTTGGAAAGAGTAGATCATGGCTTATTCAATTTTTTGTCAAACCCCCAACGATGCCACCCGCGAACCTATGTTTCTCGGTCAGGCGGTTAACGTGGCCCGTTACGATCAACAGAAGTACGAAGTATTCGAGAAACTGATCGAAAAGCAGTTATCTTTCTTCTGGCGCCCGGAAGAAGTAGATGTCAGCCGCGACAAAATCGATTTCGGCGCCCTGCCGGATCATGAAAAGCATATCTTCCTCTCCAACCTCAAGTACCAAACCCTGTTGGACTCGATTCAGGGCCGCAGCCCCAATGTGGCTTTCCTGCCGCTGGTGTCCCTGCCTGAGCTGGAAACCTGGATTGAAACCTGGTCCTTCTCCGAGACCATTCACAGCCGTTCCTACACTCATATCATCCGCAATATTGTCAACGACCCATCCGTGGTGTTCGATGACATAGTGGTCAATGAGGAGATCCTCAAGCGCGCCGGCGATATTGCCGAGTATTATGACCGCCTTATCGAGCTGACTCAGTTGTATCACCTGCATGGTGAAGGCAAGTTTGACGTCAACGGTCACACGCTTGAAGTCACTACCCGCACCATCAAAAAAGCCCTCTATCTGTGCATGATGTCGGTCAATGCGCTCGAAGCGATACGTTTTTACGTCAGCTTCGCCTGCTCCTTTGCCTTTGCCGAGCGCAAACTGATGGAAGGCAACGCCAAGATCATTCGCCTGATCGCCCGCGATGAAGCTTTGCACCTGAACTCGACCCAACACATTATCAACCTGATGCAGGGTGGCAAAGATGACCCTGAGATGGGTGAAATCGCCAAAGAGTGCCAGCAGGAAGCTTACGATCTGTTCCTGCGCGCCGCCGAGCAGGAAAAGGCTTGGGCCAAGTACCTGTTCAAGGATGGTTCCATGATAGGCCTGAACGAAACCATTCTCTGCCAGTATGTGGAGTTCATTACCAATCAGAGAATGAAGGCGGTTAACCTGGGCGCACCATACAGTGAGCAGAGCGATCCCCTGCCCTGGATGAAAAACTGGCTGGAGAGCGATGCCGTACAGGTCGCGCCTCAGGAAGTGGAAGTATCATCCTACCTGGTCGGCCAGATAGATTCGGCTGTCGACGACGATGAGTTCTCCGACTTTGACCTTTAACAAAGCCCCTATCGTGCTGCTGCGCGGAGAGCCCCTGCTGCTGTATACCACAGAGCACAGGACTCTCCTGGCAGCGCTCGAAGCCCGTAAGGTGAGCATTTTTTCCGAGTGCCGTAGCGGGTTTTGCGGCGCATGCAAGACCCGGGTGCGCAGTGGCGCGGTCACTTACCTGACCACGCCATTGGCCGAGTTACAGGCGGATGAATGTCTGCCCTGCTGCTGTGTGCCCACGGAAGATCTGGACTTGGATCTCTCCAGCGAAGGCGCCGACATGCCGCTGCTGCGGGTTAAACACTTGGCCTGACACAAGCGCAAAAAACGCCGTCAGTGGCAGATCTCCTACAGTTAAACAAGCGTTTTTTCGTTGTAAATCCTGCCTGACTCCGGTACTCTGCCGGACTTATGAAATCAGACTCAAGTTATTCATTCAAAAGTCTTTATTGCGCTTTTGATCGTTACCCTCTGCCCAAAGGCGCTTCGACCCATATACGTTATATGGCGTCAACCCTGTTTGCCTTCCAGTCCCCTGGTATGCTCTATCTACAAGGTGATCCCCAGATGCCTTCCTGGCAGCAGGAAACCCTGTCACTCGGCAGCAATCCCTACGAGGTAAGCAGTGCGGTCAGTATCGTCAGGCACCAGCTAAATCCAAGCTCGGGCAATAACGTGCTTGCCAAGGCGCTGGACTATGCCAATCAGCTTGGGGCGCTGCTCAGGCAAAATCGCGATACCCTGACATTGGCGCAGTTTCGCGACCCCTGGGCGGGGGTGCCTTTGCTGGATCATCGCAAGGACAATCCAGCGCTCAAGCTCGTCTATGAGGTTAATGCCCTGCCCAGCATAGAGCTGCCTATTCACCTGTCGCTGCCGCGAAAAACCCTGGCCAAAATCAGCGCCTGGGAGCAGCGTTGCCTGGATGGTGCCGATCTGATTGTGACCCCATCAAAACTCACGGCTGCCGGCCTTGAAAAACGCACTTCCACTCCAGTAGTCTATCTGCCAAACGGCGCCGAGTTGCCGCCTGCCGAGCCATTGAGGCAAGCAGAGGATGCGAGTCTGCCCAGGCTCATCTATTTTGGTGCTGCCCAGCGCTGGCAGGGGCTTAGAGATCTGCTCAAAGCTTTTGCCTTGGTGCGTCAGCAGTTGGAGGTCCGGCTGGATCTCTGCCTGTCACTCGAAAATCGCCAGGCCCGGCAGGTAAAGGCCTGGCTCAAGTCCATGGAACTGGAAGATTGTGTTTCGCTGCATTTCGGGCTGGACCAAGCCAGTCTCAGGCAAAAAATTCAGGCCGCGAGCGCGTCTTTGGCGCCGCTCACGCCCTGCAGGCGCAACATGCTTCAGGGATGTTGCCCTTTGAAAGTGCTCGAATCCATGGCTTGCGGCACCGCAGTTATCGCCTCGGATCTGCCGGTCATTCGTGAACTGGTAACCCATGAAGAGCATGGGCTCTTGGTTCCCCCCTCCAGGCCTTCCGAGCTCGCCAGAGCCTGTATTGAACTGCTCAGTCAACCGGCTAAGGCCAAAGATTTGGGACTCAAGGGCCAACAAAGGGTGGCAGAGCAGTTCCAATGGCAACAGATCTGCGCTCAGCTCAGCGACTTGTATATACAGCTGAGTCAAAGCCCAATGCAAGCTAGCGCTTAATAGCTACTCGTTTAATAGCACCTGTTTAATGTCAAGGAAACGATATGGAAACAGCCATAAACCCTTTTAACGCCCCGCTTCACTACTGGCGAATGCGCAAAGTGTTCAAGCAGTTAACCCCGGCGGAGCAGGAATTTATCCGCACCAAGAAGTTGGATGCAACCCATTCGACCCAGCACTGGTTACTGTTTCTCAAGCGCCTGACCCGATTGGATCGTATGGGCAGCCCATTGAGACGCCAGTTTCGCCGCAGCCGCAATTGGTTGATAGGTTTCACTATTGTCAGCATATTCCTGCCCGTGCCTCACCTGGTGGTGTATACCCTGGTGGGTTTGACTCTGGCGTCTATATTACTGCTTCACAGCTGCAACAATATGGACGTCAACGACAATGTGCGCACCGGCCTTATAAAGTTGATGCAGGTACTGGCGATGGAGACCAACAGCGTGCAGCTGAAACTGGATCTCGACTCCATACACAAACGTAAGCCGGCCCGAACCGAAAAGCCTGAGAAGAGCACCCAACTGGCCTACTTTGAAGTGCCACTGTTGCAATTCAGGGCCAAACTCAAAGACGGCAATGAGCTGCAACTGCGGGTGGATGATGTTATCTGTCGTCGTAAACGCACCCGTCGCAACGCCCGAGGCAAGGTCAAAACCAAAATCAAGTACAAGGGACGGCGCAGCATTCGCAGCTGCCTGACCTTGAATCCTGATCACTACCATCTGCGTAAAACCAAACTGGCACCAACGAGCAAGGCACAGACTCAAAACGGCATCACCAAGGTGAAATCCAACTCCACCTTTAAATTTATCGGTGAGTCACGTTTGATGGATGCCGAGAATATTCTCAGAACCATCGCCAAGTCCTATCAACAGACCAGTATTCGAGCCAGGGGATAATATGAGTCAGTGTCAGCTAAAAATCGGTTTTTTCACCCTCAGCCCTTGCGGCCAACCTGCCGTTGGCAGTTGCAGTGAGTGCCAAGCCAGTGTCTGCGAACATCACCTAGATCCCAAAACCGGTCTGTGTTTTCAGTGCGCCGCCAAACCCTTGAAGGTCGGCAAGGAAGTCTATGAAGATCCGCGCTCAGGCACCAAGTATGAGCAATTGAGCCTACAAGGCGTTAAACCCGAGGATCCGCTTGCCGGTTTCGCCCTCAAACAACTGTATCTCGGCAGTGCCTGGTACCAACTGCACACCAAACACGGCAGTTACAACAAGGAGTTTGATGCCGAGGACTTTGCCGCTTTTGAGCTCCCTGTCGACGAAGATGATGAGCAGTTGCCGGATTACGAATATCGGGATATCTATGACAGCTAACCCCAGGCTACTGTGGCTGACTCAACACTACCCGCCGGCCAAAGGCGGCATGGCACTATCCTGCGATAGACTGGTGCGCCATTTGCGGCGGCTCGGGGTACATATCACCCTTTATCATTTACGCGCCGGCGGCTTGGAAAAGGAGACCGGCTATTTTGCCGAGCAGGGTTGCGATCACAGCTTCCCCATGGGTACAAACCCGGCGCACTCGCTCAATCTTCTATGGCACAAGCTGGAGGGTGAATATGATGCTGTCGTTGCCTATGGCTATCCCTTCTCCATGCATGCCGGGCGAGTCTTTGCCGCCTGGCTTGGGCTACCGCTTATCACATTGCTGCGCGGCAACGACTTCGACTTGAGTATTCTCGATCATCGTCGCTATCAAGTGCTGCAGGATACGCTGCAAGCCAGCGCGCTGGTATTGACCGTCAGCGCCGACAAGGCAAAACGGGTCAAAGCCCTGTGGCCGCAAGTCAGAGTGCACAACATGAGTAATGGCCTGGATAGTGAACGTTGGCAACCATTGCCGCTGGATAAAGAGCAAGCCAAAGCCTGGCGTTCCAATAACCTGGAAAATCCCAGTCAGCCTGTGATTGGCCTTTTCGGCCATTTGAAAGAGAAAAAAGGTTTGGCCTTTTTTATCGAGACCTTCAAACGCAGCCCCTTGGTACACAGCTGCCATCTGTTGCTGATTGGCGAGCTGGATGAAAGCGCCGCCGAGCTGTTGCAGACCCTGCCCGAGGGCAGTTACACCCTGGAGCCGTTTCTTGACAGGTATCAGCTGATAAGCCGTTATCTGGTATGCGACCTTATCGCTATTCCCTCTTTCTATGAGGGAACGCCCAATGTGCTGCTGGAGGCGGCGGCGCTTAACATCCCTGTGCTCGGCGCCTGCTGCGGCGGTATGGCCGATCTTATCTTCGACAGCCTGCATGAGCGCGAAAAGCATGTCTTTGATGGCCGTTTGGCTGACAGTGACGCGGCCCATAATCTCCGCGGCCAAACGGACTCAGGTTATCTGTTTCATCCAACTTCGGCGGAATCGCTTTTGGATGCGTTGGTGCGTTGGCAAACCGATACGGCTTCGATTCGCGCCGCCAAGAGCCAGGCTTTGTACCAAACGGTACTGAGTCAATGCAGCGCCGAGGCTGAAGCCGAGCGTTATTTGGCTGTCATCAAGACGCTGGTCGCTCAAACGGCGAGTCACTGATGCTTATCTATTACGCCCCCGGCGGCGGGCTCGGGCACTTGAGCCGGGCGCTGAAAGTGCTCGGCTTTATCAAGGCGCAGCAAGCGTTGGTGATCACAAGTCCACTGCCGTTAGCGGTCGACACGCTGCTACCAAAGGGCATTCAACACTTAAGTCTGCCGACCAGGCTTCAAAGCCGAGCCGAACTCAGCGCCTGGCTCAAGCAGTTACTGGCATCGCTCAACAAGCAACAAGCGTGTCGGCTCATGCTGATAGATGCCTTTCCCGGGGGCATTTGGGGCGAGCTTGGTGATATCCCCTTGCCTGGCAAACTTGCCTATATCGCCAGATTGCTCAACTGGAATGTCTATCGCCAGCGCGTTGCCCATATTCCCCGTTTTCAGCAAATCTGGTTTTGTGAATGGCCGACCCCGGAGCAGGAACAGGCGCTCTCCAATCAAACGGGCCAACGCTTCTGGCTGCCGTTACTCGGCGAAGACAAGTCCCAAGATGCAACCCCAAAGGGTCTTGAAAAGCCTAAACAGACTCTGGTGATCCACTCGGGAAGCCTTGCCGAGCAGGCTTTGCTGCTTGAACACGCCGCAAAGGCGGGAGAAGAGATAGATATTATTGCGCCGCCGCACCCAAGCGCTGATGCAGGCTTTAATAGCGCCCCCCTTGATAGCAAACCCCTTGATAAGAGTGCTCTGAGCGACTTCAACAACTGCAACAACAAAGAGCACAAACCCGGATTAACCCGGCTGCAGCTATACCCGGCCTCAGATATTGGCTGGCAGTATCAAAGAGTTATCTGTGGCGGTGGCTTCAACCTGGTGAGCGAATATATCCTTCATCCCGGCGCCCTCTTCGTGCCCCTGACCCGGGCACTGGATTTGCAGCATCTGCGTATCGAACGCGGCTTGGGCGGTTTTTTACCGCCGCCCGGGTTGAGCTCAGTGCCGAACGATATTCTCAAGCGACTTTGAAACGCTCATTTAGTGTTGCTATCGAAGCTTGTCACTCAAGGCTGTGACTCGGCTATCCGGGCGTGAATACGGTTGACCTCCAGCAATGCCGCACTACCGTACCAGGCTTTAAGTTCCATGATAAGGCTACCGGCCTGAACCGCAGGATCGCTGGCCGTCAAGGCTTCAGCCTCAGCCAAACTGGCAACATCAAAGATATAAATCCCCCGCCACTCTCCGCCATCGATAAAGGGCCCAGCTAACACGAGTTTGCCCTCATGCGCCAAACGCTGAATATGGTTCATGTGCGCTCTTTGAAGCTCGGCGCGCTGTTCTTTGCTGCCACTTCGATTGGGACCCGCCTTTAAAAATGCCATCACATAAGGTTTCATACCATATTTATCGGCACCGAGTGCATGGGCCAGCGCCTTATCATAGGCAGGCGTTTCAACGGAAACCGGATTATCTGCACCAGCGGCAGTTGCCACTAAACTCGAGCCGGTCAACAGCGACAGCGCGCAGCAACTCGCCATGGTAGTTTTCATCATTGATATCTCTCCAATCCGATGCTGTTGTATGTCAGCTTTTCGACAATAAGGTTATAAGTAAAGCAAAAAAATCCCCGCCGTGGCGGGGAGTTAAGCCCGGTTAGAGACTAAATCCGCATCGCCAATTCGGCACCCTGACGAATGGCGCGTTTGGCATCCAACTCGGCAGCGACATCAACGCCGCCAATGAGGTGCATTGGCAAGCCGCACTCTTCCAGTTCCGGCAACAGTGCGCGGTTGGATTCCTGACCTGCGCAGATCACCACAGTATCCACAGGCAGCAGCTGCGGCTTGTCATCAATCAGTATGTGCAATCCCTGGTCATCAAAGCGCTCATAGCTGACCCCACTGAGCTCTGTCACCTTGTGCTGCTTAAGCACCATGCGATGGATCCAGCCCGTGGTCTTACCTAAGCCTTTACCCAGCTTGCTCTTCTTGCGTTGCAACAAATACAACTCTCTGGCCGGGGCATGCGCCTGGGTTTGTTTGGCCAGTCCGCCGCGCTCGGCGTAACTTGTGTCTATGCCCCACTGACGATACCAACGTTCCGGCTCCAGCGTGCTGGACTCCTGCTCGCCGAGGAAATGCGCCAAGTCAAAACCTATGCCGCCGGCGCCGATAAGTGCCACCCGTCGGCCGACTTCCACCTCACCGCGCAGTACCTGCTGATAGCTGACCACCTTGGGAGAATCAAACCCGGGCAAGTTGAGCTCTCTTGGCACGACACCACTGGCAACCACCAACTCATCAAAAGGTTCATCCCTGAGCACTGAGGCGTTGAGCGGCGTATTCAAACGCAAGTCCACCTTAAAATGTGCGAGGCGATTCTTGAAGTAGCGTATGGTTTCGTTGAATTCCTCTTTACCTGGGATCTTGCGCGCCAGGTTAAACTGGCCACCGACTTCATCTCGGGCTTCAAACAAGGTCACCTTGTGCCCCCGCTCAGCGGCGTAGACGGCAAATGCCATCCCAGCCGGGCCCGCGCCCATCACAGCCAGGCGTTTGGGGGACTCAGTCTTGGGGAAATTAATCTCTGTCTCATAGCAGGCTCTTGGATTAACCAGGCAAGTAGCACGCTTGAGCGAGAAGGTATGATCGAGACAAGCCTGATTACAGCCGATGCAGGTATTGATGGCTTCGCTTTGATTGGCCGCGGCTTTGTTGACAAACTCAGGATCGGCTAGGAAGGGCCTTGCCATAGACACCATATCCGCCTGCCCCGAAGCGAGGATCTGCTCGGCTATCTCAGGCGTATTGATCCTGTTGGTAGCCACCAAAGGAACACTGAGTTCTTTTTTCAAACGTTCAGTGACCCAGGCAAAGGCGCCTCTGGGTACGCTGGTGGCTATAGTCGGGATCCTGGCTTCATGCCAACCTATGCCGGTATTGATGATAGTGACACCGGCTTGTTCCAGCGCTTTGCCGAGCTCAATGACCTCCTCGAGGCTTGAGCCTTTGTCGACCAGATCCAACATAGACAGACGAAAGATAATGATGAACTCGGGACCAACCTTGGCGCGGATAGCGCGAACAATTACCAATGGCAGGCGAATACGGTTGGCAAAACTGCCGCCGTACTCATCACTGCGCTGATTGACCCGCTCACAGATGAACTGATTGATGAGATAGCCTTCAGAGCCCATTACCTCCACGCCATCATAACCGGCCCGTTTGGCCAGTTCGGCAGAAGTGGCATAATCCTTTATGGTGCCGCGGATTTGCCGCAAAGACATGGCGCTCGGCGTAAATGGGGTAATGGGCGACTTGACCTTGCTCGGTGCCAGCGAAAAAGGATGATAGCCGTAACGGCCGGCATGAAGGATCTGCATACAGATCTTGCCACCGCCCTCATGTACAGCTCGGGTAACGATTTTGTGTTTGCCCACTTGCCAGGGAAAGCTCAGCTGACAGGCGTTGGGGGCCAAACGGCCGCGAAAGTTGGGCGCTATGCCGCCGGTGACAATCAAACCCACACCACCCAGCGCCCGCTCCTTGTAGAAGTGTGCCAGTTTCTCAAAACCGCCCTTTTCTTCTTCCAACCCGGTATGCATGGAACCCATGAGTACCCGGTTTCTCAGCTGGGTAAACCCCAGATTCAAGGGTTCTAATAAATGAGGAAAGCCCGACATTAAAACATCCTTTTTAAACAAGTGATTTAAATCAGCATAACCTGAGCCGCCATCAAGCTCAACATAAAGCATTGGCCGCCGGCGACTCATCGGCTAACGCAGTGAAAGCTCAGGAATAAAATCACTTACAAATGTATTTTCCCGTTGCAGCTATTTTCAGTTAGCATTAACGGAATGCATGGAAAAATGGAGTGGCTATGTCCGCAAAACCCCTGACAACCAAGAATACCCTGATGTTGATCTGGAATGTGATCAACTTCATTCGCAAGCTGGTGTTGAACATAGTGTTCTTCCCGCTATTCTTCATCGCTTTGATAGCCGTGGTCATCGCCATGGTCAGCAGTGATGAAATCCAAGTTGAGGATGGCTCGGCGCTGGTACTGAACCTGGCCGGCGGCATAGTGGATCAAAAGCGCCAGGTTGACCCGTTCGAGGCGATGTTAAGCCAAAGCAAAGGACCCGATGTCAACGGCGAAATCTTATTGAGTGATGTGCTCTATACCATTCACAGCGCCACCAATGACAAGCGGATCAAGGCTCTGGTATTGGATCTGTCCGAGTTGCAATACGGCGGTCTGAGTAAGCTCAGCGCCATAGGCCAGGCACTCAACGAATTCAAAGATAGTGGCAAGCCTGTGGTCGCCATAGGTAACTATTATGATCAGAACCAGTATTTCCTGGCGAGTTTTGCCGATACTGTTTACCTCAACCCAGAGGGCATGGTGGCGGTAGATGGCCTGAGCCGCTACCGCCAATACTATAAGTCGGCACTGGATAAGTTAAAAATCAAGGCGCACATTTTCCGTGTCGGCACTTTTAAGTCAGCGGTTGAGCCTTTTATCCGTGATGACATGTCAGAAGCGGCCAAGGAAGCCAACTCTGTACTGCTCAACGACATCTGGGGCAGTTACACAGACACTGTGGCCGCCAATCGCGGCATAGACAAATCCAGCCTGGGCCTTAATGCCACAGCTTATTTGGCAGAGCTGGAACAAGCCGACGGTGATTCCGGCACCATGGCGGTTAACCTCAAGTGGGTTGATAAACTGGCCAGCGCAGAAGACTTCCGCCTGGCGATGTTGGACCTGGTAGGCAAAAGCAAGGAAGGAGATAGCTTCAAGCAGGTCAGCTACTACGACTATGCCAAGCTGATGGCACCACTGCCGGCGCTGGTACCCACCGAAGGAGTGGGCATCATAGTGGCCAAGGGTAATATTCTCAACGGCAGTCAACCTGCCGGTGATATCGGCGGTGAAAGTACCTCTGCCCTGCTACGTAAGGCCCGCTTCGATGACACTATCAAGGCCGTAGTGCTCAGGGTCGACAGCCCCGGCGGCAGCGCCTTTGCTTCCGAGCAAATTCGTCAGGAAGTGCTGGCATTGAAGAAAGCCGGTAAGCCTGTGGTAGTCAGCATGAGCAGCATGGCGGCCTCCGGTGGTTACTGGATTTCGGCCAGCGCCGATTATATCTATGCCAACCCCACTACCCTGACCGGATCCATCGGCATTTTCGGCATGATAACCACCTTCGAGGACTCTCTGTCTTCAATCGGTGTTAATACTGATGGAGTGGCCACATCTGACTGGGCCGGTCTCTCTGTTACCCGGCCACTTTCCGATGGCGTCAAGGCGGTGATACAACGCCATATCGAACGTGGCTACAAAGACTTTATCTCGCTGGTCGCCAACGAGCGCAATATGACACTCGAACAGGTGGATAAGATTGCCCAGGGCCGCGTCTGGTCCGGCAAGAAAGCCCTGGAGCTGGGTCTGGTGGATGAACTGGGCGATCTCGATAGCGCCATCGCCAAGGCCGCCGAAATGGCCGGACTGGATAAGTTCGACAGCCGAGTGATAGAGCAGGAGCTGACACCTGAGCAACTCTTCATTCAGGAGATGTTCGCCAGTGTCTCCGCTTATCTGCCCCACAGCGTCAAGCAGTCCAGCGTGCTGGAAAAACTGCTGACTCAATGGAGCAAGGTACTGGAAGAGTTTGCCGCCTTTGACGACCCTAACGGCGTCTATCTCTACTGTGATAACTGCAGTTACTGATAATCCTGAAAGCCCGGCTCGCCGGGCTTTTTTGTGCCTTATGCTGCCGGGCTTGATTTGCTATAATCCGGCCTCTCTTTTGCCCCAGTGAAAACTAAAGCCAGATTATGAACAAAAAAAAGTCCATCTATGTCGCATACACGGGCGGCACCATAGGGATGCAAAAAACCAGTAACGGCTTTGCCCCGGTCGCCGGCTTCCTGACAGAATGCGTCAACTCCATGCCGGAGTTTTTCCATGAAGAGATGCCGACGTTCGTGATCCAGGAATATTGTCCGCTGATAGACTCTTCCAATATGGCCCCCAGCCACTGGCAGATGATAGCCGACGACATTCAGGCCAACTATGACAAGTACGATGGCTTTGTCATTCTTCACGGCACAGACACCATGGCGTTTACCGCATCGGCACTGTCTTTCATGCTGCAGGATCTCGGTAAGCCGGTTATCGTCACCGGCTCGCAAATTCCGCTGTCACAGCTGCGCTCAGACGGCCAGACCAATCTGCTCAATGCCTTGTATATCGCGGCCAATTATCCGGTTGCCGAGGTTTGCCTGTTCTTCAACAATAAACTATTCCGCGGCAACCGCACTACCAAGGCCCATGCCGACGGCTTCGATGCCTTTGCCTCGCCGAACTTCCCTTTATTGCTGGAAGCCGGGATCAAAATTCGCCTGCGGGCCGGAAAAATTGCGCCGCCCTGCGATAAGCCCTTGAAAGTGGCGCCCATTACTCCTCATCCCATAGGTGTGGTCACTCTGTATCCCGGGATCTCCACCGAGGTATTCAACAACATACTGCAGCAACCGGTAAAAGCCCTGATATTACTGACCTATGGTGTCGGCAATGCACCGCAGGATCCCGCCTTGCTGGAAACCCTCAAACGGGCCAACGACAAGGGCACTGTGCTTATTAATCTGACCCAGTGTCTGCAGGGTAAAGTCAATATGGGCGGTTATGCCACAGGCAACGCCCTGGCCAAGGCAGGCGTTATCAGTGGCGCCGATATGACTACGGAAGCCGCCTTGACCAAGTTGCACTACCTGCTCTCCCAAGGGCTGGGCACAGAAGAGATAAGACGGCAGATGCAGCAAAACCTCTGTGGCGAACTCACGGCAGACTGAATTTAATTGATAGCAAAAAGCCCTGTATATACAGGGCTTTTTTATAAATAGAATCCTAGTAATTAATTACAGATCAGATTCTTTGAATTCAGCAATACTCTCACCGCGAAACTGCTTTTTCAGCTGCGCCTTGGACAGCTCGTTGATCTGCCCCCCGGCGCCTATGGTGAAGTGCTCGGTTTGATCCAAACGCCTGGCTTGGTAGAGCATCACCAGTTGCAGCGTGTTTTCCCGCTGCTCCTCGGTCAGCACAGTACCATCTTCCCACTTACCTATCTCGGCGGCGCTGCGCAGTCTTTCATAGACTTCAACCGGCATCTCTTCAATCACTTTGTTGATATCTGTCATACACTTTTCCGCTTGTGCAAAATAATACGTACCCGGGTTATCAGGTAACCCACAAAACCGAGCGTAAAGCAGACGGCACCGGCGATAGCTCGATTGCCTTCGGCGACTTCTCCCCCCCAAAACCAGATGACCACCCCGGCGATAAACAGGGTCAAGGCCAAAAAGCTCTGGTTCATCAGTTTGGTCGACTGCTGAATATGGCTAATCCTCGACAGCGACTCGGTGTTGGGTCCCAGTTTGGAACTGCAGTGTGGGCAACTGGGTGCCTTACTGGAGATCCGTTTGTGGCATAAAGGGCATTCAACCAGTGCCATAGCTGCTCCTTACCTGAGTTTGTCCACGACGGCCAGCATGGCGGTCAAAGAGGCTTCACCCAGGTACAGGCAACGCTCGGGGGACCAGCCCACCAGCGGATCGGCCAGATTATCATTGTCTTTAAATGGCATTTCCAAGGTGTTTGACAGGCAGTTGAAGGTTTCGCCGACCCAGTTGGAACCTATGGTCAGGTTGGCCTTGCCTGGCTCGTCCTTTTCATAACCATGTTCGCTCTGGAAATCCGGGCTAACCAGCAAGAGCGCCGAAGCAAATTCCTGCTGCAGCTGAGTCAAGCGCTCATCCCAACAAGGAATGCCTTCACAGCCTGCCAGGAACACATAAGGCAGACCTTCATCACCGTGGACGTCATAGAAGAGGTCCACGCCGGTTTCTTTCATCTTTTGTACCACATGGTACACCTCGGGGCTCTTCTCAAGGCTTGGCGTTTGCCACTCACGATTTAGGTTTACACCGGCGGCATTGGTACGCAGATGGCCTCTGACGCTGCCGTCCGGATTCATGTTGGGTACAACATAGAAGTTGGCCTTATCCAGCAACTGTTTGGAGACAGGGTCATCCGAGTCCAGCAATCGATACAGCAAACCTTCCACCAGCCATTCGGCCATGGTTTCCCCTGGGTGCTGACGGGCTGTGATCCAGATATTGCGCTTGCTGTTATCGCCGTCACCCACCTTGACCAGCGTCAGATCGCGACCATCCAGGGTCAGACCCAGGTGCTCCAGGCTCACTTCAGGATGCACCTGTACTGCGCTGAGCAGGTCCAGGTGGCGTTCATAGCTGTAAGGTGCAAAATAGGCTATCTGAATCGCATCGGCGTCCAATTCCACATTGATACTCAATTTTCCGTCATCATACTTGGTCGGCAGACGGAACCAGTGCTGGCGATCATAGCTGGCAACTGCCTGATAGTTCTCCCAACCTTTGGGATAGGAAGCGCTGCCGGCATTGATGATATTGAGGGTGTAACTGTTTCCTACCTGGCCTTCAAAACGGAAATTGAACCACTGGTAGAACTCTCCGCCGTGATCCGGGCGGATCGCCAGTCTGATGTCGTCCTTGTTATCAAGACTGATGACCTGAATATTGCCACCATCAAAATTCGCGCTGATCCGCATGATGTTTTCCTTCATTGCTTTTATAGGGTGTGGAGCCTGGGAAGGCTCACGCAAGTGGGCTATAGGATAAACCAAATCGACCGCGCTTGAAAACGCGGCCGAAACAGGCTCTGGTATTCGAGGGGGAAATCAGTAGGGTTTAAAGCATCTTACCAAAGGCTGAAGCTGTATCCCTGGCCGCGCACCGTATTGATAAGGCTTCTTGGCAAACGGGTCTGTTCCAGTTTTCGCCGGGTATTGGAGATATGCATATCCAGATTACGGTCAAACCGCCCCAGTTCTTTTTTTAGCACTCGTCGCTGCAGCTCCTGCTTGGTAACCACTTGTCCCTTGCGTTCAAACAGGTACTTAAACAGGCGAAATTCTGTCTGGGTCAAGGATAGCTGCTGATCGGCAATGGCCACAGTGTAATCAGTTTCGTCAAACTGAATATGTTTGTTGAGCGTAAGATCGGCGGTGTCCTGCCCTTTACTGATATTGATCCTTCTTATGAGCGCCTGAATCCGCACCAGCAGTTCTTTGACACTGAATGGCTTGCTCAGAAAATCGTCTGCCCCCAGTTCATAACCTTTGATCCTTTCTTCTTCACTGTCGATAGCCGAGATCACTATGACAGGAGTGTTGTCCTTACGGGCAAGCAACATCTCAAAGCCATTGAGTTTGGGCATCATTAAATCGAGCAAGATAACATCCGGAGTAAAAGTGTCGAGTCTCATCAGCGCATCCAAACCATCAGCGGCACAAACAACATCGTGCCCCTCGCCCTCCAGTGCTTCTTTGAGCAAGTCCCTGAACTCCAGGTCATCATCCACTAACAAAATTTTCGTCATTTCCGTCAACACAATTCTCAAATAAGAACCATTACCATTTACGTTAACATAGTTAACCTAACCGAGCTAGCAAAATCCTCCTTTAGTACTGGCTAAAGTGCGCAGGATCACACAGAAGGAATAATGAAAAAGGGACAGATGGTCAAACTGTCCCTATAGACAATTGGGCAAGCGGCAATCAAGCCCTCTCTTCTGACGTAAGCCATGCAGTACAAGGCTTACGCCGGCCTTTGCTACTTGTCTTGCATCAATTGACTGATGTACTTGACCGGGGCACTGCCATAGCTGAGGAAGCTTTCGTGGAACGTCTTAAGATCAAACGCCTTGCCTTGCTGCTGTTTGAGCTCTTCCCTTAAGTCGTAAATTTCACGATATCCGGCGTAATAGCTGGTCAACTGTACCTGGCTCAGCGTTGCCCGGCGCCATTTACCTTCCGCCTCAGCCTGCTGCTGGAAGGCTTCTTCCGTCATCAGCTTGATGGCCTGCTCTTCAGTCATCCCCTTGACCTGAATGCTGTAGTCCAGAATGGTGTTGCAAATCACCCTGAGGTTCCACTTGTAGTACATCAGCCACATTTCCGGCTCAAAGTTGCCATAGCCCTGTTCCAGCATCATACGCTCGGCATAAACGGCCCAACCTTCCACCATGGCACCGTTGCCAAACAGGCTCTTGACCAGGCTCGGTGACTCATTGGAATACACCAGCTGGGTGTAATGGCCGGGGATCGCCTCATGTATGTTCAGTACCTGCAATATCCAGTGGTTATATTCGCGCAAGTAACTTTCGGCCTGCTCGTCGGTCATGCCATCGAGGGGAGTCACGTTGTAATAGGTGTTGCCGCCCTTCTCATAAGGGCCGGGAGCACTGATGGAGGCTCCGGCAAAACCCCGCATATATTCAGGAGTTTCCCTGACCACCAAAGGCTTTTTCGGATCCAGAGTCACCAAGTCGTGTTGATTGACAAACT
This sequence comes from Shewanella sp. BJSY2023SW005, assembly GCF_047314585.1. Taxonomy (NCBI): domain Bacteria; kingdom Pseudomonadati; phylum Pseudomonadota; class Gammaproteobacteria; order Alteromonadales; family Shewanellaceae; genus Shewanella; species Shewanella sp. BJSY2023SW005. The sequence continues at coordinate 276,487 of NZ_JBKORJ010000020.1, forward strand.
TCACCAGCTCGGGGATCTGCGCCCTCACCTCGGCCACAAAATCTTCCCGCTTTACATGCCGGGCCGAAAGCTTGTCGATCAACTGCCTGATAGCCTTCTTCTCGTCTTGCGGCTTGGGCTCCTGGAAATACTTGCTCCAGAGCTTATCGGTAATTTTCGCCATTTCGCCCTGAACCCTGGCCTTATCGGCCAGCGCTTTTTCATAGAGGGCCTGGGCGCTCATACCAGCCTGAATATCGAAGGCAAACTTCTCCTCATAAAGCGCTTCACCTATCCGGAAACTACGGCTGCCTTCGCGCTTGAGCTGCTGCTCCAGCTGTTTTAGAAATTGGATATGCCCTTCAATGGCCGCCACGGCTTTATCCATTCTTTGCTTGAATAACGCCTTTTCATCAGCGCTCAGGCCGGAGGCGTTCACCTTGGCGAGCAGTTCATCGGACAATACGGTAAAGGCACCCTGATTTTGCATGATGGCCAACTCTGTGTGCTCCAGAGTGGGATTATCGATATTTTGCTGCGCCGCCAGGTAATAGGCCGGCACATTTTCCAATCGGCCCAATGCAGAGCGCAGCCTTTGATCCAAAGGTGCAAAGTCCTCATTGATGATTTGCGCAAAACCACCGGCCACATTGTAACTGGATGGGTCCCACTGCCAGGACTTGAAGCGCTTGATTTCCCACTCCATGCTGCCGAGGACATTTTCAATCAAACGATAGTCAATCAGGTTAGCCGCTGTCAGCGCCGCAAAATCAAAGCTCGCCATCTTGGCGCGCTGTTGCTGAATAAAGTTCAACGTCGCGGTGCGGCTGTTCGCATCCGGTACCAGGAGTTTGGCATCGTATTGATGAAAGCCGTTATAGAGTGCCCAGGTCGGCGCAACCTGCCATAGCGAATCGATAAAGCTTTGACTGAACGCACTGAACGCTTGGTTCTGATCTTGTTTTACAGCAGCAGAGACTTTGGACGCCATCGCCTCGGGAGAGCCTTGGGTTTGGCATGCAGACAGCCCTGTCAGCGCCAATGACACCGCCAGGCAAAGGGTGAGTTTTTTCATATTATTTTCCTTCCCGGCACCCGTTTGTTGGAAATTTGAATTCTTATCGGTTTTTTCGGGTGCATAGTGCGCAAGTAAATCATGGACGCGACGACTTTTCAGCAATTGTTGCTAAAGAGACATGCTTTGTTACAGTTTGCAGCCCGTTTTAAGCCTCTGGTTAAATACTCCATGTTCGCTTGATAGCTCCCATTGTCAGATAAAATACGGCTTTTGTTGAGAAGGCAGAACGATAACCCCTGCTCAATTATGATTTTTGGAAGGCCGGGTGCATGGTATTGCAGAAGGTTCAAATAGGCATGACCACTTGATTTTCATCGAAAAACTCGCTAGCGTGTGCGGCCAAATTACATAGGACGTAATTCAATATGAATCTGAAGTTTAATGCTGTCCATCAATACGTACTGGAATTGTTAAGGCAACAGGGAATACGCTGCTTGGTGGACGATCAATACGACGAACTGAACGAGCATTATTTACAACTTTGGCTACCCGAGCCGCTGACAGAAATCGAAGTCAAGCAACTGAATAAGTTCCAAAAACAACATTATTCCCTTTGGAAAGATAGTGCGCAGCCATGGGAAGATGTTAAGACGCAAGTGAAGCTCGATTTTTCCGATAGCTGCTACAACGAACTCAAGGCCACTTTGGTCAAAATGACACTGGTAGACAGAATGACCTTTGAGCGAGCCTGGCAAGAACGCTTGGGGGTTGTTTGCAACAATGTCGACCTGGATGTTATCGCCCATCGCAGCACTCAAGTGGCTGATATAGATCCCCTCACCAAGGCAATCGCTGACAGCTTTTCCGATGAATGGCTGAAACTCTGCGCCTCTATGGAACTGTTTCAGGTACGGTATTTGGTTTTCAACAGAGCGGTGCGCAAAGATAAATCAGCCCGCAACTCCGAAATGCTACATTTGTGGACCGACACAGAGGGCGAAAACCCTAAACAGGCGCGCAAAGCTGTTGGCCGGGTAACAGGTAATCCTGGTGGTATAGCCAACTACCAAAAGGGTGCCCGCGTCATACGGCAAGGTAACTGTGTAAGAAAGACCAAGCTCTATAATCATGAGTTTGAAGACGCCTATCAACGCCGGGTTCGCGTCAATATTAAAGGCGTAATGGTACCTATGATGAATCATGCGGACTTATTACAGCTATCGTCATACGATTAAGCAAAGATAGCCTCCTCTGCCAGAGATTTACTCTGGCAGAGGCGGAAAACGTCATTCTAAGTTGAATGGACCCGAACCCTCTGATATATCCAATATAACAGTACAGCCCCAAGTTTGGCCCACTAGGGTGCACTGGCCGTGCGGCAGTGAATGAATTGGTTAATGGGAGCTAGATATTGCCCAACCATCGGCAAAGCCTGACGGTGGCTGAAAAGGGTTGTTATCGAGAATGGCATAAAGCCAATGAAGCTCAAATCATTGGGGGCGCTTCCAAATACTCGCCCCCTAAATCTGCTATCAACGGCGGTGAAACTTGGCGTCCTTATCGAGACACCAGTGTGCCGTAGCACTCTTGTCTTCGTTGGGTCGGCCGGTTAACAGCTCACCTTGCTCATTGATGTAATAAACAAAAGCTTTGGCATCACCGAGTTCATCCCAATACAGCATCGCCTCATCCGCTTCCTGGCCTTCACAAGTGGTGACTTTGCCGCCTATGGACTCGATATAGGCACTGCCCTTGATTTGGCTCAGCGGCGCCCCTGTACATTGGTTGTTGTCATAAAGATTGGCGACACTGTGGTAGCGGTTTTCCTCAAAGCGCATGACAAACTCTTTACCCAGTTTACCGTCACCGAGACAACCTGTGGTCCACTCCCCTTTGAGCCTGTCCGGCATGGCATCATCGCCATGGAACATCAGAAAACCGAGCGTTGCCGCCAAAATAAGCAGCAACATCACACTTAAGGACTTGAGCATTAACACATCTCTGAGAAAGGATTTTTCAGGATAGTACTCTGCGATGACTGAAGACGCTATCGTACTCATCGCAAATTTACATAGAGTGTCACAAATTGGCCCCATGGGATAAACTGTGGCACATTGGAGTAACATACGGATTCCAAGTCATTTTCTTGCTTAGGCAACTACTTGTTGGAGGTTCTCTCGGTGTCTGACATGCATTCTGAGATAGATTTTCGCCGCAAAATTACTGCGCAGCGCCCCTTTGGTAAACCGGAAGACACTCGGGTAGATAATCCAGAAAAATTGCAGCTGGCGCTGGAAAGCGATCGTGGCCGCATCATTAACTCGGCCGCCATCCGTCGTCTGCAGCAAAAGACCCAGGTGTTTCCGCTTGAACGCAATGCCGCGGTGCGAAGCCGTTTGACACACTCGATGGAAGTTCAGCAGGTAGGCCGCTTTATTGCACAGAAGATATTCAAGCTTTTGGGGCCAGGTGCCGAACGCTGGGGCCTGCAATATCTGGAACGGCAATTGGAAACCCTGGTGGAGATGAGCTGCCTGATGCACGATGTGGGCAATCCACCCTTTGGTCACTTCGGTGAGGCCGCGATCAGTGATTGGTTCAAGCGCAACCTTGTTTCTCTGGCGCCTTCGGGTTTCGATTCCGGGTATCCAGAGTTGATCCAAGACTTATCCCATTTTGAAGGCAATGCCCAAGGCATTCGTTTGATCCACACCTTGCTCGGGCTCAATCTCACCTACAGTCAACTGGCCGGCATTTTGAAATACACCCGTCCGGGTATGCTTGTGAAAGATAAAGCCAATCCTGAGCAAAGCTATCTGATGAAAAAAGTCGGTTATTACGCCAGTGAGTCCAGGTTTGTTGCCGAACTGACTCAAGCCATGGAGATGGCACCCGGTTGTCGCCACCCGGTGAGCTACATCATGGAGGCCGCCGATGACATCTCATATTGCCTGGCCGATATTGAAGACGCAGTGGAAAAAGGCATCATAGAGCTGGATACCCTAAAACAGAGTCTGATAGCCGAGTACCAACGGCAAATTGCGGTCAAGCAAGGCGCTCTCGGACACAAGGACTTTATGAGCAAATCGATTGAGGCGGCAGACAGCAGCGCCCGCCACCTGGCAATCAACCAACAGAGCCAGTTTTTTACCTTCCTCCGCGTTCGACTGATCCACCCTTTGGTCAATCACGCCGCCAAGCGCTTTATCGACAATATTGAAGCTGTGTACCACGGCAACTTGAACGAGTCGCTGCTTGAAGATGGCGGCTACGAACACGCCATTACAGAAACCCTCAAGCAAGTTGCTATCAAGCAGGTATTTTGCCATCGGGAAGTGGAGAAACTTGAGCTGCAGGGATACAGGATCATCACAGGCTTACTGGATAACTATCGCTCCCTGCTGGCATTGAGCGAAGATGAGTTTAGCAAACTGGTACAAGGCCTGCCCAAAACAGCTCTTATCGAAACCCGGCTGTTCCATAAGCTGCCTGGCAAGCACCTGGCCACCTATAAAAGAGCCATTGAAGCCAATCAGTATCCTGAGTTTTACCACAGGTGTCGTTTGCTGCAGGATTATATCAGCGGCATGACAGACCAATACGCTTTGGATGAGTACAGACTACTTATGGTACTTGACTGACTCTTAAAGAGAGTTGTTTTACTAACTAAGGCTCGGGATACGAGCCTGGAATGCCATTACTATCAGATCCGCCTAAACAGGAGATCGTTACGCCCGGACGCCTTGACCTGATACATCAAACGGTCGGCGTCGGCCAGCACAGACTGGGCATCCCGGGCACCGGGTTTGGCATACACGGCACCTATGCTGATACTGAGGGGCAATTTGCCGGCCTTGGTGGCAAATGGCTCTCTGTCTACCGACAAAAGCAGCCGGGTGGCCAGGGTCTTGGCCTCGGCTTCTGTCATGCCCAGCTGCAGAATACAAAACTCCTCACCGCCTATGCGGCCAAATACGCTTCCCTCCGGCAAGATGGCCACTACCATTTGCGTCAATTGGCAAATGACCTCATCACCCACATGATGACCATAACTGTCATTAATCCGCTTGAAATCATCTATATCAAACAGTAACAAGGTCAGACTGTCATAACCACGGCCATCACAGGCTTGTTCGAGCGCATCCATAAATGCCCGCCGATTGGCGATACCGGTAAGCCCATCTGTAGCCGCCAGGTGAGCCAGCTCGGCATTGGCAGCCTCAAGCTCGGCGGTGCGCGCCGCCACGGTACGGCGCAGCATAAACACATACACCAGGATCCCGAGCAGAAGTATCCCAAGCAAGCCTTGCAGCAGATAGCGTGGATAGACAGTTTCCACATACATCCAGCGATTGAGGATCCTTTGATATTCGGAATCTGGGATCCGGGCCAGCCCCTGGCGGATCTCTTCCAGCAAGGCGCTCTGCCCCTCTTTGACAGCCGGACGAATTTGGGCACTGTAAAGATGGCGGACTGGAATAAAACGCGCCGGCTCGCGTGAGGTATAGAGATAGAAGTTGGCGACCTGCAGATCGGCAACAAATGCCTTTAACCTGCCGGCAAAGGCGGCCTTTAACATTAGATCGTTGCTGGCATAAGTCAGCACGCTGGCCTTCGGGTATTTCTGACGTACAAACGTCTCTTCATAGCCGCCACGGACAACGCCGACTTCACCGCCGTTGGTCAGGTAGCCGTCCGGCTCGGTACCGAGTAACCCTTGACTGAAAAACAGTTGACTCTCGATCCCCAGCAAACCCTGGGCATAATCCAGGTAATGTTCCCTGTCCTGAGACCAAAGCAGCCCGGCGTGGATATCGGCCTGACCACTGCGAACCAGATCCAGCGAACCTTGCCAGTCTGTCAATATAAAGCGGACTTCGACCCTATTGGCCTTGGCATATTCTTGCCAGATATCCACCAGGATCCCGGCCGGTTCACCGGCATCATTCAAATATGAAAAGGGTTTCCAGGAATTGGAGTTGGCAATAACCAGTTCTCTTGCGGGTTGCTGAGCGGTATCCGAGCGCGTATCTTCAGCGGCCTGGCTTTGGCCCGTTGTCAGCAGGAACAGGGGCAAAATGACAAATAGTCGGCAGAGGGTGGTCAACGACAGCTGGAGCAAGGAGTTAACGTAGGCTGTTGCAGCGAGCTTATGTGGCCGGAATATCCTTACAAGGCATGGTTTGGGTGGGTTCTACCCGGGTTATAGCCCCGGGTTCAGCGAACACCCACCGGAAACACACAAAATATTAACATTTGTAGAGAACTTCCAGCAGTTTTTTTCAGCAGCGACGGATCCGCACCACCTTCATGGTTTCCATTTCAAAACCGGCTACTATGGTTGTTTGCGGGTAATAGTCGACCGACACTCGGGAACCTTTCAATGAACGGTATTTTTTAGGGCGTTTGAAGCGAAAAGGCGCATCACAATTTTCCAGCATCAGAGTATGTTGGATCCAGTCGCCTTCATCCCGCTGGGTGTGGGAGACAACTGTCTTGTCTTCGGTGTGATAAAGTGGTGAGTGTTTCTCTGTCAATACGTCAGCTATTGTCATAATGCATTTACCTCCGATGGGTCGCTTCTGACTATGAATCCAAGGTCCTGACGGGCCCGACCTTGCCCGTGGCAGCCCGGGCAGTAGCTTCGCCTTCTTGATCAACCTCTTGCCGCAAGCAAGTACAGAAAGTCAAACTGTAGAGTACCGTCTTACTCAAAAGCCTTTTGCTGAGGGAAAAGTTCCCCGGCCGCGGCAGATTGGCGGTAGCTATGCAGTCGTGTCTGGGTAAGCAGATCATCCCCGGGCAAAAAATTTCCGGGGGAAGGTCAATAAAAAGCGAGCAATCATTGTAGCAAATTTGCACAGAAAGATCTTGATGAAAAAGCCAACGACGCTTTACACAAGATTGAACGGCGCTCAAAAACAACTGATAGCAGCAAGCACAACTCTGCACGAGTCTGCGTAACGCTACGTTGTATTAGTTACGACAGCTTGGCAGGGCTTAGCCTCTTGGATCACAATTTATAAAACTTATGGTCGAGTAACTGTATGAGAACATTACTTGCGCCGGGCTCAATCCCTTTTCCCAATAAGGCTTGCCATGACACCTTTTCCTTCAACAGTCTATCGTAGCCTTGCTGCAGTGCTGATACTGCTCACCCTACCCGCATGTCGGGATAATACCGAATCGCTATGGCAAGATTACAGCGCAAGGCTTGAGAGAGTCACAGCACAAAACTTTATCGCTCCGGACTATCGACCTGAAGTCGACCAAAACCTGAATGCAGCAAATAGACCTGAAGCTTTGGAAGCCAGACTGCCACTGCTGGAAAGCCTTGGCTTAATGCATTGCAGGCTCGGGGAGTTAATTGCCGCACATAACTCCAGCCTTGGCAGAGTCGCAGAGCCCAGCGAGCTGCTTAAGTATCAGCTTGCCTTTATTCAAGCCGCGCCGATTTGTCTTATAGACGCCAGGCTAGAAAGTCAGACCAAACAGTTGCTGACAGAAGCCCTATTGCAAAAGCAACAAGATGCGCTGGACTGGTTCAATTGGATGCTTCTGCAAGACAGGGCATTGGACAAACTGCTGTTTATCGGCACTGAGTCTCTGTCCAGCGAATCCCCGCTTGCCGGTCTAATCGAAACAGAATTAGCACTGGCCGCCCTGGTGAAACTCAAAACGGACATAATGAAAGCACAAGTTGGGCAACTTTCCTGGCAAGCACTGGACACCCAGACTCTTGATGCGGCACTGGCTGAATTGGCGCGCAGTCGGATTATTGCCCGCAATATGCGCAGTCAGGCGGTCAGCCTGCTCTGGCTTTCGAGCCTCAACGATTGGTTGGAGCCTCGGCTCGATGGCCTGCTGTGCCGCCCAGGCCATAACAATCAGCGTCAGGAGATATTGCAGCGAATATTGGTAAAAAACTTCATCGGGCAAATACAACGGCAACTTAGCCAGAGTCGCCACATTCAACGCCGTTTGGGCGATTTGCTGCAGCAACTCTATCAGGGAACCGCGGTGGAGAGTCGTGTCGCGTACTTCTTTGCCGAAACCGCTAACAAAGACAGCTTAAATATCCGGCTCGACAAGGAACTCAAACGCCACGTGAATTGGTGGCAAAAGCTAAGCGACTCCTGTAGCGGAACTGCACCTGGAGCATAATCCATTGTGATGCCGCAGGCTCTGGCAGCTTGCTCCCCTATTGTCTTCTGCCACTATTTACCGACTCAGCCCTTGTATATCAATGGATAAGCATGTTGCCAGCAGGTTATCTTTTGGTGACAATAAGCCCATATTTCAAATCAATAATTCATCGGGTTTCAATGGGAACAGCCGAACTCATCCGGCATGCAATCCTGCAGCCGTATCATAAGATCTCAACCTCTCTTCAGAGGTTTCGCACAGGTATAAGTCAACGGCTCGCCAAGCTGAGCACGGCCCAAAAGCTCTACCTGTTGGCGCTATTCAGTCTGCCGTTTTATGAACAACACCCTTCGTTGACAACCCTGCTCACAGTCAGCGCGTTGGTTATTGAGTTCTGGCCGTTATTCAACAAACTGTGGCACTCTTTGGCAGGCAAGGCGGTCATTTTGCTGTTTTATGCCACCATAGCCAACTTTTCGCTGGCCAGTAGCGGTGCCATAGTCAATGAAGTCACCGGCGTCTCGGCAGCGCATTTCAACTATACCCATAACTTCGCCCTGTTACTGGAGCTTCCGGTTTGGATGGTGATCACCAGCAGTATTGCCCTGTTGCTGCTGCAGATGTTACTGCCCATCTACCTGGTAGGACTGCTGCTGCTCAAGCTGGTGGGGCTTATCGGCTTCAAGTGGCAGCCCAAGTACGCCTATCCTGTGAGCACAACCTTTCTCAGGCTCATGTTATCGTTTTTAATCCTGCATCATCTGATGCTGCTGGTCGATATGGAGCGTTTCATGGAGAGCCGCTTCAGAGTCGATGACAAGGGCGTCAGCTTCTCCTTTAATGGTCAGTTTAAGCCAAACGAGGATAAAGCAAATGCAAACCTCCCCCCTTTGCATGTCCCGGACACCGCCCAAGGAAAAGATGTCTTAAGCGCTGAGCAAGAGACAAACAAGCTGAATACTGAACGCCAGGATCCAGCAGGACAGAAATCACAAGCGCAAGAAACGGAAAATAACGCAACAAAAGCGGAAGATGATGCTTTGGTATACGCCCGTTTCACCGCCGCCTACAGGCACAAAGTCAGGCAGCTTGTGGCCGACTTCGCTTTTGGCATGGAAGCCGATGGCCGCAGTCGTTGCCAGATGTCTGCCAATGCGACCGGCGTTGAACTCAATGATTACGAGCTGTTGCAGATCTTGCCCGACGCCGGCGAGCTTTATGGCTATCGTTTTGAGGTTATTCCCTGTGTCTCGGCTGCATTTCCGCGAACTCTGGGGAGGCCTTCTTCACTGCCGAGCGATTAATCCTGGTATGCAAATCCAGTCTCTGAAGTGGATGATCTTTTAAGTGGATGTTCTCTATATGTGAATGAGTACCATAGCGTCAGTAAAAAAGCCGCCTGAAGGCGGCTTTTTATCCTTTTATAGTCAGAAGCTTGCCAAGAGTTGCATGCCCGAGAAGGCGGAGTATCCGCGGATCATCACATGATAGGTCGCCGCCTGGGTGACTTGAAAGCTGCAGCTTTCACTGTTGCCATTCTTGTACGGACGGCAATCATACACAGACGTAGAAGGTGCAGCCCCGGCGCGAACATAGAGATCGGCGTCACCACTGCCGCCGCTGGTAGCAATATTCAGGCTAACACCCGCCGGAACCTGGACAGTGAAATGCTGCTCTGAACCCGCACTGCCACTCAAGTTGCTCTTCGGCACGCCATTTTCCAGACAATCGCTGCCACAACCACCGCCGGCGCTGTGTGTTGCCGTTAATGTGGCGCCGCTGTAGGCACTGTAACCCTGCAGCATCACGTACCAGCGCCCTTCTGCCGGCGAGCTGAAGCTGCAGCTCTCATTGTTGCCACTCTTGTAGGGGCGGCATTGGTAGCTGTTTAACGTGGGTTTGCTGCCTTGGCTGACATAGAGATCGGCATCACCACTGCCGCCAGCCAGATCTATGTTCAAGTCGGCAGCGCCCGCAGGGACATCGATATAGAAATAGTTGGATGAACCCTGGACACCGCTGACACTGATCCCCACGCCGTTATCCAATGGAGTATCATCCGATGGACAATCATTGCCACAACCGCCGTCATCGCCTGCCAGAGAATAGAGCAGCTTGTTGGGTGAACCTGTCTTGGCATCGCCCACTTTGCCGGATGAGGCGCGGCTTACCAGCAAGTTAGTCAGCTGAGTCGGGCTCAAGGCTGGGTTTTCCGCCAGATAAAGTGCCGCCACCCCGGCAACATGGGGGGATGCCATGGAAGTACCACTAATGGTATTAGTTGCGCTGTTGGAGTTGTACCAGGCAGAGGTGATTGACGAACCCGGAGCATAGATGTCCAGACAGGTGCCGTAGTTGGAGAAACTTGAGCGACTGTCGGTGCTGGTGGTAGAACCCACAGTCACCGCATTGGCGGCCCGCGCCGGTGAATAGTTACAGGCATTACTGTTGTCATTGCCTGCTGCCACAACAAAGCTTATCCCGGCCGCTACGGCCGCATTTACCGCATCATCCAGCGCCTGGGAGGCGCCGCCGCCCAAACTCATGTTGGCAACCGAAGGCCCTTGGGCGTTGTTTTTCACCCAGTTGATCCCGGAAATCACTCCGGAGTTGGTACCTGAGCCCGAGCAGTTAAGTACCCTGACCCCAACAATATTGACATTCTTGGCAACTCCGTAAGTGCTGCCGCCTATAGTCCCGGCAACATGGGTACCATGACCGTTACAGTCACTGCTGTCGTTATCGTTATCGATAAAGTCATAGCCACTGCTGGCACGGCCGCCAAACTCATTGTGAGTGTTACGTACACCTGTGTCTATGACAAAGGCGGTGACGCCGGAGCCGTCATAGTCGTAATGGTAGTTACTGTTGAGCGGCAGATCCCGCTGATCTATCCGGTCAAGCCCCCAGGTAGCTCCGCCTTGATCGCCGGCGGCTTCCACCATGGGTTCAATGGACACCCTTTGATCCTGCTCAACATATTTGATGTTGGGATCTTTAAGCAGACTCTGGATCTGAGCCCCATTAGCCTTGACCAATACCCCGTTGAGGCTGTTGCCAAAGTTTTGTCTGACTTCAATGCCGTGTTCGTTGGCGAGCCTTGCGCCCATACTGCTGGCGTAGGCGCTGACACCATTCGGGTCATTAAGGTTGATAACCGCCGGGGTATTGAACACTACTATGTACTGATCTTTGATGGCTTTGGCAGGATTGACCGCATGTAACTGGGCTTGATAGTCCTGTGCCAGAACGAGCGGGCTGCTCAGGGCTGCAGCAACTGCAATCGCAATGAAATGTTTCCTTTGCATAATGATTTCCTTGGTTATTATGATTTTGCCTCGAGGGCCGTTTTAACCTAGGACATTTTTTAAGCAGCATCTAAATTGCAGCGTTGCACTGTGCCGGAAACCGATATTGCAAATGTAACAACAACGTTACATTACCCAGCCTAAAGTAGCAGAAAGATCCGCCAAAAGTATAACCGATACAAAACGGGGGCCTGTATCGACAAAGGAACAGGTTATGCGAATAAAATCAATTATTTTACTCTATTACTTGACCAGAAAACCACCCAGCGCTAACACTTTTGGGCCGGATGAATTGCAAGCTATCAACCCAAAGTATGATTTTAAACTCAGACTTAGCTTCTCGCCCTTTTTCCTCTTGCCTTTCAGCAAATTACCGGCCAAGCGCAAAATAAGCGCCATAGATAAAAAGGATCTGGTTACCAGGGTATACTGTTGCCGCAGTAATCATAAAATCCGCCACTTTGTGCCTGGCTGAGGTTATCCAGCAGTTGTTTCATACCGGCCGCCGAGGTATCTACATCAATAAGCGCATTGGGGCCGCCCATGCTGGTTTGCACCCAACCGGGATGCAAGGCTACCGCTTTGACACCGACATTGGCCAAATCTAAGGCAAGACTCTTGGTGATCGAGTTGAGCGCGGCCTTGGATGAACGATACAGATAACCACCACCACTCTGGTTGTCGGCCATACTACCGACCTTGGATGAGATATTGGCTATGATGCCTTTTGCTTGGATAAGATGAGGCAGGAAAGCTTCAGCAAGCTTACAAGGCGCTATGCTGTTTACTTCAAACACTGTGCGCCATTCATCCACAGGCAATTGTCCTAACTGCAAACCTTTGGGGCCATAATAGCCTGCATTGTTGAGCAGCAGATCCAGGCCCCGTCCCTCAAGCTCTGCAGCCAGATCAGCCACCGCCTCATAGTCGGTCACATCCAGAGCAAACACCTCCAGCCCCTGAAATTCGTTGACCAGATCCAGCAGTTCGTCGGCCGTTTCCGGATCGCGACAACAGGCCAATACGTCCCAACCGGCGGCAAGATAGACTTGGGTCAACGCCAATCCTATGCCGCGGTTGGCACCGGTTATCAATAGTTGTGGCATAGGGTTAATCTCCTTTTACTTGAGAATTTCGGGCTTTAGGTTGTCGTCACTCATTAGCTAAATGACGCTAACGATCGAGCTTATCATAAGCCAGTTAACTTCCGTTTGGCTTCTTGTTACTTTCGCGATGACTCTGGCGGATAAGCGCTTCACCGAGCATGCCAAAGTAATTTGCCAGCGCGTTGAGAATCGCTTTTCTATGAGCCTCATCAGGATAGGCCCCTGAATCATTGAGCTGTGAGAAAGTCGTACCCGACACCAGATATTGGTTCCGTATATCGGTAAAAGACTCGATAGCGGCTTCAAAGGCCCGGGCCATCAACTCCGTAGGGAGCGAAAAATAGCGCCTGCCATAATATTTATCCAAGGCAATGGCCCGGCGCACATAGTCACTCGGCTCAAGGCCATCCGGGCTTATAAGCACGGTTTGATAAAGGAATGCCAAATGACGGTTGAGTGGATGGGGTCTAAGCTCAACATCTTTAAGATAAAGGTCACTGCCAAAACCAATAGCACTGCCAACGCTAAACGCCAAACCGGAATCGTTGCAGCAGGCTAGCTGGTCGACACTTGAATGAATGCCAAAGGCTGCTTTGGCAATATAGTGATCAAAGGCGTGCCAAAACTCATGGGCCAAGGCGCCGGCACCGGCATTTTTCGCCAGCGCCAATATCCTTTCATGGGGGGCGTAGTGCGCCTGGACACCTTTCTGACCGCCTAGACCAAAGTCCAGATTCAGGGTTTGCCTTAGTCCAATGGCGTCCGGCGGCAACTTGAGTATAAAAGCCAGGTCCGCCAGAGAATCAAATATCAGATTGGCAGCCAGCCGCGATTCTTCAGCGCTGACCCACTTGCCTACCCGCACATTGGCAAAGCCGAACTGTTGCTTGATATCGAGAAAACTGACCTGCTCGTCGAAACGATAATCCGGTCCTTCGCGCAAATAGTGGCGGCTTGTCAGCAAAACTCTTGGCTCCCAATCGATTTCAAACAAAACGAGTGTATACCCGAGGAACGTAAATGTCCCATCATGCTTGAAATCATTGGCTATATCGTTTTTGGAACGACTCAGAGATAAATAGCAAACGGCAGAATGGCAACGCTATGGAAATGTAGCAAGAGAAAGCATCTGGGTTTGGACACAAAAAAGGCTCCTCGAGGGAGCCTTTTTTGCACCATTTAGAATGGTACCCGAGGACGGACTTGAACCGTCACGCTGTTACCAGCGAGGGATTTTAAATCACTCGCTCAACTGAGAAATATCAAGCAATTGCGACCTTTTTTCAGAATATGATTTGCGTATTTCTGCTAATTTTGGCCTTGTTTTTACTGATATTTTAAAATCATATTCTGAATGATTTTTGCAGCTTGCATTCACCGATCATGGTGTTAGGATTCAAGCCGCTGACTTGTTCAGCAAAGGTACCTTGTAAGCAATCCCAATACGCAAGCAGGTGCTTATTAAAAGTTTGACTGAGGGAAAGACCTCTGACAGCTGGAAAGACAGCACACATCGATTCAACCTTTCGAGACGCGCCCCCCACAGGGCGCTCGTTGTGGGACGGTAGAAAGGTTTATTCAATGTGTAACCCTGGCGAGAGCCACAAAGGGGGTAAACTCCCCCGTCAGCGAGTAATTGGCCTAGACGATGGCGGGTTTCACAGCAAACCGGGTGGCGCGGTTAATCGGCCTGATGTTCACGGAATAAAGAGGCGGCTCCGTGAATGTCGATCCCGCCTAGAGCCCAAACCGTGAAAGCGGGTACAAGCTCCAAGCAGGCTGGAAGGTCTGCACCAATTCACACGCTGCTAACCATCTGAGGCCTTGCCTCCCTCCTGCCGGGTTCGCCCGGCATTTTTTTTGAGCTAAACTAAACCTATGCACATACTCGGAATGCTGGTACTTATCATCGTTGGGTTGGCTGTTGGGGAAAATCTCAACTGGCTGGCGGGGCTTTTGCTGATCTGCGCTGGGTTGTATGTCGGCGGGATAGCTGGCGGCGTAAAGTGGCGCCACCGGCAGGAAAGTTTTTGGGCCTTCCTTGGCCTCGCTTCACTTGTTGTTATTTTTTTGTTTGGCTGTACCTCACCACTCAATTAAGTTCAGCCCCACATACGCGGCCTGATAGGCGGCGTTCTTCTGACGGGTGATCTCGTCAAGCCGCTGGCGCTTCTCTGCCGGGCTCATGCTTGAGTTATTAACCTGCTCCATTTGCTTATTCAGCGCCGATACCTGGCGATTAACCCGGCCAAGCGCCAAGCGCACGGCCAGCTTGTCGCGGTTATCCTCAAGGATCTGCTGAGCCCTTCCGTTGTCCCCTTCCTCTACGGCGCGCTTATAGCTGCCGTATGCCTGCTGCGCGGCCTCGAGCGCATCGTAAAATTCCTGCTGGAACTTGGTGTTGCCCTTGGGCGCATCGCCACCGTAAAAGGCTTTGATCACCGGATAGCGGCTGATCGGGGTTTCCGCTTTCTCGCGGCCAAGCATCTGGCGTGCCAGTATGTCGGCAGCGCCCAGCACATAGCCGCCAAGGGTGCCGGTGTAGCCCACAATCAAGTGCTCAATCTTCTTGGGGCTCACGTTCAGGGCCTGGCCCAGCTCGCGGGCCACATCGCTGGTATTGGCGTTGTAGCGGTCACCGGGCTGGCGGTTCTGGTCTGCCATGCCTTCAATGGGCGAGCCCTTAAAGAAGGAGCGGTTAACCAAAACTTCGACTGCCGGCAGCGCAAACTGAGGTAGCGGGTTCAGCGCCAACGTGTTGAATACGGCGTTACCAACAGCGCGGGCTGTGTCGTCGCCGCCATGGGTGCCGGTGCCCAGGTGCAACATGCGCTCAGGCAGGGTGCCAAACACAATGCCCAGCTCGAACGGCTTGGGGATCCTGAAATGGTCGTCACCAATCCAGAAGTGCCAGTTTGCGTCCTTGTCCCAGTCTGGCAGCTCCTGATAACGCTCGTCGTCGTCATTCATGGCGGCCAGTGCCAGCGAGAACGCGGCCACTTTCATGCCCTTCATAGCCAGGTTGGCGCTAAGCACTTTCAGCACCTTGTCGTTTTCACCGGCAGCAGCTGCGCGCCCGAGCTTATACAGGCCCTGCAGTCGCGCATTGAAGAACGGGAGAAAGTCAATCATGGTGGAGATCAGCGCAAAATTGCCCTTGAGGCTGTAGTCCATCAGGTCCTTGGCTTCAAATGCCGCCTGCCGCTTGCTCTTGCCAGCGTTCATGCCTGCCTTGAATGTGCTCAGGCGGTTGGCGTTTTCCACCTTGTCGGATATCGCTCGGTACTTCTCGAGCAGCTGGCCGCCGTTGGTAACCAGCGATCCCATATAGCTTTCAATCTCGGACTTGCCAAGGCCCTTCTTGGCCAGCGCCCGGCGTATCTGCTGGGCTGCGGCTTCGGGATCCGCGCCGTGGACGTAGCCGCCTTGGAACGCGGCGCCGGAGAAAATCAAATCCCGGTATGCCTCGTCCTCGGCAAAGGCGTCTTTCAGGCCCTTGATTGAGTCGGCGCCCAGCCTGAACCCATCCTTGTTAACCATCCATGCCTGGGCAGCATCACGGACAAAGTTTTTAAAGATGAAGTCGGGCGATAAGGTGATCCCCGTGGTGAGGAAACGCTTAAAGCTGCGGCCCATCTTGTTGAACATGCTTGAGCTGCCAATGTCGTTAACGGCAATCAGCGAGCGCAGCAGTGCCGGGTCACTCACGGCGTAGGCCTCAGCCTGGCCGTTTCGCATCACCTTAACGCGCTGAATGCTGTTCAGCTCGCGCTGGCTCAGCTTGGCAAACTCTGGGCTATCTACCTTAGTCATAAAGTCGGTGCCGGTAAGATTGTCGGTCACTTCCATCATTGCCTTATTCTTGAGTGCGGCATCGAGCATTGTTGACTGGCGGAGAATGATGTTTTCAAGCAGGTCTTTGGTGGACTGTTTGCCGCCCTTCAGCTCTTTAATTTTGGCGTTTTGCCCTGCAATGCCTTTTTTGCTGTACGGCGCCACTACCATAGAGTGAATATCCTGCATTTCAGGATCAACATCCTGCTCGCGGAAGAACGGCACATAATACTGCTCGTCAAACCCGGCACGCTGCTCGGCGCTGATAAGCCCGGCGCCCTGGGCCACATCGAGCACAGCACTGTTAATGGCGTTGTACTCACTTCGGACCTGCTCGAATAGTGCTTCCTTGCCATCGGCCAGCGCCAGCAGCTCGTCAATATCGGCTTGGCTTAGGTTGTTCTCGCGGCCCTCTGCTTTAAGTTGTTTGGCGCGGTTGGCGCCCATCCATGCCAGCCAATTGTTGAGCTCGCCGTCAGGCAACTGGCCAAGCACCTCCAAGAGGCCCTTGGTGCCTTCCTTGCGCTGAATGATGCCATCGCGCCACTCTGGGGCCCCGTAGTGAAAAACACCGTGCAGAACGTCAGCCAAGCCTGAAGCCAAGCGCGCAGATACATATCCCATCTTGTTGGGGTCGGTAATGCCTGCGGCTTCTTCTGCCTGCTTGATGCCGTGGAGTCCGTCGAAGATCCCCTCTTTCAGGCGGTTCCAAAACTTTGAGTCTTTAAGGTTGCCGGCAGTCTCCCGATACTTGGCCTTGATCCGCTCGCTAACGCTTTCCTCTGCCTGTTCCTCGAGGCCGAGCTTTTGTTTGGCGGTGCGGCCATCTTCTTCCATTGCCATGCTGAAACGAATGTCAGGGTTTTCGGGATCAAACTGACCGTTGTTGCCGTTGGCTGATTTGATTTGGGTTGGCTCGAAAGCGACGATTTCTTTCGTGCCGTTGGGGGTTTCATAAATAACCCCGTCATAACCTTGGGACATCAAGGTGTCGCGCATTTGCTGCGAATACAGAACGTCAGCGATTGCCATTTCTTCAATGGTTTGCGGTTCAGGTATTGCAGGCAAATCGCGCAAGTTGTTTGTTACCAGTGGTTTTTTTAGCGAGACATAAACAGGCATTACATTCGGTGACTCGCCCCGCCTTGCATATTGGCTTGCGTAATTGGGATCTGTGGAAAAGTAGAAGCCTTTGCCAAGCATCCCAGTGTCAGTACCGCTACCAGCCTTGTCTAGTGAGAACGTAGAGAAGTCAGCGCCAGTGCCGTGATAAACCACCAGCGGATCGCCGTTCTCATCCACCACCTTGGAGTCACCAAACCAGCGCTTAAACGCTGGAGTGTCTGTGATGCTGCCTGCTTTGCTGTAGCGAATATCAGCAGGGCTCTTGCCGCTGCGCTCAAGAACAGCGCTTGCCCTGTCCATTCGCTGCTTGCGCTTATCAAAGCCGCGCACAATGGCCTTTACCATATCTTCCATTTCATTGCGGGCGTGGTTCTTACGCAGAATACCCAAGCCCTCAAACTGACGGCGAAGCCACCGCTTCAACTCAAACCACCAAGCTTTAAGGCTGCCGCGCTCTGGTTGGTTCTGGACAAAGTTGGCAAAGACTTCTTCAGCCTTAACAGATTCAGATGCGCCCTTATAGTCCTTGTCTATGCGAGCCCAAAGGTCTTTAAGCTCGGCGCGTGCCCGGGTGCTGGTGAGTTTTTTGACAAATTCCTGATACTTGGCTTGGCCAATTACTGTATGCAGCCCGCCGTGGGCCAGCACTTCATGCACAAGAGTAGAACGAAGGTCATCAATACTGGCGAAGTTATCGAGTATCAAATAGGCAGAATTGCGGCGATCATCATACGCACCGTAAATAGTCTGACCTTGCTGCGCCATGGCTGGCACGTTGAATCGTTCCAAAAATTCTTCTTGGCTGGTGAATAAGTTAACTCTGATGCCAGCAGCGCCTGAAAGGCGTTTCATTACGTCATCAACGGCGCGCTGGGCATCGGCCTGACTAAACTTGCGACTGCCACGGTTTACGCCCCGGGAGTTCTTGTTGAACAGCTCAATATTGCCGCCTTCAGTTGGCCTGCTGTCAATGGTTTCAAATAGGGTTTGGAACGCAGCATTAATGCCGGCCGCTTCTTCATTGGTTGGGTATGGGTACGGCTTGGCCTCCAGTCCGACCTCAGCCAGTGCGCCTTGCACCTTGTTCCATTCGGCCTCATCTATGATGTTCGCCAGATAGTCGTTGCTCATTCCCTTGCGGCCAAGCTCATCGATAATAAAGCGCTCAAAGCTTCGTGCCAGCATTTCAGTATTTTCTGACCAATAAGCCTTTGAGCGTGTGGAGTCTAGCCCCAGCGCTCGCTTGAGCATCCCCGAGTCTTTGCCGATGGCTTTCATCAGTCCCTTGAACGCATTTACTACAGGCTCACGCACTGGGTCGTTGTGCTGACCGTAGGCATTGTCGCTGATGAAGTCACCGCCACGGCGATCACGGTTGAAGTAATTATCCAGCGCATGCATCCATTCGTGTGCCAATGAACCGGCACCAGCCTTCTTGGTCAAGTTAATGACCAGTTTGCCTGGCTCATAGTGAGCCTTGGCCGGATTAACGCCACCTGAGCCACGGGCACCAAACGCCATACCCAAGCGCCCATTGAGTGACAAGGCCTTGAGCGGGATATCAATGGCATCGGCCAAATCAGCCAGTGCGTCATAGGCCTCGTTCAAATCTTTTTGACGCTTGCCCTGTTCTACCCAGTTGCCGAACTCCACGCCACGGAATCCGAAGGTTTCAGCAAACACCGCTGGGGTCACATTGGCTGAGTAGCGCTTTGGTCCTACTCGGCCGCGGTTTTCGGCGCGGCGCTCTGATGGGATCTTCTTCATCTGCTGTAGACGCTGTTCAACCTCATCGCGATTTGCTTCAAGGTAGGCGCGCGCCTCTTTGGTGCCGGGGAATGTCTTGATCCTCAACACTCCAGTGGACGACTCCCAACCAAGGAACGATTCTTTGGTATGGCGATCAACGTAGACTGATACCTTGGAATACTTCTTGGTGTCGCCAGCCGTGCCCGATGATTTGGCGTCGGCAGCCAGCAACTCAGCCAGCCTGCCCTGCACCACCTCGAGGGATTCATCTGCGGTGCTGTAGATTGATTTTCCGTCAAACTCTACCAGGTGCATGGTTTTGGGCTTATCAAACTGCACGCCGTTGAACATAGAGAAATTGCCCCCGCCAATCATGTATCTGGCGGCGCGCTTAAAGTTTGCTGGTGACGACTTGGCGATAACAGGCAGGGTGCGGCGGATCTCGTAGGCATTGACGCGACTGGAGATCAGGCGTTCATTTATCATTGAGTCAATGGCTTGGTCGGCCGTCTTTTCTCCGGATATGGCAGACAGAGCGATTTCCTTCAGCTTGTTAACTGAAGCAGTCCAACCGGCAAGCCGGCGCTTATCTCTTGGCTTGGTTCCGGTTACGCCTCGAAGCATGGCCGCCAGCGCCGCTGCTTCAGGTGTAACGCCTTCGCCGATCAGCTTTTGGTAGTCAGGTTCAGGCCATGATTTTGACAAAGGCTGTGACTCGGTTGTCCCGGTATCTTCAAGGGCTTTTATCGTAGCCTGCCAAGTGTCTTTTTTGGCGCCGCCAATCTTCTCGCCAAAGTCGGTTATTGGTTCGGCTTTCTCAGATTCGCCTTGCGTCTTGGCAGCCTCATCCTTTGATGGCGCTGCATCATAGACGGCTTCGTCTGTAAAGATGGTGTTGGGATTTGGCTTGGCTGTTACTGCTTCTGGCTCTGTTCTACCAGCTGCTTGAACGCTGTCCGTCTGGCCTTCACCGCCTCGGGGGAGTTTTGGCGGATTAGCGCCGAATAAATCCGCGCCGGGTCGTGGGGCTTGTTGCTGGGTTTGCTGTTGCTGTTTGACATACGCTATCGCCTGCTGTGGGCTAAGCGGTTCGGTGTCGAACATGCTGCCCTGATTGATATTGGCATTGATAAGCGAGGTGATCACCCCGTCAAGCAATGCGGTGATCTTCTTGCCACTGCGGATATTAGCATCAATCGCGGCGGCCATGGTATCCACTTCTGAGGCGACGTAACCGCTCATCATGTCGCCCTGACTGGCGAGCTCTGCCAGCGCCTTGCCTTCCCGTCGTGCTTTCATCACCAGCGCCGTGGCATCGCCAAGGATGTTGCTGACTTCGGTCCATACGTCCTGATTGACGCCGCGCAGCCTGGCCATTTTACCGGCCACATTGGCCAGCGAATTGAGCACGTTCTTTTGCTCGGTGCTGGTAGACTCGGCCACCAGTTCAAGCAGGGTATCGTTATCGTAACCTTTGGCAAAAATGGCCCGCTCTACGCGGTCGGCAAAATCCTTGTTAAAGCCGCCATCTGCAGTTAGATAACGGGCCAACTCCTGCTGATTCATGCCACGGGTAAAGGCTTGCACAAACTGGCGATTCGAGCCTGACAGCACGTTGCCGTCATCCGGCACGCTCAGCATATCTAGCATGTCATCTGTTACCGCCTCGGCATCTGCCTTGGCTGCCTCCATGGGGGAGAGTTCCAGCGATGCCGACTTATTGCTGTCCACCGTAAAGGCGCGGATCTCGTCCTCGGTGAGGTCTGTCAGGCGCTGACGCACCAGCACCGGCGACTTCATGGCGCGGATCTGCTCAGGGGTAAAGCCAAACTGCTCAGCATTATCAATCAGGTACTGACGATAGTTTTCAGCGCGGCCCCTGGCATAGGCTTCTTTAAGTCCGATGCTGCGGCCGTTGCCTGACTCCACCACGTTGCCAGACACAATAGGCGCGCCCCGGTCAGACTCGGCGCTGTCTGCCAGGCGGGCCGGATTGGGTTCATAGGCAATGGCGGCAATCTGCAGCTGCGAGCTTGCGCGGCTGCGGTCCCGTGGCTGGCGGCTGGCTGGATAGCGCGGATCCACCTTGCCGGCAAAATCGTTGGATGCGATAAGCTCATCTGATTCAATGAGTTGGTATTCAGTTTCTATCTCTTTATTGCTTGGCGTAAAAACCTTGGCTATTTTGCCTGTGGCTTTTGGTGTAACTTTAGATTTTGCGGTATTACCAGTAACTAGGTTATAAAGATCTTGCTCAAGTTGATCAACTTTATCCATATCCCCTGTTTTTCTGCTAAATTCAATCTCAGCAACAAGGTCTACAGCTTTTTTAATATTTTCTTTTGTACCTTTGTATGGTGTGTTTTCACTTGAAATATTGCCAGTTCCAGCCTGAACAATCTCATTAGCTTCAACAAACTCGCCTATCTGATTAAGTATCTGATTCCCGCGATACACACCACCATAGCCGCTAGAAATAGTTAAATCTCGCGAGTTTTCATCTGAATCTTTGATAGTGTAAGAACCGTCCTTATTGGATGTCATCTCCACATCTATCCCATACTTTTCGTCGCGACCTGTTCTTACTTTTTGCTGCTCAACATTTCCAATTGGCTCATGAGCTGCATTAGGCTTTTTTACATCGCTAGCCACCTGCCAGCCCCAGCCTTTGCCAAACTTAACCGCTTCGATTTCATTGCCAGCGCGCTTGGCTTGCCTGGCCCCCTTGCTAGCAAGCGCCTCTTTGCGACTAGCAAAGGCCTTACCACTGGCTTTGACGTTAACGCCAGTTTCATCACCGGCAAAGACAATGCCCTTGTCCTCAATGGCCAGTGGCCTGGCGGCGTTCTCCCGGGTGATTTCGTCGGCAAACTGCTGGCGCTGCTGCGCTGGCCTGCCGTCATCGGCAAATATGGTCGATGACTTGCCGACAAGGTTGCCAGGCTGCGCAGCCATTGCTTCGCGGGTGCGCTCGGCGTTTAAGGTTTCACTGTCAATAGCAGGGTTGGCCAGCAAGCCGGTAACGATTGGACGCGCCTGTGTTTCCGGCGGCAGCCATTCACCTTCACGGCGGTTATCGGCAAGGCTTTGCGCTTGTTCAATAGCATCGCTCAAGCGGCTGCGCTGAAAGTCAGAGCCTGGCACAGTTGGAAAGCTTCGGCCTTTCATCGCATTATCTCTTGCGATAACTTCGTCTCCAAAGCGGCCAGCATCCATGGTGCCACCCATGCCAGCCTGACGCGCTGCCGCAGGTTGGTCGTAGTCTATAGCAGGTGATGCAGGCGTCTGTGTGGCTGCTATTTCGGCCATATCAATCTGCCTCGCAACACTTTCGCCAGCGAGTGAATCCATTGCGCTAGCTAACCCTGGGCTGTCCTCCCTTATTGGATCCGCTGCATCATTTTTAACTCCCGGCTTTGGTTTTCTATTCAGAAGCCCACCACCAAAGCCAGCGACTCCACCAACACCGGCCCCAAGAACCCCTTCATTCAGTGCGGCAAGTTTTACATTTGCAGTTGGATCCCTGTTATCCAGCTTTGAGACTGCACTATCAACGGCATACTGGCTTGTGCCAGCCTGCGCAGCTTCAGTGGCGCCTTCGGTAAAGGCTCCGGCCAGCGCCGAGCGGAACGCTCCAGACTTAGCCAACCTTATCCCTGTCAACGCTTTACCAAGGATCGGATCTCCTATGGCTGAGGCCGCAAAGTTAGCCAGCAGTGTTTTCGGATCGGCTCTGACCTCTTTTGCTACCTGTTCAGCAACTTCTGACTTAGCAGCATTCCACTTGGCCAGATCATCAAGTTCAGGGCTTTGCTGATCCAGCTCGATAAATTTCCTCTGAAAAATGTCGGAATCGGCTAACACTTGATCCGGTATGTTCATCACCTCTTGGCGTGCCTGATTCATTGCCTGGCCGGTAGCCGAAGACCCGCCAGTTAGGCCCATACCTGCTACCTGTGCGGCCTTTGCCCCTTTGGCTCCCAGACTTAAAGCTTTGGTTGCGGCGCCAGCCATACCGGCACCAGGTATCATGGTTGGCGCCAACTGTCCGGCCATGTTGGCCATATTGAGGATCCATGAATCCAGATCTGTCATGCCTTCACCAAGCGCGACCTCTCCCAATTCATTGAATTCAAACATGGGCTTGCTCATAGCTTCTCGCCCACGGTCAGACAGCTGGCCGAATTGGTCGTCTGATATGCCATACAGTGACTTGGCTATGCCGTCAGCACCAAAGAAATCGAAGATCCCACCAAGACCAGAAGCAGCACCGGCCTGAAACATATCGACAGAATCGGCAAACCGGCCTTGCTGTTGACTGGTTTGGCTTTGCTGGGTTGGCGACTGGGTACGATACTGGTTTGGATCAAAGTTGAGTAACGACATGGGGAATCTCCGAACACAAAAAACCCGGCGCTGAGGCCGGGTTCAGAATGATGATGGTCTGCTTATTTGTTCAGTTGTTGCAGAAGGCCTGAGCCTATCAATGGGGTGCTGTAATCTGGTTGTTCTGGCAATGACATTGCTTCAGTCTTGGAGTAATGCTGATTCAAAGGCCCCCTTACTCGGTTCGTCATTTGCTCAGATCGTTGCAGCATTGTGCCGGCATCATCACCATAAGCGCCATTGCCAAAAAGAACGCTCGGCTGATTCTTTTCCCTTACCTTGCTTGCCCAGCCTGAAACATTGAAAGGCTGTGGTGCTGGGGTCGGCTCAGGTGTCGGCGGGGATACTGTAGCTTGTGACAAGGCGGGTTGTTCGCTGCCATCCAGATACATCCCAAATCCGTACTGGTTGGCTTCAGATTCCGTAAGACCTGACCGGGTAACCATGTTCTTTGCGTCACTCAGATAACTGGTATTCAACGCTGACATTGCAGCTTGATACCCTGCTGCGTCGGTGATCTGCTTCGTCATTGGGTCAGTGAACATTTCCCGGATCTGCCTTTCCTTGTCAGCCTTCATGCTGTCGAGCCGGTCAAGGCTTTTACTCAGCATGGTCACGGCCTGGCGGGATTCAGCACGAAGCTCTCTGCTATCAGCTCTTGCGTCCATACGTTCTTGACGTTCAACCGTATCTTTATAGCGTTGCTCATCCCTGGCCTCTCTCCGCGCATACCTGGCATCCTCAATCGCCCATCGTTTTTCCATGCTGGCCTGGCGCATCCGCTCAAAGTCCTCTGCTTGCAGCATCCGGGCATACTGAGCCAAGCCAGCACCTATCGCTTGCCCGGCTCCTTCCAACCCTTTACCGATCCCCATCAATAGTGACATATCAGACCTCCGGCATTGGTGTTTTAGGCTTACGGTTCAATAGGCCTGTAGTTTGTTGTTTCGGCACGATGCCCAGGGCCTCACCTTCCTTGGTGGCTTCCTCAACTGATTGCTTGAGCTCGTTCACATCGAGCTCGCCCATTGCTTCCTTAGCGCTTATATACGCTGAATAAGCGTTGCTGGCCGCTGCATCAATGAACTCGTCATTAACCTCATCCTCAGCCAAGGCTCCGGCGTCGACCGCCAAGGCTGTGAGCTCCATCAGTATTTCCATCGCAAGAATCAGTTTGATGTCGTCGCTGTATTGCAACTGACGGCCGACAGCAATCAACACGGTCGCAGTGGCATTGCCAATCCCTCTGGCAACGTCCTGATCTTCTCTTACCATGGCCGCAATCTTATCCCCGGTTTCACCTTCTCCGTGGATAATGACCTGGGAGATCTTCATCGCCTCAGAAAGCTGAGCTTCTTCCTCTTTGGTAAGATCCTCGCCTTCTGGCTCTTTGATTTGTTTGAGGTCCATTGCTTATCCCACCCTGTCGGTTAAGTCATCAAGGGTTTGCGGCTGCCAGGGTTGCTGCTCATACGTACCTGCTTGAGGTATAGAGGCCATTGGCGAAAGGTTAATATTCTTCAGCAAGCCACCGATATTCAGATCAGCAGCATTGCCTTCACCATCAACACCCCAGTAAGTCATCCGCTTCCGAGCTTCCTCCGCTTCCTTCTCTGCAGCCCGGCCTTGAACAGCACCACCTATCAACTGTGTACCGGCGTTGATACCTGTACTCCAGAGCATGGCCTCACCTGCAGATAGTCCACCAAGTAACCCGCTGCCTGTTGCCGCGCCACCAGCAGCCCCTGCTGCACCGGCCGCCCCTGCACCTCCAGCCACGGCAGTACCAGTAACACCAGTGGAAGCGGCTCCGCCCATCGCATTGATAACGGCAGTTTCACCGGCTGCCAAAGCTCCTGCACCGCCGGCCGCGCCTCCGGCAGCTCCGCCTGCAACGCCCCCGGCCACACCAGTAGCAGCACCACCAGTAGCCCCTCCAGCGACGCCTCCTGCTCCAGAGCCCCAAATTCCGGCACCGATATTACTTGTCGCTGTTGCTGCTCCAGTTCCAGCACCTGCGGCACCAGTGGCCGCCGTTGAAGCAGCGGTATTTGCTGCAGCGCTCGCGGCAGCAGAACCAGCAGCTGCAGCAGCGCCACCCGCGGCACCTGTCCACCCACCGGCAATGGCAGAACCTGCCCCGGCCAAGTTTCCTGACATAAGCGCGGATCCTGCACCTTGCACACCGCCCCAGGCAGAAGCGATACCACCTGCAGCCGTACCGCCGGCACTCATGGCCCCAATAAGGGCCGCACCTCCGAAATAGATAAGGACGGCCGCGGCCACCACTTTGAATATTGGACTCGATTCAATTTTGTTGCGAATCTTGGCTGTTTTCTTGTGAACCCATTTGAATACAGGATCAAGTGTTCCAGTAATTTTATGGGCAAACTTTCTCAACTTCTTAAAAGCTTTGCCGACTGCACTCATGCTGCCTCCTGTGAAAAAATTAGACTGTAGAAACCACCGACTATGGTAAAACCATGGCGCTCATAGAGCTGACCGATACGGCCATCGGCATCCATTCCGCTACTCACTCCAAGCAGGATGCTTTTGACTTTTGGGAATGATTTGGCCCAGCGAATAAATCGCCTTAATAACCAAACCGCTTGATCTCCATGCTCTGGCAGAACGCAGAAAGTTAAGTCTGTTGCATAGCAGTCTTTGCTGAACCAGTGTTCCTCCATCATTCCCATGATGAAACCGACAACCTCGCCGTCGACCACTGCAACAAAAATCTCCATACTCCTGTCTGAAATACAGCGTCTCACCATGTACCTGGCTTTGTTGTCGTCAAGGGTGACAGGGTAAGTTGGAGACTTCTCAAGCGTTGCTTTGCCGATTGAGACAATGGCGTTCATGTCTGCGTGAGTCGCTGTTCTAATCATGGTTACCTCTGGAGTTGGTGAATCCAGTTATTGGAGCCAGGTGTACCGACAGGCTCAGACCATCCACCGCCGGATCCCCCTAGAAGCCCACCAGTGCTGCTACTTCCACCACCAAACGAACCTCCTGAACCACCTCCGGTACCGGCGCCAACTGTTCCACCCGGGTTACTGGTCGTTGGCGGTGGCACTCCGACGTCTGGCGCAGGGCCACTGTTGCCGCCAATGCCATAGATGGTGCCGATAATTGCTGTCTGAGACTTGAGCGAGTCGATGATGTTCTTAACCGCGGCTTGCTGCTGGGCCTGTGTCATGTTCGGATTGGTCATGGCCATACCAATAGCCTGAAGCG
This sequence comes from Shewanella sp. BJSY2023SW005, assembly GCF_047314585.1. Lineage (NCBI taxonomy): Bacteria > Pseudomonadati > Pseudomonadota > Gammaproteobacteria > Alteromonadales > Shewanellaceae > Shewanella > Shewanella sp. BJSY2023SW005. The sequence continues at coordinate 303,375 of NZ_JBKORJ010000020.1, forward strand.
CTGCATTCACAGCCTGGCCAGTAGCATTGCCATACTCCATCTTGGTTTGCTGATCGAAGCCGCGCATTTGCATTTCCATCTGCGTACCAAGTTGAGCGGTTAACTCTTTCCAACGCTGGTCGTTTTGCAGTTGATTGAGCTCAACCTGGTATTGCTGAAGTATTGAATCCCTTTGAACCTGCAGAACGTGACTCGTTTCCATTTGCTTGAGCTGCAACTCCTGCTGCTTGTCCAGCGTCCCGAGCTGCTGGCGATACTTCAGGTCTTCAAGTTGTTGCTGGAATTCGCGATTGGCGTTGTTTTCACCTGTCTGCCATTCCATCTGATTATTCTGGAGCTGGTTGTTGGCGTCATACTGTTTATCGGCCATGGCAGCATCTTGCTGGTTTTTCTGGTTGAGCTGATCTTGCTGCGCCTGGGTTTGCCATTGCTGCGACTGAGCTTGGTTGTAGGTTTGGGCATCTTGCTGAGCTATCGGCAATGCCTTGTCTATCATGCTGGACAGTGCCAGCTCTGAACCGATTGAGCTAGATTGAAGTCCTCTGGATGCTGCGAGCCCATTTGCATTCGCAATGGCTTTTCGCATTATGTCGCTGTTTGGGTCCAGCAGGCCTGTAATCTGATTCTGGACAAGCGATTCTTCTCTTGGGTCGTATTGATACTGCTTGTCGCTGGTGACGCCTTCAAAGCCGTTTGACTGGTATTCCCGGGGCGTAAACTCGGTTTGAGGTGCAGGCTTAATCGGTACGTTGTAGTTGGCCGGCCGATTCCCCCCATCGGTAGGTCTTGGTGGAGATCCTGCAGCCGTAGTATGCATAGTGTTGCTGGCAGTGTAGGAGCCTGAAACAGGTTCAATGTTTGGCTTGTTTAGGGGCTGAGTATTCCCAAGCAGACCACCGGCTTTCGGCGCTGAACCACCGCTAACAGGATAAATGGGTTTGTTTTGACTGGATTCAGGCACAGGCAAAGCGCTCACCTGCCCGGTCTGGATAGGCTTAATTTGTTGCATGATTAATGCACCTCAGATTTTTAGGTTTGTGCTGGGGGAGTTAAAAAGGAGGAAGCTGCAACAAGCCGCAGTATGGGTAAATCTTAGTGATACTACATTCTATTGCAATCGGTTAATCAGGGTTAAAAGCCCAGTTCTGCGGCCGGTAGTCGCTTATGATGGCGTTATCCATTCCACTTGGAGAACCATCAGTATTGAGTATTGGTTGCAGCTCGCCAGGCAAACCTGTTTCCGGGTAGCTGTTATGGTCCATAGCCAGCTTTAGGCCTGACGCGTAAGTCGGTGTAACCACAGTCACAGCGCTTATGGAACCACGCAAGCAATTCATCATGCGGCCGCGCGTTCCACTCATGGCACCAATTTTGAGCGATGAGTATTCTGATGATTCATAATTAGGGCTCACCTTAACCCTATGAGAAATGTATCCACTTTGGCCGCTCGGTTTCACGCTGACCGTAAGATATGTGCCTGTTGGCTCTATCGTAACCTCGCTGAGCCAGTGCCCTGGTTGCAGTTGAAATGGTGCCAGAGACTCAAATACTCTGCCGCCATACAGCACGCGAACAACATTATGGCTTTGGCCTGTAAAGCTCACGGCCATCATTCCACCAGAATACCCTTCGACCTGGGCCATTTGATGCGACCAAAGCGCTATATCAGGCTTGTTCAACTCGACAGAATCAAGCTGGATACCGATGCTAAATTCGGTGTTCAGCTGCAGCATGTCTACCCTGAAGTCGATCACACTCTGATAGCCATTCAGAAAGTAACTCCAATTTCCAGGCTGCTCAGGCTGTGTCGGCGGCTGTGGTGTAGGTGGCTTGTATCCTGGAAGCAGCTCTCGATATGACACTTGCATTCGATAGTAAATACTCATATCGGCTTCTTTGATAAATACTGCATTTTCTGTTACTGGAGTTGCATACTCAATATTGTAACGATCTCGCTGAAGGCGATAGAAAATGCCACCTTCTCGAATATAAAACAGCATGTTATCGCTTCTGGCATTAGATGTATCCCAGCGAATATCAAACGTTGAAAACGGATAGCTGCCATCACCAAATTCAGTAATGGTATTTTGTTCTAAGATAGGATCAAACCAATATAAGTATAACTTATTGTGAATTGTCTCGTAGAAAACAATAGCCCTTCCGAGCTGGTCGAAAGTTGCAGACAGTAACTTAATGTCTGGAGCTGAAAAAATCACACTTTCTTCACCAAACTCTTCAGTGATATTGTCAAATCTTGACGCAACAACACTAACTCCTGTGTATCTAAACAACCACCAATTTTCTTTGATTGAGCCTTCACTTGTATTTAACGCAGTTGGGCCAATCTCTAGTTCATGAGGTTCAACAAGTGATACTGATGGCTTGCTAACTCCATAAGTCGCATAAGGCGCTAATGCTGGTGAGTCACCAATATTTAGCCACCCAGTTTCAGGAATCATAGTTAACCTCTAGACAAAACCAAGTCAAAAGTTATGGAATATGCAATAGTATTATCCTTAGGCAATGGTGGGGTTAAGGTAATTAACGACTTGGCATATAAAGATGAACCAACCCCTATTGCCCCTATAGAAGCGTTATTTGGTAAGTTAACATTGGCTGCTATTGATACTGTCATCCTACTAATAAGCGACACATTAGAGACAAATATATTTTGAGCACTAGCAGGAATCTTTATGCTGTTTTCAATTTCAACGTTACCAGGGATAGAGTAAGGTGGTGATTCATTACCTTTTCCAGTTCCGATATGAATATTGTTAATGTTTGACACATTGTTCACCAGGGGGATGAAACCACTTATTACATTACCAAAATATGAGTCAGAATTGCCTCTCGAATAATAGTCCAATTGATGATCAGTGCCACCAACATTAATCACACCTAAATCTTGGTGCTGATCAATTGTATATATAAGATAATGCTTTACTGTTATTTGATCAGACTGTGTTGCTGTAATTGTTGTTGGCTGTCCATCAACATCTTTAATAAGAGACTTGATTTTTAGATTGGTTCCTGAAGAAAGATTGCTTGAGTTTGCCAATCCAATGCATGACATATTACCAACTATAGCACCTGCAGCAAAAACTGACGTTCTAGTGTGAGTCACGATAGTTTTTGAGTTGACCGTATCAAACTCAACGATATGTTCCGGTGAAGATAAAACCTCATGACCTAAGGAGTTTATAGTTGTGTCTTCTGCGTTAACAACTGAGTCAGTACCAACAGCCAGATACGATAAACTCGCTGTTGCTTCTTTGAAGAAGTTATTAAGCAACATATTCTCAAATTTGTAGTTATCCTTCTTACCATCTGCGCGAGTAACGCAAATCTCAAATTTACCTTTAACTTCAGCTTTAATCTCAAGTGCATTCATAATCATTCAACCATAATTAATAAAGAGGCTGTGCTATAAACCATGTCATCTAATGGCTCAGGATATATAGCGTCATACCTAGAAACAGAGAGAGAAGCACCACTAGACACTTCATCAACTAGCACCCCGTTACTAGGCTTATTAATTAGACCATCACCAACAGTCTTTGTGTAAAATGCGGTAACATACAGCTCACCGCTATTAGCAATAAAATCACTTGCCTCAGGTTTATTTGTGACAAGCCTTTCAATAAACATTGAAGCTGATATGTTAATCGAGTCATTATTTTCAATGTTAATAGGGTTGATGTACGTCGCATATATCGATAATGCACAAGAGCTAATAAATGAATCTTTATATGCAGCTATCGGTGAGTATAAAGTACTTTTTAACACCTGATCTCGATAGTACAAACGAACTCGTCTTTTTGTTAATCCACCAGCCAATACCGCCAGCAGTGCCTGGGCCTGAGTCATTCGTTCAGCCATTACGGCACCACAACATCAGCCGGGTAAACATCACCCACCAAAAACCACACTGTTTCGCTTATGCTGATCAGGGCTACAGCAGAGTTTTCACCGTATGCCCTAAGGATGCCGCTGGAAAGGATGGTAACCCCTTCGGTTTCGCTGCCTTGAAACCATAGTTCCGCGCCACTCTTGTTAGCGAAGAAGATGATTGACCCGGGTGCCACAGTGGGATCACCGGCAATAGCTCTAATTGAGCGGCCTACTGTGACCAGTATTTTGCTCTGTGCTTCAGTAGGGTTGTCTGGCACCAGGTATTCGCAGTTTATCCACTGGCTGTGGTTTGAGCCTGAAACAGCTATCGCGTTTGAACTGTTACTGACAATGGCCACTTCATGATCTGCTTGCAATAGAAGTGCTGTCGCCGGCAACAAATCCATATCACCCTGCTTGTTGATATAGAGCAGGCTGTCTGTATATGGCTGCAAGGGGATCTCTGTTTCACCAACAAAGTTACTTGGCAGCTTTATCGCAAAGCCGTTTATCTGCGCGGTAATCTGCTGCAGGTTCGCAGATATCCCGCCAAGCTTTGTATTCATTGGGGTGGCACGTATCGTAGTGCCTTGAATGAAAGGGCTGTTGTCTTGCCAGTATGGAAGCGGTGGCATATAGCTCCTTAGCGCCTGCGGCTGACTGGTTTACTGTGCAAAAATAGGTTGGATAAGATGAATGGCGGGATCCGCTTTGACGTTGTTTCCAGGTAAATGGCTATGTTCCGCGATACCCCACTGATATACATATCAGCCCAGCTGGTAGAGCTGCCGCCCCAAGTCGCATTGTCCCACTCTGACAAATCCCATTTACTGCCTGAGCCGATAATCACTTCACTGTCAGGAATATCTGGGCTCATAAAGTCAAAGAATGCCGCGGCCGACATGACTACCTCTGTCACGCTGTCGCACTCGATTACAAGCTTGTGCCACTTCTTCCTGGCCTCAGGGCTGCCGAAGTTAATAAATGTGGTTAACAGGTAACTCGAGTATTCGGCACCATCGAATGAAGTTCCCCGATCAAGTTGGTACACATACCCGTCTTGGCCGCCGGCGAATACCGCTTCTTTCCCCTCCAGATCCTCACCGCCAAACCCGCATGAAAACGGCTTGCCGTAATTGACCTGGGTATACTGTGGCGCCCCATCCGGTGAAAAAGTGGTAAACAAGCAACTGCCATCGCCGAAAAGTAGCCGATACTGGTTTTTTGACTTTACCGCCAAGCTCGATACTTCCCTGCCGGCGTATTGGTCCAGTAGTGGCTTAACACCTTGGCTAATCGCCGCCTGGGCGAAGTCACCAAATTGCTGCACTCTGGCCAACATTGTCAGGCCGCGGTCATCCAGAAACAGTGTGTCACTCAGCGTTTGCGCCGTTCCCATGCGCATGCCGACCTTAGTGGACAAGCTCTTTAGTTGGAAGTCAGCCTTGCTGGTCCCATAGAGCATATAGGTTCTATTTCGGCATCCAATTGCGCATGTACTGTCAGCCTGTACCTGAAGCTCGGTAATTTCATCCCCGACGGCAAACTCTACCCCGCCATCCGTAGGGGTCCACTTGGTTGGGTCACCAACCGCACTCGCGACCAGGCTCCCGCCTGGGTAAGCCATGAGCAATACCTGGCTTGGCAGCACTTCAACCAATATCGGTGCGTCAGGAGCTATTGGCCCTGTGATTTGGGTGAAAGTGGTACCGTCAAATCTAAATGCCGGGTTTTTACCATCTACGCCAATGATCTCCATGCTGCCACTGCCGCCGCTGAAGTTGGTTTGACGCGTAAACAACCGCCCGCCAGGTGATAGTGCAGGAGTTGTGACTTCTTGCCATCCGGTTGCCGTAGCTCTATGCAGCTTGGCAGCAGCGCCACCGGCAGTATTGCGCATCGCGTAAACAATGCCGTCAAAAACAAACCCGCCAATGATAGGGCCATCTCCCGGCACACTGCCTATTGCCTCTCTCCTTAACTCAATTTCAGTTTCGAAGGCAATCAGAGAATCTTCATCAGTTGGGAAAGGGAACCCGGGAAGATCAACAATCCTCACCGCAGAAGGTGAAGGCTTTCCATCATAGCGCTCAAAGCCAGATACTCTTTGGTACCTGCCGGCAGTATTGACCTCGAAATTTACCAACTCACGGCAAGTGCCTGGTGGAGCATCGTTATCTGAGTCGGCCATGTTAAGGCCACCCCGAAGGGATATTGGCGCAGGTGTAAACATCAGAAGTTCACCTTTGGCAGCTGATCTCGGCACAGTTCCTTAAATGCCACCATATAATCAGCCGATGCCGACTGATACAGAAACTGGTCTTCTTCGAACTTGGCATATTTTACGAGCGCCGCTTTCACAACCACATCCTGATAGTCGTCTGGAATTTGGCTTTGATCATCGTTCACCAGGAGCCTAGCCGCAGACTTGAAGTAATCCACTTGTATTGGCAATGCTGAATCAGGTACCGGAAAAAACAACAACGAACCAGATGGGCTTTCAGTTACTACTTGGACGCCGGGCCCAGTGCTTATATCGCCATCGTAGTAATCCAGCCATTCATCCCAATCAACGACCTTCACACATTGACCGGAAACTTTTACCTGCTGCAAGGTGCTGAACTGACTCATATTCAGTTCTGCAAGTGTGTATTCCTGCTGAGAAGCAGACAAACTGGAGCTGTTCCTGGACCAAAGAAAGCGCCAATCGCGCCGAGCTCGCTGGACCTCAAGATCAGCTTCCTGCACCCAAGTACAGATCTTTTTCAAGACGCCGACCTGCCCGGTCACTGAGTCAGGGCCAGTACCGGACACTCCGGACTCTTCCCTGACCTTTTGGCACAGCTCCAGATATGTCATTACCGGGTCCCCTTCTCACCTTCGATGCCAAAATGCTTATCCGGATCTTCAATGTCGAAATGCGTATCGACAGTTTGGAACGGCCAGCGCTTTTTCTTGGTTTCGATGGTGACCTTCTGCCCGTTGACTTCTTTCTGCTTGTAGTTGATTTCAATAGCATTGTTCAGTACGTCGACAATCCCACAAGGCACCTTAGCTTCTTCGCCCTTGACGATCTGATACATGCGGCCATTAAAACCAACTTGGATGTAATTCATGGTCTCATCGCCATCGTCTTCTACGATGATGGTGTAATGAGAAGCCTTGGCATCGGCCTTTGGCTTTTTGTCTTCGCTGCCTGGCTTGCTCTGGTTGGTATTGCCACCGTTAAATAAGCCTGGCTTCAACTGCTCGAGTTCTTCGATAAGTTTTGGCCGGTCATCTTTGAGGTGGCTCAGGTCTTGCCCGAGGTGTTCAGCAGCAAATTTAATGAGGTTGTCGGTGCTGGTTTTCTTGTTGACATTCATCTTCACGCTCTCCGCTATGGAAATAGAAAAGGGCCCCACAAAGGAGCCCTTTTAGTCTTTGGCCTTACTTATGCCGGATTAACCTCACCGGCGACCTCGATACGGATCATCCAGGCATCGTTGAGGATTTTGGCGGTGTAGTATGTCTTCCACGCCACACTACCGTTTTGCCCCATTTCGTCACCGTGTTGCGGTGTACCTGGGTTACGCACCATCGGCTTAATCGCACCGCCCGACTCCTTGGAGCCCTTCAGTGCGATGTGACCAAACGCGCGCTGGCCCATGACCAGAACCGGATAAACATCGGCATTGGTGCCACCAGTAGACAGCGCTGTACCGCCAGCCGCACCACCGGCATCAGCCCATGGGTTAAACAGCGGTGAGCAGATGAAGCGAATGTCTTCAACACTGCCGATCTCTTCTTGGCAGAGTGGCTGCCGGCTGCCGTATTCGGCTACCGGAGTAAAGCCAGGGATCTTGCGGATTGAGCCAACGATATCCGTATGGCAAATAGCCACAAATGCTGCTTCAATCGGCTTGGTCGAGATATTCACGCTTGGACCCAGAATTGAAGTCAGGCGCTTGGCACGTTGCGCCATAAGCGAACGAGACGCCAGGCGCACATGTGACAATCCCAGGGGGGCGTTCACAGCGTTCCGTGCTGCACCGTTGGCGTAGATCACGTTGGTACCGGCAATCAGCTTGCCGTAGCAAACCATTTCCACGGTTTCACCAGCCTGCTCGCCGGCCATCATGGCCATATCTTTACCGACTTCGTTTTCGTGCAGATCTTCAACTACGTCAGTCAGTGGCATCCAGTCACCGAACTGCTGAAGTTGGGCCGTTACGTCTTCGTAGCGGAAGTTAGTGCCGGCAGGACGAACACCTTCAGTAAGTGGGGTTGTCGCTGGTTGCAGCGGAATTGGTCGGCGCCACTTAACAGTATTGGAACTGTTCTTAGGCATCGGCTTGTGATCGCCGAGCTTGTTGAGCACCAGAATTGGCTCAGCATGCTCCAGCAGTTTTTTCTCGGCGTAGACACCTGCGCGCGTGCCGAGATCACCATAGTTATTAGACATGGCGTGTCTCCTTATTCAGATGTAATTTGGTTGAAAAAAGCGACGGGATCAACGTCGTCCGGTTCTGCTGACGCGCGGCTGGCGCCCTTGCGGTCAAGCTCTGCAAAATCCGAAAGACTGTTTTTGCCTTTACCGTTTGGTTGTTGTGGCTGTGCCTCAGGCGTTGCCTTGCCAAACCCGGTATCAGCCTTGAACTGGTTGAGTAAGGTGATGTTGTCACTGGCCAGATCGCTATTCGCCATCTGTTGAACGCCTGGCGACTGCATCGATAACCATTGACCAAACCGCGGATCCGCCGATGCTTGCTGGTAGTCAGGATGCGCTTGGGCCAACTGCTGATACTGAGACTGAATAAAGTCTTCGTGATCACGTTGCTCCAGTCGCTGCCTGTGTTCCTGCAAAGGCGTGAGCTGTTCGGTAAGCGGCTTTACTGCCTGTTCAAGCTTGGCGTTGATAAGGGCTGCAATTTCCGGGAACTCCTGCTCTATCTCGGCCATTGACATGCCAGAGAGTTGTTCCGCTGAAGGCGCTTGTTCTTCGCCACCCTTGTCTTTCGCCTGACCACTTTGCTGCGACTCCTTGAGCCTGCGATTCTCAGCCTCCAGCTCATTGGCTTTTCGGGTGAGTGCAGACACACGGCCGGCATTGGCTCTGTGGTCGTTTTGGAGTTGAGAAAACTGACTACGCACATGCTCTGGTACAGAGGCCCATGGATCTTCTTCATCGGCTGCAACCTGGCCTTGGTCTGTGGCCGCTGAAGTATCTTGTGCGTCTGACTTTGCCTGCTTGTCGGTTTTTCCACCCTCCTGATCCAGCCCTTTACTACCTTCTTCACCTGTGGAGTCTTTCGAGTCCTCGGCTGAGATTTCGTTAAAGAAGCTGACAGCATCCAGTTCTTCATCAGAACGGTTGTCCTGTTGATCCTGGATTTCGCTCTGTTGTTGTTGAGCGAGTTTTTCCTGCTCTTGCTTTGGGTCCATAGTGAGTGCCTCATGCAGTCAATAAAAAACCCGCTGCAAGAGCGGGTCGATGTGTAAATTGGCAAACAAAAAGCCCGGCTTAATTGCCGGGCTCAGTCTTCATTTAGTTCCAGTCGTTGCGGGTATTCTTTGAGGATCTTGTCGATTTGGTTAACTTGTCCTCTGCATATATTGGCTTGAGCTTCGGTGATCCCTATCTGCAGCAGGGTCCGAATTGCATTTTCGCGGTCTTGTTGAAGCACTTTCTTCAATCTGTTCCAACTGATATCGCTCATGCGTTACTCCAGGCCATAGTTGCCGGTATTGCCTAACTGATTCTTCATTGAGATTTCAGTCATCACCTTGTCCCACTCCAACTGCCGCTTGGCGCTGGAGTCCTGCAGCTTGGCGATCAGCTCATTCTCTTTCAGTTGCCCTGACTGCTGCAGCTTGAACAGTTCGATGCGTTCAGTGCGTTCTTGCTTTTGCAGATCAGCAGACAGCTCCATTTGCTTGATCTGCATTTGCATCTGCATCTCTGCATGCTTCTGCTGAGCATTGAAGTCTGCCAGTTTCCATTCCTGTTCAGCCTTAAACTTCACCTGCTCAACCCGCAACTGCTCTACCAGCATTGCCGAGTCTTGTGGCTGACCGCCTTGGCTTTCTTCCTGCTGTTTCTGCCAAGCCTTCAGTTCATCGTCGGAAGGGATAATGCTCGACGGTAGTTGCTGGGTCTTTGCCCACTCGCGCAATATCTGGCTGCTTTTCAGCTGCAGCACCGGAGCAAACACCGGCGAACTGCCAGCGACATTGATAAAGTTTGTCAGCGCTGCGCCTACCTGCTCTTTGATTAGCAGTGCAGAAGTGCCGCGCGCATCAACTTTAAAATCACCCTTCACAGCTGAATCGTCACTGTGAAGCATGTTGAAATGATAAAAGTCGCGGATCATTGGCGTGGTCACCCAGTCGTCCCACTGCTTAACCTGGGCCCGTCTGACAGTGTTGGCAGCATTCATCAACATGGACATGCCGCCGAGCGTTTGAGTTGACTGACCTTGCTCGCCATGCTGCAGCATCGGCACGCCAGATACTTCATCAATCATTACCCGGTTGGTTTGCAGAATTAGATTCAGATCCTGAAGGTGACTGGGCACATCAAAGGTACTGAATGCCGCCTTAATGTCCGAAAACTGCCCTTCCACATTCCACACTTTCCAAGGCCTGATTTTCCAATCGTTGTCCTGGGGGGTTACTGCGTTCTTGTTTACGCCAAGCTGGGGACCTGAAGATATGGCGCCGTTATCGAGCATCATTCTCCAGATGCTGTTATAGCTGGACTGCTCATCGTGAATGATCCTGGGGATCCCGAAGCCGAAGATGCTTGAATCATCTTCCTCCCAATTGAACACCACATAAGGCAATCCCTTATCGTGGTCCATCATTGACAACCTGGCGCCGAGGACAATGCCACCGCAATAGAACACAACGGCGTCAATTTCTTCCTCGCTATAACCTGTCAGGATCCCGTTGTCATCAGCATCAAGTGGAATGATGCCAACCTGCTGCAGAACGGATTTAGGTACAGGGCCATGGTATTCCCAGGTTTCATACCTGGTGTCGTTGATTTGGTCAGACAGCCCGGCCAACTGCCTCACATCATCCTGATAAGTCGACCTGTGCTGAGTCTGGTTGCCGGTCATGGCCAGCACCTTCTTTATCTGCTCGTCAGGGAATCCTCGACGCCCTTTTAGGCTCCTGATTTGGCGCTTGCTCATATAGCGGCGCTCGAACACAAACTCAGCTTCTTCGATACTCGCCGCCGACATGTCAGGGTAGAAGTCCCATGGCCTCACCAATTCAACGCACGGCACGAACTCTTCTTTAATAACCAGCACATGCTCGCCGTCTTTTTTTATAAAGGCTTTCTGTCTGTCTTTTCTGACAACTGGGCCCTTTAGAATGCCGGTGCCGATGATCCCGGCATCACGCAGCATTTGACGACACTTTGCGTTGTACTGAGTTTCAACCAACTGGTCATCAATCAGCTTTGCCATTTTTTCGGCAGCCGCCTTTGCCAGTTCCTCTTTGCGGTTCGCTACGTCGGCTTCGGTGACAATGTTCCCTTCGCCGTCTTGATACATGGTGTCACCCAGCTTGAATGGCTTATCACCATTGGCCAGCATGTCTACCAAGGTCGGGTTGGGTGTGGGGGATATTCCCCAGTTCTTATCGTCATTGGGGAACAGCAGATCAACCAACTGCGCTATGCCGGCATTTGTCTTTGAGCGGGTCAGCTTGATAAATACCCTGGACCTATCTGCTTCCTTCAGATTTTTCTCAGTCTCAGGATCGTACTCGCCATAGTACATACGCAGGTCTTCAACCATACGCAGATCCGTTCTGCCACGGTCATAGATGGCTTCAGCGAGTTTACGCTCCAGCTCAATTGCCAAAACGTCGATACGGTCCTTGTCGTCATAATCATGTCCGTATTGCTTTGGCTTCGGCCCGTTGCGCTGCTCAGTCATTAATAACCCGCCTTGCTGTCTGCTGCCCTAGTCTGTGCTGTGGTCTGATAAAGTTGGTCTGTGCGTTCATAGTCGATTTCACCCTGGGCACCTTGTGCCAAGTACTGCAATGCGTCATGTGGGTGTGAATATCGGTTCTTGTCAGCTTCGGAGTGATATCGCTCGTCACCTGATACCTTTAGGCGCCGGAAGTGGTAGCCGCTGATGAAACCTTTGCGGATCACCTTACAAACAGGACTCAGTTCAAATGCTGGCGCACCGTCGATATCACCGTTAAGGAAGAACCTCACGGCCTCCCATCGGTGTTCTGGTTTGTTGCTGCTTGTTGAATAGGCGCGGATCTTGAATTCCCGGTTAATGATTTCAATCGGGCTGTTTTCATCGTTGCCAGACTTTGCCCAACCTGACGGATCACAGTAGCCTTCCATTTCCGCTTTTGTGTAAGCCGGGAAGTCCTTTCTGAGCTGGGGGATAAGCTCCTTCATAAACTTACGGATGCCCATGTCTTCACTGATGTACTCTTTGAGCACTCTCAGCTTATGCTGCACTGTCAGTTGTCCAACAATGCAAGCCGGGGTTCGGCCGAAGTCGAACCCAAGCAGCAGTTTTCCATGGGACTTGATTGGCAGCGTTGGATTGCGGGCCACATGGATTGGGTCCTTGTAGCTGCCACGGTAAATAGGCTTTCCAGTGACTATCGTTCCGTAGTCGTTGGCCAAGTTGACGCGGATCCAGTCGTCATCCTTACCCTGGATCATTCGGATGTAATAGCCGTCTGGCAGGTTGTTTAAATTCTCTGCCTCAGGGTTAGGCCGCCAAATAGAATAGGCAGCCTCCCCTTTTCCGATAACTTCTTCGGTTACGCCCCCGGGCTGACGCAGGAATACCCAGCCCTCTGGCTTCGTTTCCTCTGCCAGCTTGTAATACCAGTGATCATCGTCTGGGGCGTTGGTATCCCCAATCATTCCATGCCAATAATCAGAGACTTCGGCATTGCTTGGGTATCGACCATGCCGGCCATCGCACATGTCAACGATCGGCTTTGAAAGTTCCTTGACTTCGTTTAGCCAAAACCCGGTAGCCTGGAACCCCCTCAGCTTCCTCACTGAGTCGGGCCTGTCCAAAGCGAAGAACACCAGCTCGGCCAGCACTCTGGTGCCGTCTTCCAGGTCAAAGTCCAGATAGTGAGTTGGCGGCGAGTCCATCACCAGCCGACCTAAAATAACTTCCTCGTTGTGGTATAGGTCGCACCAGTCTTTAATTGTGGTGTTTTTTAAGTCGGTGTAGGTATTTCGCACCGCCGCCCAGCGTGACTTTCTCACGCCATTTGCATTGGGCGTTTGTTCGCACATCTGGTCAAAGACCCGCATGGCTGAACAATACGTTTTACCAGAGCCGATAGGCCCCATGATCATTGTTACGCGGTCGCGAAGCTCCATATACTGGCGCAGCACTTCGCCCTGGGGCTTAACCCAGAATTCAATTTCCTGTTGCTGTGCCACACCGGATCAGCCCTTTACGCCATCGTACCGACGAATAACCTTGGGCCTTTCTGCAACCTCCACCTTATCTGTCCACATTTTCTTGTGCTTACCGAGCAGCTCAAGTGCAGCGACCTTATTCCACTGCTTAAACTTCTTGGTAAACCCTATTTGTTCCCGGTCCTCTCCCTGCCCCTCAAACAACTCATCAACTTCAAGCCCTGACAATGCTCTGCGGCAATGCTGTGGCCACTCCTTGAACGGTTTAAGACTGCCATCTTCATTAAAGATCGGCGCCATGTCGGCAAAAGCGACCATTGCGAGCTCACGAATGATCCGCTCGGAGGACACGCCTGCTTCTTCAAATGACTTGTTGATATGCCAATCGATAGCTTCTCTGACATGAGTCCGGTTATATGTGATATAGCCAACCTTCGCCGGTTCCTTTGACTTTGAGCCAGCTTTGACAGCAGCTTCTTTCTTGCTCGACAGCTCGACATAGGCAGCAATAAAGCGACGCTCGAAGTCTGTATATTTGTGGATACTCCAGTCGAATTGAGACTTACTCATTGCTCAACTCTTTGGCTAGCTTAGCTTTGGCTAGTTCAGTCTCAACGCGCGTCAACTCTGACTCCCTGCGCTCCCTGCGCCACTGATATAACCAGTTGATGATAAACGTCAAAAACGCCAGCAATAAGCCACCCCATAGCGCCAATTCATTCACGGTAAATGCGCCTCCTGCCGCTGTTGAAATTGAAGCGCCGTAGGAAGCAGCTGCCACTACTTTTGCTGTTCCGGCCTCAGTTGCTTGTATGCTGTGATTCATTGAGTTTTCGCTCCCTCCAGTCATGCAGGCTCTGCCAACTGACATTGCAGTCATCCAGTGCCTGAATGAGTGTCATCGCGTAATTAAGCAGCTCCGGATTTTTGACTTTCCGGCCTTCGGTTTTCGGTGCTGACGGGATTTCGCAGAACGCCAGCAGTTCTTCCGGTGGAAGTACAGGCACCTGCTTTGTTACCGTCACTGTTCGCACAATCGGCTGCGTGCTCGAGCAACCTTGCAAGATCACTAGGCACATGATCAGCAGCCCAACTTCGCGTATGTTCATCGTTCGAATTCTCCAGCAGTTGTGATACCTGGGTTTTCAGTTCCGTGTATGCCTGCTCCAACTGCCGCCGGTTTTGTTCCCGCTCAATTAGCGCCGCTGCCAGCGCCTTGGCGTCACTGAGCGCCACCTGCTTTTCAAGTTCGGCAGCCTGCAGCTGTTTCGCGAGCAGATCCGCATCAAGCTGCAGCTGGGATTTCTGCAGTTCGGACAATTCGAGATTTGACTCTGCCGTATCCAGGTTGGCGTTTGCCATCGACAATGCGAAGACTAAACTCACGACGATGAGCAACAACAGGACCGTAGCCGGGCCCAATAGACGGTTTAAAGGGTTCATTGGCGTTTCCTTTCAGGTTTGATAAACACAGTGCGAGTTCTTTGGCACGACGATTAACCAGGCCATTTAGCTTTCGGCCCTTTGAGTACACCCAGCGTATAAGTTCATTGCAGGCCCCAATGTGGTCACCTGCCAGAAGCTTTTTGCGCAAAGTGGATGTGCGGAACGCCTCGGCGCCGACGTTGTAGATGAAACTTAGGTAAGCGGCATTTTCACCCTCTGTCAGGTTCACCCCGTCGGTGAGGCGCAACAGTTGGCGGTTGTATGTCGCCAGATTGTCTGCAAGCTGATTCAGGCAGTACTCCAGTGAGCGAGGTTGCCCAGGCTCCTGCCCGTCAGCCCGTTGCCCGGCGCATTCAGTAACAATGCCAACCGGGTCAACGTAGGTACCAAGCACCAATTCTTCTTGTTCCACAATAAAAACGCCGCCAGTTACGGCGGCGCCTGAAAGGCCAGCAGCGAGAAGAAAGGCGCGGATTTTGGACATGGCTATTCGCTCACAGGCTCGTTAAGCCAAACCCAATCGTTAGATAACATGTCGGTTTGTGATGCCAACCAACCGATTTGAATCTGGTTAGTAGCGGTCTTAATCGCAAGAGCTGGCTGAATAGTTGGCTCGCCAATGTACTCGCCATACCCATAATGCAGAGCATTTTGAATATCAGCTGCTTTGACCAGGTAAATAAATTGCCCTTTGCCATTCCATCCATCGCGAGAAACGCAATAACCCTTCTTTACCAACTCAAGCGCTTCGCCAAAGGTTAAGCCTGTGGTTTTCTCTGAATAGGGCTCATAGGTCTTTTCAAAGATATCCGGCTTGCATGGGTAATGTTCGCCATTGACACCAGTGATAATCCAGTCACCATCAGCAACCTTCATATTGCCTTCTAACGTTTCGATGAAATCTACGCCGCAATGTCCGCAGGCGGTATGGGCTCCCCCCTGGCGTCCATCGCAAGCACATCGCTTGAGTGCAGGATGTTCGCACGGGTATTGAACAGCCTCAATTACGACTGGCTTTTTCTTGAACTTAGGCATTGCGGGAGTCCTGTTTCTGGAGTCCAAAGAAAAGCCCCGGCGAATGCCAGGGCTCAGAAACGCAAAAGGCCACCGATGTGGTGGCCTGCTGTAGTCGGTATTAACCGCACTATGGGTCAATCTTAGTGTGGTGTTATTCTATGTCAACAGGGATTTGATGAATCAAATTCTCGATACTGCAGTTTGGAATACTGATCTCCAGGTTCAACCATGGCTCAGACTCCATCTGGTTGAACAATCTCTTGCGTTCTCCAATAATCAGCAGAGCGTTCACATAACAATGCTGCAGATACAGATTGTGCCAAACGCCACTTTAATTCGTTACCCCCGCCTCCTGCCTCCTTAAATTCATCATAGGTTTCGAAATAACGGTAATTAGGATTGGTTTCATCGAATTCAAATTGCAGCATTTCATACCTAGACAATGCCAGCATTTGCAATGTTTCTATTACATCACCAGGAACTTGACGATCCCCTTTTTCCCAGCGCTGCCATGTTCGAGGTTCACAGTCGCCTATCAACCTAGCCGCCTCGCTAACTTCGATAAACAGCAATCGTCTAAGCTGCTTTAGTTCGTGATTTGTCACAATAAAACTCCGAAAAATGGGGGCGATAAGCCCCCTAGTAGAAATCTATTTGTTAAGGGATTTACCGCGCAATCTTTCTACAAATTCATCGGTTGATAATTGTTCAAAAACATCCGGCCGTAGATAACTTGTCGCAAATTGAATTAGTGATGCTTTGTCAAACTCCATGCTCCTTTCTACAACAACACGATTTTTCAATACTTTTCTAGTCCAAGTAACCGTCTCAGTATCAGCTTTAAGCAATTCTCTAAGGTCAGTCATAGGCATTACCTGACCTTTATATTTGCCATCAACAAGAACCATGGCTGAATCGTTTATACTGTTTATGCGAGTTGCTGAGTAGAGTGTATTCATGTCAATCTCACTTTTTGAGTTGATTCGAACCCGTTCCGAACCGTTGAGTTCAGCTTGGTCGCAATCGCGACCAATTGCAAGCTTTATTTTTAAAAAGTTGTCACTTTACTGACTTAACAAGAAGCCCGGCATTTGCCAGAGCTCTCGCTATTCCGTCCGCGCTGGTTGTTGGGCAGCTTCGTATTACCTCTACGGCTTCAGATAAACAATCGTTACAATCTGGATTGCTCGATGCTGCATTCTGGCGCTTGGTTATAAACTCGAATGCTTCCCGTTCTTCAGGTGTCTCGATCATGCCGCCCACCCCTGCTGCTCTGACACCAGCCTAAGGATCCGCTTGCACTCACTGTCGGCATCACCAGCTGCCCGGTACATCCAATCAACAACCTGCGAATACTGATCGTAATACTCGGAGACAAACTGCTCTCGGCGGCCCTTGGTCATGCGCCAGTTTAGAATGCGCCCCATCATGTAGGCAAGATCATCACAGCTGAGGATGATTTGCCCCACGCCGTTACAACCATGGCAGTCAACGCGGGTCCCTTTGGTGAAATTGGTTATGTTGAACCCATTGCCATTGCACTTGGGGCAAACCTTCGTTCCGCAAACCTCATGCACAACCAGCCTGGCCAATGCCGCTGCTTCGCTCGACTCTCGGCCCTCGCCTATCAGTTTGTCCTTCACAATCTCGCGAAGCTCCAAAGACGCGCCCTTGTTCCCGGCAATTCGCGCCTCCAGAATTCTGACTCCGACCGGGCATGTTTTCATGGCCTGGGCAATAACACCGGCAGCATCTTCAGCGCTGAATACACCACGGCCGTTTATCGGCTCAAGTGATATCGCTTTCTGAGCTGTCAGGGTGAACAGTCTTTCTATGGAAATCATCTGCGGCTCCTAACTCTAATCAAATCCAACACTTCAAATCAGTGCGCCACAATAAAAACCATCGGCGCATCAATGCCTTATCCTTCAAAATGGAATATCATCATCCCAACCATCATCAAGGTCAGGCGTATACGACTGCTGTTTAGGTGGTGCCGATTGCTGCTTTTGATGGCTTTTAGCGGGCTGATATTGCCCTTGGTTAGCGGTATTTTGCTGTTGTGGAGCACGATACTGCTGCTGGTGCGCCGGGTCCTGGTAGCCACCACGTCCTTGCGCGTTCTTCTGGACATTAGCAGGCATTCCATCTTTGCGTCCCAGCATCTGCATGGTGCCGCCCATATCAATAACCACTTCTGTGGTGTACTTATCCTGACCGCTCTGGTCTTGCCACTTACGGGTCTGCAGCTTGCCTTCCAGGTACACTTGCGAACCTTTGCGCAGGTACTCACCGGCAATTTCAGCGAGTTTCCCGTACATAACAACCCTGTGCCACTCGGTACGCTCTTGCTGTTGGCCCTGTTGGTCCTTCCATGACTCACTGGTGGCCACGGTGATATTTGCCACAGCGTTGCCGTTGGGCATGTAGCGCACCTCTGGATCCTGCCCCAGATTGCCAACCAGAATGACTTTGTTTACTCCACGTGCTGCCATGACTACCCCCTCATCCAAATAGCGCGATTAATGCAGCATCGCGGGTATCTTCGTTGCTTCTGCCGTTCCAACCAGTGAGCTTGTTGAAATAGGCGCTGTTTGTTTTCGCTTGTTTAACCGGCCCACGCAGTGGCTTAACCAGAATGACGTTTATGCCTTTGCTATTGAGCAAATCCTTAATGTGCGTTGCCGTTGCTTTTACCTGCCCGACGTTCTGGCTTATTTTGCGCATAACGAGGTAGTTTGTGCCCGGGCGCTTCTTGACGCTTTTCCAAAGATTGACGTCTTCAAGTTTCACAACCACATCGTTATCAGCTGCCAGCGCCGTGATGAACTCAATCAGTTCAACAAATGGCATCTTCTTCAGCTCTGCGATTTTGTTTCTGTTAACGATAGCCAAACCACTGGCTTCCAAATCGGGATCAATGCCTACGACTAACATTGTTCAATTCCTCCTGTATTCAGACGCAACGCGATGCAGGTATTCATTCGCTGCACGCCGTTGCTCTCTTGTTCTGCCGTTGGCAAACAGTCGCTCATATTCGGATGAGACAGCATGCTTGTGTTCCTTAGGAATGACCGCCATTCGTGACATGACGAACTTACGGTCAGATACTCCCCCTCGGCAGAAATAGAATCTTGGGTATTCAAGAAATGGATTAGCAGGGGTGCCAAGTGACGGCTCTGATGCAGCTGGCGTTGTAGGCTCAGGCTCCCCATTGCAGATCGAACTGTAAAAATCCGGCGCATCATCTGGAACTGTCCGCATTGTCTTTACTCCGCTGACGGATCCCCAGCAACCGGATTTGCAGATCGTGCGATGGCGAACTGCATTTATCATGCAGCTCATCCAGATACTCATTGCGCGAAGTGGCAGTGTTACAGCTGAGCAGCTTCACCCCACGCCGCGGTATGGGCTCTCCCCTGGCGTCCATCGCAGCATATCGCCGAAGCTCTGCAGTCCACGTTTTGATTGCTGAGTCCCTTGGTAATCGTCTGACATGAAACTCACAGCTGAGGCGAGCAGCATACTCCGGATCACTGAGCGGCTTCTTCCGGTCAATCATGCGAGTGAACGCTGCGATTACTTCAGCATCGTCAATCTCGCCTTCTTTGCACCAAGCAACGAACTGGCCGGCTGAAGGCATCCATGGAAGCCTGTCAGCTCTTGCGTTTGTCATTCCGCGCTCAATCTTCTCAACGGTATCGATGCCCTGCTCTGCAAAAGCAGTTATCCACTCCCGCTTCCAAATCTCAACCGCTTTGGCGTCTTTCAGGCTGGCTACCCAGGCAGGCTTAACAGCCATTAGGCGCTTGAGTGTCTGGTTAACGATACTGACAACTGCACTGTCGACTGTTGCATGGCGCCGTTCTGCCAGTTGTCCAGGTAGTCCGATATTGGCCGCTGCTTCAGGCATCAGTGTTTGAATTGGTTTCATCTGTCACCTCCAAGGATATGCATTCCTTCAGCCCATCCCGTATCGTCCAAACCAAGCGGATCGGAGTTTTCTGTAAAACGGCCGTTGCCAACAGAATGGGAAGTGATCGTGTAGTTTTGCTTCCAGTGCTCGTCAGGCCCGAGGAAAGTGCTCGTCATCTTCACCTTGTCTGTGCCGATAAGCCCTTTGGCTTCGCAATAGCGGCGATAGGCCTCTATGCCGTCCATCAGTTGCTGGTGCCCAACACCTTGGCGAATACGTGCCTTGTAGGCCTTGAAAGCGGATTTCTTTGAATCTGCTCCTTCCCTCCTTGGTCTTGCCAACCACAGTTCTTCAAACTCGGTTGAATACTCCTCTTGATTTCCGGTTTGAGACGTATGTTGTTTATCCTGATCCTGTTCCTGTTCCTGTTCCTGATTCGGCATAGCCTTGGATGAAACCTTTTCTAAAGCCTCCTTAAAGGCTTCGTCAAAGGCTTTCCTATAGCCTTCCCCAAGCCCACAGATATAGGCTCCAATCTCTTTTAAAGCCTCATCTTTCAACTGACATTCAGGCAAGAGATCGAACTCTTTACCCCAATTTCTAACAACATTTGGGGACTCAGGTTTGTTGTGCTTAATGGCGTTCGGAAGCCACACCAATCTGGATTTAAAATCAGCTTTTGCCATGCCTTGAACAAAGACTTCGTTAAAGGCTTTGTCGAAGCCTTCCTGTGACCAACCAAGTTCCTCTGCCATGGCCGCCCTACCGGCGCGAAACAGTCCAGGAATCGGCCCAGTGTGTGGTCCCGTAAGCAAGAAGAACCATAGGCCTTGCCCACTAGCAGGAAGCTGAGATAGGTGCCGAAACTTCTCATCAGACCAAGTTCGCACCTCAATTTTTCGGTATCTACTCATAGATCCTCCGATAACACGCTTACCTAAAGGCTTCGGGAAAGCCTTCAGTAAACCCTTGTTACTCGCGCTCCTTGCTTATGGCTGATTCGATTTTTTTTCCTAACTCAAAAGACGGAGATGAAACTCGAGAGGTGGCAACACGGTACACAGAGTTGTAATCGAGTTGATGCTTTTCGCAGAACGCAGCCAGAGCTCCTCTCCGCGTGTTCATGATGGTATTTAGCTCGTCTTTTAGATTCATGCTGGCCCCTACTGGATGCATTAAAGTACATGTAGGAACAGATGGTACACCCTAAAATGCATATATGCAATTACCAATGCATTTACGCAATCCCGGTGTTATTGATGTAGATCCGATTCGTTTCAAAAACGAAAACATGCGGCCTTTCGAAATGATTTTCTTGCATATATGCAATTTAGCGCCATATAATCATAGGACGTGTAAATTGGAGGGCGGCAACCTATGTTGTCTACGTCAAAAATACTTATAGACAACCTGGATGCGGTTCTGAAAAAGCACCAAATGCGGCCATCTCACTTTGCCGATATGGCTGTTGAGAACGGGCTTGATGTAACCAGGTCATTCATGTCAAGACTTATGAGTGGCGCCAGCGTTAATATTACAATGCACAAGCTTGACGCTTTGGTTCAGGCCATAAACATTTTAGAGCCCGGCATAACTGCAGCAGATTTGCTTACTCCTGATTCCATAACACAGGGCAAACGGGTTCTTTGCTTTGATGAACTGACAGGAATAATCAACCAACTGCTGTTTGAGCTAACAGATCTTCGCTGGTTGACTATTGATAATGATGTGCCCAAGAAGATGGTTTCAGACTACATAGGTATCAATCTGAGAAAACAACTCCCTGATATGATCCAAGATGAATCCAAAGATGTAAGCTCTGGTTGATGTCAGTGGAGTTTGTACCCTTCAACTTCATATAACGCCCAGCTCCAACCATCATTTTCTGGTATTGGCTTTTCTGTCGTTACATAGAATGTGTATGAATCACCGTATGTAAACTTCTGCTTTTCAGGTACTTCAACTGTGTAAATCTTCATTGGGTCACTCTTGCTGGCCCTAACAGCCACAGAGAATTTTTTAAGCAGAATTCCATCGTTCCTGTTAGTTATGTTTACCCGAAGGCTCGCATTTATGTTCTTCATATTTTGAACATCAAAATTCAACAGGCTACCAGAAGATTTCATCTCTCCCCGAATGTTAACCGCTGTTCCTTCAATATTGGCCACTTGGTCACTGGTAAGCTTAAACGTTTCCAGAGGATATTTGATTCGGCATACCCTCTTCAGCTCGCCTATCAGTTCTGTAGAGTGGATCTCCTTTATGCCGTCTTCCAGACAGTCGTAATAGGTTCTACCAAAACCAAAAAGTGAAAAGTCCCCGGCGGACGCTGAAGATGACGCAGCCATTAGCATGCTGACGACCAAAAGCTTTCTCATGAGAAATACCTAATCAATGATAAAGAGGTTCGTTATTAAAGCTTGTCTTATGGTACACAAGCTACTTTTTATAGAATCCATACGAATACACAGCACTCACTAGCGTAGATATAACCCAGGCAAGAACTATGTTAGTTTCCATCAAAAGTGACAGTATCACGCCAAGGCCAACCCAAGACATGATAAAAAGCTGATTTCTATCATTAGCATTTTTTTGTTTAAGTTTAGATAACTGCGAAATACGCTTAAGCGAGTATTCGGTTTCTTGATCTTGGAGGTGTTGCAGTTCAGTGTCGATTTCCCTATCTCTCATAACTCTTCCTTTCTTACAGGAGATAGGTATACCAAATATCATCAAGCTCGCTTATTGTCCACCACCAATCTGACTCCTGCGTGGCTTTCTCTGCCTTTAGAGTCACTAGCCTCATGATCTTCTGCATATTGCTCAAGATCACGCTGCCATCGTTCTAAGCTCGCAATTTTTTCCATCGATGGCTTCATATCATCAATTATCACCCTATCCATACACAGCTTGTGCGCTCGAGCATCAAAACGTTTCTTCTCTACGTCATTCCGTATTCTAAGAAAAATCACAGCGGAATAGATTAGCAAAGCTATCAATAAGATACTGTTTGCCAGAATTATAAAGTTCATTTGCGTGGTCCCTGAAAAATCTTAGATATGGCGCTGGCAAAACCATCGATTACCGATAAGAATTTGTTTGCAATCCCATCCACAACGCTATCAAAATTATTGAATACAAACGCTAAGATTACCAACGTTCCAAGAATGGCCGGGCCAAAATTCAATGACAGAACCCCCAACCTGTATACGTCGTATAGTACTTCTGAGTTGAATACAAACCTATCTAAGTATCTTGCTACCTGCAGGACTATCAAGCACAACATTGTGAGGCATATGGTTTTAGTCATTGCACTAAACCCAGTGTGTAGGCGCTTATGTATTTTTGGTATCAATAGAATTGAAATGAAGTAAAAAAATACCCAAGTTGGAAACCACAACTGCCTAATAACACTTTGACAAGACGTTGGGTCACCAGAGACCCCAAGACTGGCAAGGAACTCAGTGCAAGCCACCGGATCAGCAAGATTGAGGTAAATAGGACTTATCCGCTCCATGATATAATTAGACGCAGTCCATATACCCATAGAGATAAAACTGGACAAACTTCCCCAACCAGCCTTCCAGAATGAATAGAAGATAAACGTCAAAAACGCAGAATATATCGTTTCAATATCATCAATATGCAGAGAGAACTCTTGCCAGTTCATGTGTATTCCCTTACTTCACAGTCAAAACTCAACCAGGTTCGTTGCCTGAGCCACCACCATCTAAAGTTGGCGGCTCTGTACCAGAGCCATTTCCGTCAACTTTTGGTGGTTCATTCCCTGACCCTCCACCCAGTACATCAACAAGTGGAGGCTCATTCCCAGATCCCCCACCCTGAGTTTCGGCGTCCAGCGCGTTTTGTGCTTCTTGCGAAATGTTTACAGAATCTACTTCTGAATAACCAGGTATGTTATCCGATTGTTGATCACGTGTCACATCACCATTTTCTTTGACACCACCAGACTCAATTGTTTGCTTGTTCACTGAATACGAACCAGCGGTTCCAACGTTGGTGTTGATTCCCGTCATACATCCTCCTTTAAGTGCATTTAGTTGCACTAATGTACCAAGTAAATTGCCAGATTCTCCCGGCAAGCTAATAATTACGCATTTTTTGCATTTGTGCAATTTTTTTATTGACAGGGCAATTTGCAATGCCTAAAGTGCACATATGCAATTTAGATGCACCAAAGCATCCGCTCTTTAACAATCAGTCCCATGAACGACTAACCGGCCACGGCCGCTAGGTCACTCCGAGGAACACGCAGCGGAGGACAGAAATCTGCGTAAATAGACTTGTGCGCCTCTTGCGGCGACCGGGTATCAGATTGCTCAGATAGGCAAACAACGGCCGGAAAAACCGGCTGGCTGATAAGGATCTTGAGTCCGCCCTGAGAGCACGACCCGCAACGCGCACAACCCCGCCCAGTTCCGGCGGTGAGGTAGGAACAGGTTTTACAGCTGGCTCTTGCGAGAGTCAGCGATAAAGCCAACTGATAGGAGAAGATAATGCAAACCTATGGCCGCAGTTCACTTGAAATTGCCGAGGACAACCTGCTGGAGCTGGTAATTCCTGTTCACAATATCAGTGAGCAAGACGCACAGCGCCTATGCATTCAACGCAGAGAAATTGGTAAACAGTTCAGAGAAGCCGGCGAACAGTTACTTGATAACTGGCAAGGTACACCTGAGCAAATAGCCAGTGCCAACCGTCTTCAGCTGGCGAGAAGCCTTCAAATTATGAAATCCTGAAATTAAGCCCTGTTATCAGGGCGCATTGGGAAGGTGATTGATGGTTGACGCTGAGCGCGTTCGATTCCCTCACAATCACCTTCACCAATGCGATGACAGATAGCGCTGTAAGTTGGCGAATCTCTTAATAGTCGCGCAAGCCGCTAAACAACTTACCATCGCATTACCGGGTGACGCGGTTAACGGTCTGGCATTGGCGGAGCAACGAGGCGGCGCCGTGAATGCCGATACCGCCTAGAGCCCAAACTGTGAAAGCAGGTTCAAGCTCCACGCAGGCTGGAAGGTCTGCCCCTCTTTTTCAATGCTACTGGAAGCATCCATCCAGACAACTAACTGAGGACCTTGTTATGTAATCAGTAGCCGTTAGAAGCGGCCACCTACAAGCGCAGGTAATGACTGCGCCCCGAGTCAAGCACTGTTCTTGAGCCAGCTTTGGATCTGGTTAGGGTTAATAAACAAGGGTCCACTGGTAAAGCAGCGCGAACGCCTGAAAGTCGCGCACCAGTTATTAGCGGCAAGATTGCGGCAGATGACGGGTTCAGGCCGCCGGACGACGTAACCGGCACTCTATTCTATCTGCTCCGCGCCAGTGGCTACCTAGCGGAACATCATTCAACCAAATCACAAGGAAAGCACCATGACTACTGGAGAGCGCGCCCTGCTCCATCGGCTGGCTATTGCCATTTTGATGGTCCCAGTTGGCGAGAATGTCGAGCGAAATCCACGCGTGAAAAAGAAGCTGTTGCTGATTTCTCAAATGGCGCTGTTGGGGATGTTCTCCGACGATTTCATGAGCCGTTTTTTCGGATTCATCGCTTGCATACGGCAATACGATGAACAATTCCTTGCAATGTTGGAAATTGTCGACGGTGAAGCGCATATCAGGCTAACCGGTCACGACCGCAAATTGCCACAGATATCCATTGTTGATAGGCGCGGTAGATACCGAATGAATCTAATCAACAAGGCTATCGACAGTATTGAGATTGTGGAGGTGCAAGATGCTGCTTAATGCAAATGCCGCCAGTGATTATCTGACTGACATGCTGTCAAGCGCCTCTGCAAACGATTCTCTGGAACAAGAGGCTATTGACGCAAAGGCCGAGTGGATAGCGCGGACCATTGCGAACGGCGGTGAAGTTGAAGGTCACGACATTGAGACAGTACTGGAAACAGTGCTGCCTGAGCCCAAAGCGCTTGAGGCCCTGGCCCAGGTTTTCACGATTGATGATGCGCGCGAGTTCAAAGCGTTGGTTCAGGTCGAAATTGACCGTGTTGCAAGTCTGATAGCCCCCGACCTGGTGCGCGCAGAAAGAGGAATTTAATCATGCAATTCAAACTGACATTTGAACCCATGGCCGCGGCCAGAAAGGCTCGTGGCCTGGTCTCTATCAGCTACATAGTTGAAGCTGATACTCGAGTAAAAGCCGAGTTGATGGCCATAGCCAACCTGGAGTCTGAGGGTTATGTCCGCACCGACTTCAAGCGCGCAATCAAGTGCACTGAAGTCGCGCCGGAACCTGCACCAGAGCCACAGCCTGATGAAACTGAGCTGCCAGCTGCCGCAGTAGCTGACAAGAGTAATGTGGATCAGGAAGCGGCCAATGACGACGACCCATTTGCGGCATTTGTTGTTAACTGGACGATTGAAAGCCTCAATGATCGCCTTGAGCACCTCGCGCCTGGAGAGCGTTTAGTTATCGATGGACTGCCGGATGATATCTACCACGGCTCAAACGGCATTAGCTGCAGCAAGTTGAAGCTGTTTCTTGAATGCCCACAGAAGTACAAGGCCAAGTACATTGACGGCATGATACCTGACGCCGAAAAAAGCTACTTCGACTTTGGCAAGGCCGCGCATTGTATGGTGTTGGAGCCTTGGGCATTCAGTGAGCGATACATCTGCCAGCCAGACGAAATCAAGGTTCGCCGCGGTAAGGCTTGGGACGATGTTAAAGCTCAGGCTGATAATGGGGGTCAAGTGGTGCTCACCCGTCAGCAGTGGGAAGACATGCCACTGCTCAGACAATCGCTCGAGTCGAACAAGACGGCACTGGCGCTATCAACTGGCGGTGTTTCTGAGCGCAGCATCTTCAAGCGCGATGAAGAAACCGGCCTGATTATCAAGTGCCGCCCTGACTACACGATTGGCGGCTTGATTGTTGACCTAAAGACCAGCGACACAGCTGAACCACGCTTCTTTGGCGCCAAGGCCAAGCGACTTGGATATCACATTCAAGATGCCATGTATTCGGACATTTCGGAATGCAACGAGTTTTGTTTCTTCGTGATTGAGTCAGCCAGACCGTTTGTCATCACGGCGCCGGTCATTATGGACGAC
Organism: Shewanella sp. BJSY2023SW005; assembly: GCF_047314585.1. Taxonomy (NCBI): domain Bacteria; kingdom Pseudomonadati; phylum Pseudomonadota; class Gammaproteobacteria; order Alteromonadales; family Shewanellaceae; genus Shewanella; species Shewanella sp. BJSY2023SW005. The sequence goes on from NZ_JBKORJ010000020.1 coordinate 330,158, forward strand.
AAAACCAAGCGACTCGGATACCTCAAGTATCGCAAGGCGCTACGAGAAATAAAACAGTGCATGTCTACAGGAGAATGGCCGGCATACACCGACGAGACAACATACGTTGAGCTGAACAGCTGGGAGCAGTCAGAGCTTGACGACTTGGAAGCACAATTTGACGGCGTTAACGCCTACGGGGATGCAGCATGAGTAATTTAGTATTTCCAATGTTTACCAAAGTCAGCCAAAACGATGGGGTTGAAGATAAACAGCTTTGCTGGGAGTCGTACCATAAAACCCCTGATGGGCTGATCAGTAAACAATCTTCTAAAGTCTACGGCGAATCAGTAGTAGCAATGGTGTTGCCTTTCAGCAATCGAGTTCAAGTAGTTGAACGCAGAGCACGAGGTGAAGACTACGTTTTATATGAAGCGACATTTCTTCAGTTCGGTTCCGAATACGAAGAATTTGATAACGGTATAGGAAACTTAACCGTTGCTGTCTTGCTAAAGGATGATGGCCAGATAGTCACAACTCCAGTTTGGCAAGTTAAATTCATTCAAACTACTAAGGAAGCATCATGAACAACCATACCCCAGTGACCATCGACCAGCCTACCAGCACCACAGAGTTGATGATGAATCACGACGCCATGAACAACATGTATCGGCTTGCTGAAACAATGGCAGGTGGTAAGGCAACCGTTCCTCAGCATCTTCAAGGAAATGTTGCTGACTGTATGGCAGTAGTGATGCAATCAGCAATCTGGCGCATGAACCCGTTCGCAGTAGCTCAAAAAACTCACGTTGTAAGCGGCACGCTTGGCTACGAGGCGCAGTTAGTTAACGCTGTGGTGAAGCATTCAGGTGCTGTGCAGGGTGCGTTTCAGTACGAGTTTTTTGGCGACTGGTCAAAGGTGATCGGCAATTTTATCGTAAAAACTAACCAGAACGGAAAACAGTATCAAGCACCAAACTGGAATCTTTCCGATGAAAAAGGCTTAGGTGTTTATGTACGTAATACGCTTACCGGAGAGTCTGAACCGCGGGAACTGGAACTTTTGCTATCACAAGCTCAGGTACGAAACTCCACCTTATGGGCGTCTGACCCTAAGCAGCAACTGGCTTATCTGGCAGTAAAGCGGTGGGCTAGACTTTACTGCCCAGAAGCCATCCTTGGTGTTTATTCCGATGATGAGCTTGAGCCTCGCGAAGTCAGAGATATTACACCAAAAAACCACGGCTCCGAGCTTCAGCAGGTTCTGGACAAAGCAGACCAGCAGCCAGAGCAAACTCAGAAATCACTTCCTTCTCAATTCGAGAAGTTGAGCATGTCTCTTAATGACTGCACAACGATTGACGAACTGAATGAAGTTGTCGAGGCCGTGCAGAACGCGGTCAGCTCCGGGAAAGTGAACGACTCTGAGCGCAAACACCTGGGTGCTATCTACAACAACCGCAAGGCCAGGCTTGAGCCAAAGTTCGACACCGAAACAGGCGAAGTAGCAACAGCATAACCTCTACCCATACAGCCCGGCTTATGTCGGGCCACAAGGATCACCAATGAAAATCGCATTCTTAGACACAGAAACAACGGGCCTTCCAGATTGGAAGTCACCAAGCGACGCAGAACACCAGCCGCACCTTGTACAGTTGGCCTGCATTCTCGCCGATGACCAAACAGGCGAAACGCTCGAGAAGTTTGAAGTGATAGTGAAGCCTGACGGCTGGATCATCCCTGACGAAGTTGCTGCTATCCACGGTATTACCACCGAGCGTGCACTTGCCGAAGGCATCCCGGAACGCGAGGCGCTGGACAAACTGCTTGAACTGGTGAGCAAGGCGGATAAGCGAAGCGCCCACAACAAGACATTCGATCAACGCATTATTCGCATTGGGCTCAAGCGTTACGGCTACAGCGAAGAAGTCCAAGAAGCCTGGGCGCAGAAGGACGACTTTGAATGCACCATGCGCCTTTTTCAGAAGAAGTTTGGAGGCAAAAGTACTGCGTTGTCCAAGTGCTTTGAACAGCTGACCGGAAAGACGCTGGAAGATGCGCACACCGCCATGGCTGACACCAAGGCGTGTATGGAAGTTTACTTTTCACTTAACGCCAACCAAGGCACCCCAGCCTAAACCCACCACAAGCCCGGCCAAGAGCCGGGCGACACCTCTCAACAACTGCATATCAGAGTGCGCTCACAATCGAGTGCGCTGCGCTATGTATTTGTCTATTGCAGCAAGGAGCAATCAATGACTGAGCAAACCACCCTGCCCGTCCCATTTGAGGAAATCACCGAAGCCAAAGCCGTCGAACTTGGCCCAAAGCTTTACACCAATCCTGGCTCACTTGAGCCATACCTTGAGCACATCCGTGCAAGTGTTAACGAAGTCCCAGACCTGGCAACCAAAAAAGGCCGCGACCGAATCGCCTCACTGGCCGCCAGCGTTAGTCGCAGCAAAACGGCAGTAGAGAAGCCCGGCCGCGCCTACCTCAAACACCTCAAGGAATCGGTAAAGCCGGTCGAAACCAACCTGCGAAGTTTTGTAAATGGATGCGACCAGCTGCGCGATGAGGTGCGCAAGCCTCTCACTGACTGGGAAGAAGAACAGAAAGCCAGAGCCCAGCGGCTACAAGCCATGGTCGATGAGTTTGGCGATCAAGTTCAGTCTATGCGCCAGACGCTGCTCAGTATCGACGTCCACGAGCGTGAAGCGTTTATCGACGAGATCATTGCAGAGGTACAAGAAACCCCTGTGGATGAGTCCTTTGAAGATTTTCAAGAGGCCGGTCAACAGGCGAAGGACGCAGCACTGCGTGACCTGCGGCAATCTCTTGAAGTCGCGATCATTGAGTCAGACAAAGCTCGAAAAGCCGAGGAAGAAGCCGAGGCACAGCGCCAGCGCGAAATCAAAGAAGCTGCCGACAAAGCAGCTGCTGATGAAAGGGCCAAGGCCGAAGCGGATAAAGTCGAGCGCGAGCGACAAGAACAGCTGGCAAATGAGCACCGAATGACCGCAGATGCGGCCATTACCAACCTCACAGACAAGCTATCTCAAATAGGTAGCATCAAAACTCGGGCCGATGCTGCAGAGCTATTTGAACAGATTTCAGAAACAGACTTCACCGCAAACACTGGTGGAGAGTGTGGCCGCGTAATGGATGTGTGGGGCACGGTTCACCGCGCCGCCTGGGTAAAGTTAGATGAGCTAAAAAAGGCCGAGGAAGAATCAGCACGCCAAGCTGAAGCTGATCGCCTGCAGCGTGAGGAAGAAGAACGCAGAGCATCAAACGTAGCTCACCGCAAGGCTGTTAACAACGATGTGCTGAGCAAACTCAAAGCGCTTGGACTCGATGAACAGACAGCCAAGGCGGTGATCACCGCGGCAGTCAAAGGTGAGCTTGGCGCCTTGGTCATTAACTACTAAACGGGGGCACAGCAATGGGCCGAGGAAGAACACTTGGCGCCATTCCTGAAATGGGCGCCATTGAATGCCCGAGCGAGCAGCTGTGCAAGCGCGGGGATATCATTTTCGGCAGCGCTACAGTCAAGGCATTCAAGCATGGCTGGGCGCTTGTTGGTGGACGTTTCACGAGCAAGAAGCGAATTGCTGTGAACCACGCAAAGCAGATCCACAGGTTAATGATGGGGGGCTGATTATGTTCAGGGTATTTGGTGTAACCAGAGCTCAGGCCGAAGCTGCTGCACTTCGAAAAGTGAAGCGCACCGAAGGCCGGGGCAAGCAAAGGAAGGAAAAAACTGAAGCTAAGTATCAGGCCGAACTCAAAAAGGAAATTGAGCATCAGTTGCTAATCGCAAGGCCAAAGCAGCTTAGCCACGACCTCAGCACACCTGGTCGTTGCCGTGAGTTTATGAAGTTGGTAAAGCCAGGTGAAGCAGCCTCCCTCAAAATCATGTATCGCGCATTCATGGGCAAATACACAAAGCGCGGTACGCAAGTTATCGAATGGAAAGAATGGACTGGAGATAGCGATGTCACCACTTGATGAAGCTTTTGGTCGCCGGGTTGGCGGCTTCAATAACAGCCACGTTCTGGGCGACATGCGACAGTCCGCTAAAGTCCAGCAAGATCAACTGAAACGCGGCCAGGTTCGCCGGCGGATCGAAGATATTCTCGAAGACCGCGAGCTCAATAAGCAGCTTGAACTGTAGGGGGACGTATGAGTCAACGTATCGAATGTAGCCGCCGCGCGTGCCGCTGGACTGGCTATTTTTCAACAGCATCAAAACGTAAAAACGGTGGAATGGTTACCTACATTTGCCCACGTTGCAGCTGCGATAGCTTTTACGATTTGCCGGATCCTGTGATTACCGAGCGTGTTGAACACGCCAACGCACTGATAAAAGTGATTGCTGGCCATGGTCGCAAATTCTTCGAGCGCAAAGGGGTGATCGCAAGCCTTGAGCTTGATGCGAAAGGCAAGGTTTGGTTTGTGGACGATTATACCCGTCGCCGGATTTACACCCACTACAAAGGCGACTGGAGCGGCTTTAGTCACGGCGGAACGCTGAGGGATTTGGTTTGCGCCATGCGCGACTACATCACCAAGGGCAATAAGTTGCCAATAGCTTGGATTGCGCCTATCCGCATTAATCCTGAACACGGTGACATTTGGGGCTACGGCAAAGAATCCAGAACTGCAGTACGTGAAGCCGCGGCTAAACTGCCAATTATCGACTCAGGAGAGCGAGCATGAAAGTCATCCCTATTAACTTCAACACCGAAATGATGGATGCCATCATTGCCGGCCGCAAGTCACAAGCTCGCTTACTTGTTAAGCCAAAGATTGTTTCGTTCATCGAATTTATGGGCGGTAGCGATGAAGAAAACGCCAGTTTTGATTTTGTCGGGCTCAGACATGGGGAATGGGAAAGTGACGACGGGACTGTTTGGGGCCCTGAATGGCTTGTTTACTGCACCGAATATCCTGAAGAAGGCGTGGTGCCTGTTGGTAAGCTTTACGGTGCCATTGGTGACCAGTTGCTTGCTACTGACGGCGAGCGCACCGCCACAATAGAGATCACAGGTTTTCGCGTCGAGCGCTTACAGGATATCAGTGAGCAAGATGCAATTGCTGAAGGTGTTTTAGCCGATGAAGATCCATATTGGATTCCTTCTTTTAACGATCCAGACAGTGGTGGCAGCCCATCATTTGAAAAATCTTTTGCATATCTCTGGTCATCAATTTATGGCGATGAATCTTGGTCATCTAATCCTTGGGTATGGGTAATCGAGTTCAAGGTGTTGACAACCAACGGTGTCATTGTGGAGGTTGCATGATCTCCACAATGGCGGCCGCAGAGCACATGCTCAAGTCAGGCAAACAATACACCGCCGCCATGCTTGGCAAAGAGCTCGGCATCAGCGCCGAGCTGGCTGCCGGAAAGCTCTATAACATCCGTACCGGCAAGCGCTATCGCTGCAATGTAACTCCCCTGCCTCGACGCACTGTTCAGGTTGTAGCAATCGACGGCAGAACACGCACGCGCCAGCAGCTGGTGAACGCATTTCTAAAAGGGTTAGCTACCAAGGAGGCAGCATGAGCAAGAAAAACGTAGCTTGGCAGGTTTGGGAATATGAAGGTCATAGCTGCATCGTCTTTCACCACCACGGCCTAGCCGCTCGACGAGAGGGGGCTGGCGAACTGGGGGAGGAGTTTGAGGATGTCGAGTGCGCCAGGGCTCCTAAATTCGACCAATTTGCAGAGCTGGGGAAAGTGCCTCCAATGGTTCTACTCGAGGCCGGATGGTGGTTTGAGTGCAGCCACTGCGGGCACCAAGTGATGGATGACGACGGGCGCGACGAAGATGAAAACACACCACTAGATAAGGTCGTGGTCGTCGGGCAAGCCGTTTATTGCAATCAAAGCTGCAAGGATGGCCATGACAAAGAGAAGGCCGATAGAGAATCAGCCTTCCAGGCATTCAAGGAGTCAGTAAAAACCAAAAGGCCAGACCTAACCTTTACTGACTTTCAAGGCGGCTGGCCGCGGATAACCATGGTAGCGGAATTCACATTCCCAGGTGCAAAGTATGGAGGGAGTGCCAGAGACCAAGACGGTAACGGTGAAATAACCTGGCATATCGCACGCGGTGATATCAAAGCATGGGAAGCCTACGAGGCAGATCGCTTAGAACACGCATCGGCTAAGGAGACAGCATGATCCGTATAAAAGCACCCAAGACTTGCAAGGTTGACCCAAAAGGTGCGCTGGTAATGTACAGCGATTATCTAGAGCTCGATAGCAAGTTTAATGAGCTGGCAAAAGCCGCTTCTGATTTAGCAGTCGCCAGTTCCAAGCTGTCAAACGCTTCAAATGCAGAAGAAGCCGAAGTTGCCACCGAGGCTATGGCTGAATCGCAAGCGCGTATCGATGCCATAGTCAAAGCCAAGGAGGCCGCATGAGCGACCAGAAAAAACAGTGCAATTGTTTTCAAGACTTACTTGAAAAAGTAAAGAGTCATTTAAAAGATAAAATTCCAGAAGATGCAACTGAGTTTGAAGCCAACTGGGAAAACTCAGCAATTATCCTAAGTTCCGGAGACTATCCATCTGTAAACCCGAGAATTAATTACAGCTATCGTAAAGTAAAGCGTGACGGGGCCAATGCAAAGAGCCTTACCAGAAATAGTGTTTCGGTATTCTGCGATTACTGCCCGTTCTGCGGTCGCAAGTATGAAAAAGAAGGCAAGGAGGCAGCATGACCAAACCGCGCCAAATGAACTACCTGCTGCCTGGCGGAGAATCGGAAAAGCGCTTTGAGCTGTTGCTTTCACGCACCAAGATCCGCTCTGAGGCCGTCATTGGCGCACTGCGTGAAATATACGTCAACGGGCTGCCACAGGAGAGAGCAGCGGCACGATTCGGACTTGATAAAAGCAATCTGTCACGCGACATGAGCAAGTTAGAAGAAATAGCCGCAACGGTTGAGGCTATCAAAGAGATTGATTACTGCCACCTCAGTGAGCGCAAGATTCTGCGCGTTCCAGTCCCACAAACTAACCCTATTCCAGTTAAATAAATTCAAGTCAGTTAACTGACAACTTTCAACAAGGATTTACCGAATGAACAACTATGCCCGCCGCTTGGCTGAGCTGAAGGCGCAACCATGCCACAAACTCAAAGAGGTCGGTGACCAATGGCGCACCCCAGACTGGCTTTACTGGGGCGTGTTTGCCAACTTCGGCCCCTTCGTTATTGACCTGTTCAGCGATGGTGATAACGCCAAGTGCAGCCGCTTCTATACAGCCAAGGATAATGCCCTGGTTCAAGACTGGACCAAGGACTTGGCAGGCGGCAAGGGTTTCTTTAATCCACCTTATAGTCGCTCAAGCTATGAGGATGGCCAGGCGATTACGGGCATGCGCAACATCATCGACAAAGTGATGGCAGAACGCGACAAAGGAGCCGCAATGGTTGGAGTCATCAAGGCGGCCACATCAGAAGTCTGGTGGCCTGAAGAAGCGGATAGCGTGGTATTCATCCGTGGCCGTATCGGCTTCGAGTTACCAGAGTGGTTTATCCCAGCCGACAAGAAACAGGAAAGCACCGGCGCCGGGTTCGCATCCGCTATCTGCATTTTCGACAAATCCTACCGAGGTGAGCGTATTGGCTACATCAGCCGCGAAAAGCTCAGGCAGGATGGTGAAACGATGCTTGAGATCCTGAGAAGAAACAGAGCGGCATAATTATTCATCCCTCATCTGAACCGGCGTTATCTCGGTTTGAAACCTGACATGCTTGGCCAGCATGAATGTCTCACCTCTGTACTCAATGCAGGGGTATGCAACGGTGTAAAACACTTCTGTGCTGCAATTTGAGCATGAGTGCTGCCACATTTTAGGGTTTGAATGAATAACTCTTGCACCGGGGAGTACTCGCATGTATCCCCGCTTGCAGCTTTCACAGAGCATTTCGACAAACTCTGCGCTGATCACTTTCTTTCTCATAAAACCACCTGAAACCAAACCATACATGGAGGGCCCTATGCGCCTCGACAAACGTGAAACCGACCGCGGACTGTGGGCCTTGTCATGCATTATTGCATCAATTGTTCTTGGCCTCCTCATTCTTGGTGCCAGCTACGTCTTGCCGCTGTTTCAGTAACAACTATGGATAGCTACGAAGAAGATTCCCGGTTTACCTGGTGCGTCACCGGGGCGCTTGTGTCCGTTGTCGGTGGCCTGTTGCTTTACATTGGATTTGCCACAGGAGTGTTTGCATGAAAATCACAGATGAAGAACTGTTGCAGTGCATATTTGCCAACCAATTACGAAGGACGGCGCAAGGCGTGCTGCATCGTTATGTCGGTGACAGATACGGGCTGATCAACCAGCAGGACAACAGCTGGATTGTCTCAGCTATGACAACATCAACCACGGCGCGCCACTGTGTAACAACAAAGATAAGCAAACAGCAATTGCTGCACAGGCTGCGCGAGCTTGGGCGCCAGGGGGAGCTAAAGATTGACCACTTCAGTTTCTATATCGAGTCTTGCCGGGCGCGTCAGGCGGTAGAAACAGCATGTGAATACTGGCGTTCAATTGGCGTTCCGGTTGGATTCGACAATGACAACGGCCGTATGCGGTGCGTGCCACTTCCCCACTTTCAGCAAAACCTCAACGAGTGCATTGCGACACTCGACGCCAAATTTCTCAACCATTTTGGAGCCAAGTCATGGAACCAGACAGCAAAACTATCATTCAGGCATTGAACAAGGGTGCAGGCGAGCTCCACTTGATGCAGGCGCTTTTTGAGCAAGCTTCCCGTCGAATATCACAACTCGAAAGCGAGCTGAAGCTATTGAAGGCACAGCACGACTACGCGGTAACGGCTATTCGAGAGGCGCCAACAAAACTGGAGGCGCTAAGCGGCCAGCCAAAGATCAATACCGATGACCTCAGGAGTTTTGTCAACAAGCTGATGTTCGATATTAACCGAAGCAACGAGGCGAAAAGCTAAGGAGTACGCCATGGATATGAGCCAACAACTCGCAGAAGCTCGCCGAGAAATCGAGTCACTGAAGGCCGCTGTCAGGCTTTCAAACAAGATAATGCACGATCAGGTTGTTGCTAACCAAGCGGCCTGGATTGAGTGGCGCCACGGTAAAGGCGCTGAAGCGGCTATGAACTGGATCCAGAATGGACTCTTTGGCCCTGGCCATATACCGGATGAAAACGCTCTGTGGGGGAAGGATGCGCAAGCATGGTTTGATGCCTACCAATATGAGCCATTTCCAGAGTGTGCCTGCGGCAGACCATCAAACATCCTGTGGATGGGGAAAGGTGCATGCAGTCCGAAATGCTTAACTGTTCTGGAAGAACAGGCAAAAAAGCAAGGCGGTGATCAATGAATCCACGAATTCTAAAGAAACTCACCAAGAAAGCTGACGTGTTGATTCAGGCTCTTGGTGTTGGCGGTTATGGCAATCGTTGCGTTATTGGGGAGCGTGAAGGATACGGTTTTGAAACCAGTGTCAAAGTAGAGCGCAAGCACCTTGAGCTCTGGGGCAGAAAACCAAATAGATACGGCTACTTCGTTCAGCTTACGGGAACTGTTGGCTACGGCGGAATGACTGGTTACTACGAGCGCGAATGGTCTGACTTGGATGCATGGTCAATCATCAAGTCATACGTAGTCGATTCGTTTGACGACTGGAAAAGCGCTCCGGATGGCGAATGGCCAATTAACACATGCCCACGGCGCGTAAAGGCAAACCCTGCCGGTATCCTGCGCTATGCCAGGGGCATGACAAAGAAAGGCGGTGAGTTCAGTCTCGATAAGCTGGATAAGCCACTTCTTCAATAGACCTTAATTTGGTACCGACACAGATGTCGGTACCATCCAACTATCCGGAATTTCCGGATCATTCACTGAAAACCATCTAACCCGCCACGGCGGGTTTCTTTTTGAGGTAATCAGAATGCAAACAGCAACGGTACTACCAGAAATCGACTCAATGCGCGCGCTGATGACTCAGGACGACATTGCAGAAGTGACAGGCGCCAAACAACCAGCTAAGCAAATTGCTATCCTGTGCCGGAACGGCATTCCCCACCTGGTGGATGCCAATGGGCGTCCTAAACTTACTTGGTATCAGTACAACAATGCGCACATGATGCGCCAGCCAATTAACGACGGCCCGGACTTTAGTGCGTTAGATAGAAAGTGAGGTGTGCCATGGTAGGCAAACGCAAAAACAAAGCTGACAGTTCGCTACCGCTTAGGGTATACCGCGGGCGCAGTGCCTTTGAATGGAAACCGAAAGGCGGCGGCACTGTCCGTCTCTGTTCGCTTGATTCTCCTATGTCAGAAGTATGGCGCCAATATGAGGCCGTAAGCAGCGAAGCCGAGAATGCGGCCACTGTTTCTGGCCTGGTATCGAGATTTTTTGCAAGTGCCGACTTTATTGAGCTGAGCAAGGAAACACAGAAGGACTATCGCAAATACTCCAAAAACATCCTGGCTGTTTTCGGCAGTATGCACGTTGACAAGGTGGAGCCCCAGCACATCAGGATCTACATGGACAAACGAGGCATCAAAAGCCGGATCCAAGCAAACAGAGAGCACGCGTTCTTCAGTCGCTGCTATCGCTTTGGCTATGAGCGAGGCCTGTGCAAGGGTAACCCCTGCAAGGGAGTGAGAAAGTTCAAAGAAGAAGCTCGGAAGCGGTATATAACCGACATGGAGTATAATGAGCTATACAAGAATTCATCAGCTCCGGTGAAAGTGGCCATGGAGTTGGCGTATCTGTGCTGCGCCAGACAAGGGGATGTTCTTGCCATGCGTACATCACAGATACTTGAAGAAGGGATATTCATCGCCCAGGGCAAAACTGGCGCGGAACAAATCAAGTTATGGTCCCCTCGCCTTCGTGCAGCGATAGAGTTGTCTAAAACCCTTTCGGCGCCGGGAGTTGCCTCGACGTTTGTGGTATGCAAACCCGATGGCGGCAAGTGGACTCGAGACGGATTTAATTCTCGATGGTCAGAAGACCGGCGCAAGACAAGGGAATTAACCGGGTTACCTTTGGACTTTACATTTCATGATCTGAAGGCCAAGGGCATATCTGATATAGACGGGACGCTGCAGGAAAAGCAAGCGATATCAGGGCACAAAAATGCCAATCAAACGGCCATCTATGACCGTAAGATTAAGCAAGTTTATGCAGTAGATAGCGCCAAGAAGTAGCGCTTTTCTTCTGAAATCATCTTCTGAAATTGTTCTGAAGATGATTATTTCAAACAGGAAACTTTTTGTAACCTGTTGATTGAATTGGTACCCGAGGACGGACTTGAACCGTCACGCTGTTACCAGCGAGGGATTTTAAATCCCTTGTGTCTACCGATTCCACCACTCGGGCAAACTGTGTAACAAGGAGATATTACTCATTGTCACTGAAAGAGTGGAGGCGCGACCCGGAGTCGAACCGAGATCGACGGATTTGCAATCCGCAGCATAGCCATTCTGCCATCGCGCCCCGAGCCATAAGGCTGGGATTGGAGCGACATATCGGGTTCGAACCGATGACCTGTACCTTGGCAAGGTACCGCTCTACCAACTGAGCTAATGTCGCATCACTTGTTTGCTTCATCTTCCGAGTTGACAATCAACAAAGGTACCAACCTTCTGTTTTATCAACTGAGCTAATGTCGCATACCTGTTCCGCTATTGAAGCGGAAGCCAGAGTGTTATCCCCTGACTGCGGATTGGCATTCTACCGATTTGAGGCAGGGAGTCAATCGGCAAATTGGCATTTTTATGCCAAAATCACTCGGATGCTGGCAATTTGCTCAAAGCGGGTCAAATTTTCATTATCATGATTAAAATACAATCCGATTCAGTAGCTTGTCAGCGCCCTCTCCCACCGAATACCATCACAAAAGCCGTTGTAAAACCCCCTTATCAAGGCCCTTATCAAAATATTTGATAAGTATTCCAGTAAAATGAGCGTATTGAGGCTTCGGGAATCTTACAAAGGACTAAGGCCATTTGCTGCGAACCACGCCTTGCATCCATGCCCGTAAGCTGACGCAGAGCACGCATGGGACTTGTTCGCACCTTCCTTAGCTACACAAGACTTGAATACAACAAGGCCCGATACTCAGACCGGGCCTTGATAGCAAGAGTCGAAATTACTCTTCAGACAAAGGCAGAGACAGGTAGTTAAGCCCCAGCATCTTCTGCATCACGCCAACCACCTGACAGCTGTAACCAAACTCGTTGTCGTACCACACGTAGAGGATGGCGCGCTTGCCGTCGGCGATAGTGGCTTGAGAATCAACCACACCGGCGTAGCGTGAGCCCACCAGGTCACAGGACACAATTTCAGTAGACTCGGTGAAGTCTACCTGGTTCTGCAGCTCAGAGTGCAGCGCGATATCACGCAGATAAGCGTTCATATCTTCTTTGCTGGTTTCGGCGTTCAGGTTCAGGCTGATGATGGCCATGGACACGTTCGGAGTTGGCACCCGAATCGCATTACCTGTCAGCTTACCGGAAAGTACCGGCAACGCCTTGGCAACCGCTTTGGCGGCGCCGGTTTCAGTGATCACCATGTTCAGCGGTGCACTGCGACCGCGACGGTCTGCTTTGTGGTAGTTGTCGATCAGGTTCTGGTCATTGGTATAAGAGTGGATAGTTTCCACGTGACCATTTTCGATACCGTACTTGTCATTAACGGCCTTCAGTACAGGCGTAATGGCGTTGGTGGTACAGCTGGCGGCAGAAACAATAACATCTTCCGGCAGAATATCGCTGTCGTTAACACCATAGACTATGTTCTTGATGCTGCCCTTGGCAGGGGCTGTCAGCAGAACCTTGGACGCCCCCGGGCTCTTGAGGTGCAGACCCAAACCGTCTTCATCTTTCCAGATGCCTGTGTTGTCGACCACCAGGGCATCGGTAATACCGTACTTGGTGTAATCCACTTCATCGGGTGAGTTGGCGTAAATCACCTGAATATAAGTACCGTTGGCGATGATGGCGTTGTTCTCTTCATCCACCTCGACAGAGCCGTTGAAAGGTCCGTGTACTGAATCACGGCGCAGCAGGCTGGCACGCTTTTCCAGATCGCCCTTACGGCCACCGCGCAGAACGATAGCGCGCAGGCGCAGCTTGTTGCTGCGGCCGGTTTTTTCAATCAACAAACGGGCCAGCAGACGACCGATGCGGCCAAAACCGTAGAGTACAACGTTACGTGGCTCAACTTCATCTTTGCTTTCAATGGCACTGGCCAGCTCGCGGCTCATATAAGCTTCGATTTCGCTGCCGTCGGTGTGGTTACGCCAGTATTTAACCGCCAGTTTACCTATATCCACTTTGCACTGTTTGACATCCAGTTTGCTCAGGGCTTCTACGAAGGGGAAGCTCTCACGCAGGCGCAGCTTATCGCCCACATGGCGACGAACCAGACGATGGGCCTTGATAATATCGATGGTGGAGGCGATCAGCAGGGGTTTACCATAAACCACCACTTCTACGCCCTGATTGCGATACAACTTGCCCAACAGGGGCTGCATAGCCTCCGCCAGTTCGAAGCGTTCTTGCCAACTTTGTAGGTGTTTATCAGCGCTCATTTACAGATCCTTTATCTCACTTTTCCACTTTATTGTCGGGAAAGGTTTGAGTAACAAAAAGAAAAGACCAATAATCATATTTATGACAGCTAAACCTGCCCCTTTTGGTCGGCGCTATTGTAATGAAAACTGCTGCGTCAGGCTAGTAGGAGATTTTCGCTAAATCTCTAATTAAATTACAGATTTAGTCAATTGGAGCGTATTTTGACGCGTAATCTAGTAATAATTACATCATTTATCCTTTTAGCCGGGGTTAGTGGCTGTGATAATGGCGGTAACCCCGCCACTATTTGTAAGAATAATCCTGAACTTTGTGACGATCTGCATAAGGACAGCTGGTGCAGACGGGAAAAGGCCAGCCTGATCATTCAGCGCTATCAGGTCAAAACCACGCCGGAGCCCTCAGGCGAACAAGTCTATCGCTTGCTCGTTAATCTGGAAAACTACAATCGCTGTGTGGGGCTTGCCGCCGGAGTACAGCATATTCTCAATCCTGAACGTACCAATGACAGAGCCAGAGCCTATGGTTTGAGCGCGCAAAGCTTGTCTGAGCTGCAAGCCTCTACCAAGGGCAGCAATGACATCTATATTGCCTTCTATCACTGGGCACATTTGGGTGACGATGCCGCACTCAAGGTATTACTGGAGGCAGAGAAACAACAACAGATAGATTCGCCCGAGATCCTTGCCGGACTCGCGGGCTATTATCTCAAGTTTGATGCCATCAAAGCGAAACAACTCTATCTTAAGGTGTTGGCAAAGAGCACCAAAGAGAACTTCGACCCTGATTGGTTGTTGGGGCTGGCAAGTGCTTCCAGGCAGTTGCAGGATATGGAGCAGGCATATCTGCTCTCGAGAACCAATCTGCTTTTGACCGACAACCCGGTCGATGAGGTTCAACTGACAGCCATGATAGGCAACAATAGTCAGTTGAGTACTCATTTGGATCAGCAGGCAAGTAGTCTGGCGGACGCTCTGAAAGGCGGTGATTACCTTGAGAGTGATTGGCCCAAACGCCTGCAAGGCAATGAGGGGAAAGATGATGGGAAACAAGCTGAGACTGAGCCGGTAACAAAGCAAGCCGCTGATAGCAAACCCATTGATAGCGACAGCAAGCTCGAGAAAAGCACCGAAGGGGCCAAACAAAACTGATGATGTATTCTCCGGGCGGCAAATTACTTGCCAGTTTGTAATTTACGCCTGCCGGTCGCACAATAAAAGCATTGTTTCGCGATCGCTGTAATAAAAACACCTAATTTGTTAACGGAATAGCCAGTTACAGCGTGATTTAACTTGACGACCCGCGTCATTTTTGTAATTTTACTACTAATTACTGTTTTTACATTCACCAGAGGGATATGAGATGACTATCCGCGTAGCAATTAACGGTTATGGCCGTATCGGACGCAATGTTCTGCGTGCTCTATACGAGAGCGAGAAAGACTATCCAATTCAAATCGTTGCCATCAACGATCTCGGAGACGCTTCCATCAACGCTCACCTGACCAAGTATGACTCTGTTCACGGCCGCTTCAACGCCAAAGTAGAACACGACGACGAAGCTATTTATGTCAACGGCGACAAGATCCCAACCTTCCAGGAGCGCGATCCATCCAAGCTGCCATGGGCTGAGCTGCAGGTAGACGTAGTCTTCGAATGTACCGGTATCTTCACTTCCAAAGAAGCGGTACAACCACACCTGGATGCCGGCGCCAAGAAGGTTATCATCTCAGCTCCCGGCAAGAATGTTGATGCCACTGTGGTTTACGGGGTTAACAACCAGGAAATCACCAAAGAGATGACTGTTATCTCCAATGCTTCCTGTACCACTAACTGTCTGGCGCCTGTGGCCAAGCCATTGAACGATGCTATCGGCATTGAATCCGGCCTGATGACCACCATTCACGCCTACACCAATGACCAGCGTCTGTCTGATGTGTATCACAGCGATATGCGTCGTGCCCGTGCGGCGGCTCTGTCGATGATCCCAACCAAAACAGGTGCAGCGGCGGCTGTTGGTTTGGTTGTACCTGAGCTTCAGGGCAAATTCGACGGCCTGGCGGTTCGGGTCCCGACTGTCAACGTGTCTCTGGTTGACCTGTCCTTTATCGCTTCCCGCGACACCACAGTGGAAGAAGTTAACGCCATCATAGAAGCGGCTGCCAAGACTTCACCCATGAACGAAGTGCTGGCGGTTAATAAGGAGCCTCTGGTTTCCATCGACTTCAACCACAACGCCTTCTCGTCCAACTTCGACGCCACCCAGACTCGCGTCAAGGGACGTCTGGTGAAAGTCATGGCCTGGTACGACAACGAGTGGGGTTTCAGCAACCGTATGCTGGACAACGCCGTTGCCTTGATGACAGCCAAGTAATCCGAGTTCAAAGCCAAACGCCTGCCGAGTGCAGGCGTTTTTTATGCCAGTTACTCTGTCTTACCAAGGCCGAGGTCTTTCTCAAGCGACCATAGCCCGTTTTTATCCGTCTGCGTTCACTCGATATCTCCCAGCTTCTCCATTGCCCATGCAATACTTGATGCAAAGCAGCGGATTTCCATTTTCGACAAGTATCATCAAGCACATTTCACTTCCGGAAAATAAAGCCCCTACTTAGACTCAGGTTAAAAGCCGTTTCAATTATTGTGTTTGAAAGCCAATTCGGCCATTGCGCCGGTTAGCGCCTTGCTTTTAGCGGAGTCTCACTATGGACAATCAATTTCTCAGTCTTATTACCGATCCCTTGCTTGACCCCAAGCAAAAGACCCTGGCGCTGGCCGGTGCCGCCGATGCCAGTATTCCCTATCTGCCTCGCAGTGAAGCACTGACCCAAGCCATGGATAAAGGCATTATCTGCGATATGTTTGAGGGTCATGCCCCGTTCAAACCCAGATATGTTTTGCCCGATTACCAACGTTTTCTAGAGCAAGGCTCCGAGTACCTGGAGTTGACACCGGCCGAAGATCTGGATGATGCCCTGATGAAGCTGATGGTGCTGTATCACCATGTACCGTCAGTCACCAATATCCCTGTGTTTCTTGGCTATCTCGATAGTTTATTGTTGCCTTACTGCCAGAACGTCAGTGATGACGCCTTGTATCAGAAACTGAAACGCTTCTGGATCCAGTTGGATCGCACCCTGCCGGACGCCTTTATGCATGCCAACATAGGCCCAGAGGACAACCGTGTCTGCCGCACTATTTTGCGCATTGATGCCGAGCTCAAGCAGGTGGCTCCCAATCTAACCTTTATGTATGACCCCAAGCGCACCCCCAAAGCGCTGCTGCGACTGGCGACAGACAATATCATTGCCTGCAGTAAACCTCACATCGGCAACTGGCCGATACATGCCCAAACCTTTGCCTGTGCTCCCGGTGAGGCGCCAAATCAAACGTTCGGCATTGTCAGCTGTTATAACGCGCTCCCCACCCGAGGCGGGGCCAATACGCTGGTCAGACTTAACCTCAAAGCCGTCGCCGAAGAAGCCGGTACCCTGGAGGAAATGCTCGAGCGCACCCTGCCCCATTACTGCAACCTGATGTATGAACTGATTGAGCTGCGCTGTGAGTTTTTACACCGCCGGTCCCATTTCTTCGACTCATTCCTGGTAAAAGAAGGCCTCATTGACGAATCCCGCTTTGCACCCATGTTCGGCGTCTATGCCATGGCCGAAGCCGTCAATCATCTGCAGCAGTTGGCAGGTATGAGGGGCGAATATGGTCACAGTGAGCAGGCCAATGCGCTCGGTTTAGCCATTAGCCGCGCGCTCAGTGATAGAGTGACCACGACCCAAGTCAGTTTCGGCTTTAATGGCCGCGCCTTACTTCATGCCCAGGGGGGGCTTTCCATCGACAAAGGCACCACTCCGGGCGCCAGAATCGCCTATGGCCACGAGCCGGATCCTGTCACTCATGTGTTAGCGCTGGCGCCTCAACACGCTTTCTATTCTTCCGGGATCAGCGAGATCCTGACTCTGGATGAAACCATCAAGGCCAATCCTGAAGCCCTGCTTGAGCTGTGTATCGGCGCGCTGGATGCCGGCTTTCGTGAATTTACCGCCAATACCGCCGATACCGATCTGGTGCGCATCACGGGTTATATGGTGAAAAAGTCGCAGATCGCCAGTTACCGGCAACAAGGCTCACGTACCAACACCACCTTCCTGGGCACAGAGGCCAGTGAAACCACGGCCGTGACCCAAAGGGCACCGCGGGTAGTGAGCGCCGAGTTCCATGCCGCCGGCAAGTCCGCGGTATAAGGGCGTAAGCTATGAAGAGTGCAGCCCCGGGAGGGTTTGACAACCCGTATAATCATTCTGAGCTTAATCGCTATAAGCTGAATGGGTGTGAGTCGAATAGCCGTGAGTTAAGTAGCGACGATACCGATGCTTCGGCATTGGCTATGGGCTCCGAGATTGCCAGTGCCGAAGTCGCCAGGGTGCTGCCCTTCTCGACCGTAGATGGCCCGGGCAATCGCATGGTGTTTTTCCTTCAGGGTTGCAATTTTCGCTGCCCGGGTTGCCATAATCCGGAAACCATCACTCTGTGTGACGCCTGCCGAGAGTGTATTGCGCACTGCCCGGCAGGCGCCTTGAGCCTTAAAGCCACTACGGCTGACACTCAAGCAGCTCCCAATAGCAAGGCGTTTCTCAGACTTGCCTGGGATAGTACAAGCTGCATCGGCTGCGACACCTGTCTCGATGTTTGCCCTTCGAGCAGCCAGCCCAAAACCCAACGCCTGTCAGTCGGAAAAGCGTTGGCGCTGATTAAAAGACAGAAAGCTTTTATCCGCGGTATCACCTTGAGTGGCGGAGAAGCCAGCTTGCAACTGAAGTTCGTCAGTAACCTGTTTAAGGCCATTAAACAAAGCCCAGAGCTCAAACACCTGACTTGCCTTTTGGATACCAATGGCAGCCTGGGAGAAAGTGGTTGGCAACGTCTGCTCCCTTGGCTTGATGGCGCCATGGTTGATCTGAAAGCCTGGGATGAGCCGGCTCACCGACGACTGACAGGCCGTGGCAACATCAAGGTCAAGCAGAGCCTGCAACTGCTAGCCGAAGCAGGGAAACTGGCAGAAGTCAGGCTACTGGAAGTACCCGGAAAGAGTGATTATTGGCAGCACTTTGACGCCCTGGCGTCGTTTTTGCTGGACTTGCAACGCCGGCAAGCGCTGAAGGGTGAGCCGATGCGGCTACGCCTAAACGGTTACAATCATCATGGTGTCAAAGGTGAGGCCTTGCGCTGGCCCAAGGCGAGCCAACAGCAGATTAATGATCTGGCCAAGGCGCTCAGCCGTGCCGGCATAGCCAATATCAGTCTGCCACCGGTTAACCTTGGCTGATGGACTGCTTAAAGCCACTGAGCAGGGTCGCTTTTAGCCATTGCAGCGCCGGATCCCGACTGCCACTTTGATGATGCACCATGCTATAGCCCACCTTGCCATAGGCAAAGGGCAATGGCTTAACCACCATGCCGCTTGCCTGCGCCGCCATTGAAGCCCACAGCGCCGAGCAGGTAAACAGCAAGTCCGAGTGACGACAGATACTGGCGGCGGCGCCGAAGTCGGCGACTTCCATCGCCAGATTCCGCCTGCGGCTCAATTGTGCCAATGATTGCTCGAAAAAGGGTTGCTGCAGATCGGCATCCAAAATGCCCACATGGGCGAAGCTCAGATAGGCATCCAGCGTCAGCTCTTTTGCCGCCAGCGGGTGCTCGGCTCGCATCAGACAACACATCTCGTCCTCTGCCAATCGCTCCCAAATCAGTTCGTTGCGACCAGTTGGCGGCTGTCCCAAATCGTGAGGCAGAACCAGCAAGTCCACCCGTCCTTCACACAGGGACTGAAAACCCGTGCTCTCTTTGGCATGCACCGCCAGTGTCATTTCCGGCGCCTGCTGCTGCACGCTGGCGATAGCGCTCGCAAGCAGTTCGAAGCTGCTTTCCCTCAGCGCCAAATTCATCCGTCCTTGAAATCTTTCCGGGCGAAAGCCCTCTTCGGTAAACAGGTTGTCCATCTCTCTGAGCATGGCGCTGATAACCGGCCCGAGTCGTTTGGCCTTGGCAGTCGGCAACAGCTGGTTACCCTGACGGTAGAAGAGCTCATCGTCGAGGCAATCCCTGAGCTGGGAGAGTATTTTGCTGACCGCCGAAGGGCTCAAACACAGACGCGTGGCCGCCTGGGTGACGCTTTGCTCTTCCAGCAGTTGCCTGAGCACCAGAAGATGACGGAAATTGATGCGGGATAAGCGGACGATATCACTCATTCTGGCTATGTTTAACCTTGGCTGGATTTAACCTTGACTGAATAAGCCAAGGTTAAACCATAACGGGATGAAGTTCTGCAATCATGCTCTCATTCGGTCAAGCGCTTGGGGAAAGCGCTATCAGAGAATACGCCGCAGCAGAAAGTCGGCCTTGAGCCTGCGAATGCGGTTCATGATTTTCTTTACCGGCTTGGGGTAACTCTGCAAGGTATCTATCTGGCTGTAATGATACAAACGCTGGCTGTGCAGCAGCAGATGTTGTTGCTCTTTGACAAAAGACTCGGCCAGCTCTTGTTTGTCATCATGCAGCAGCAAACCATTTTCCAGATCCAGGGCCCAGGCCCGAGGATTGAGATTGCTGCCGGTGAGCAGGTGTTTGCGACCATCCATGCTCACCCCTTTGAGGTGATAGCTGTTGTTGTCATGCTTCCACAGATGGATATTGAGTAGCCCCTGATCCACCGCCCACTGCTGGCGTTTGACAAACTTGCGCAGCGACTGCTCATAGAGATACGGCAAGGCACCTATGGTGGAAAAATCCTGTTCCGGTGGGATATAAAAGTCATTGGCCGTCTTGTCACCCACCAGAATATCCAGGCGCTTTCCGTTGCGCAGGTGTTTAACCAGCGCCCGCACCAAAGCATAGGGCGGGTTAAAATAGGGCGTGCAAATAAAGAGTGATTCCTTGGACTCCTCCACCATGGCGAGTACCGCCTTGTTGAGCGGATTGCGCTTGCGTCCGAGCCCCAAAAGCGGCGTGACCCGCAATCCCTCTTCAACGCCCTTGAACTGATAGCTTGCCGCCGACAGTCGCTGTTTAAAGCTTCTGACATCAATTTTTTCAGGCAGCACTTCCTCTTCTTCCGGACAGCTCAGGCAACTGACCGCTTTGTCGCTCAAAATGGCACTGTCAATCATCTCTCGCATGCTGGCAGCCAGCTCGGTCGACTCCAGCACATGGTAGCGATCGAAACGGTATCTATCTTTCTGCTGCAGGTAGATATTATTGAGGCTGGCGCCGCTGTATATCACGGCATCATCGACAATAAAGCCCTTGAGGTGCAGTACTCCCATAAACTCGCGGGATTTCACCGGCACACCATAAATGTTGAAGCGCTGCTGTGCTTGCGCCATCACCTGACGGTACATCAGGTTGTTGCCGCCATCACCCTTGTGGCCGATAAGGCCGCGACGGGCACGGTGAAAATCCACCAACACCTTGATTTCGAGTTCGGGTCTGGCTGCCTTGGCCGCCAGCAGTTCGGCAAGTATTTCGCGTCCGGCCTCATCGTCTTCCAGATAGAGTGCCGCAATATAGATAGCCTCTTTGGCGCTACGGATCCGCTCAATCAAGGTCTGTTTGAAGTTACTTGGGGTCAGCAACCAGTGCAATGCATCCGGCGCTATGGCAATTCCACCCAGCTTATCCAGCAAGGTATCCTCCTGTCACTGTATGTTCCGGCAATCCACTCGCTCCCTGTGTTTCCCGGCAAGAATGTCCTTCCCCTGTATGGCGAGATCGACAAAGATCCGCTGCGGGGCGAATAAGGCAATAGAAATTACCCACTTGTCCCGGCCCGGGCAAGCCTTTTCTCGCCAACAGTCGCTATTGGTTCACGATTTCGGCGCTATTTAACCCAAAAAGCGCTCTCTATAATGCGGCTTGCACTCTTAAGCCGACCCAGATCACGCTTTTGTGATGGCAGCCCTGTTATCAGCGCATTAGCCTTATACACTAATATGCCCTTGAGCCTCTCACTTACTGAACTCAAACTGGACGACAATGAACAAACAATTCTGGTTCACTCTTATTGGTACCCTGCTCGCGGCCTGGGCCCTGTTTCACTTCAAAACCTATCTCGGCCCTTTGGTACTGCCACTGTTTATCGGTCTGGTGTTGATAGTCACATTGAAACTTTATTCGCTGATGGACAAGGACGACAGCTAAGGCCCTGCAGGTTATACTCTCAAAAGCATTCACGGAACCGGAGGCTTTTCCATGCCACAGCTGTCCTTGCAGGGCTTGGCACGTCCACTGTTATTATTGAGCGCCATGGCGCTGTCTTCCTCTTTGAAGGCCGATAATACCTCTCTCGATGATCTTTTAAATCTGATTACCCCGGCCTCATCGCAAACTGCCGTCTGGATAGAAGATTTGCAAAGCGGCGAGCAACTGCTGAGCCACAACAGTGAAACCCTGATGATCCCGGCCAGTACCCAAAAACTGCTGACCGCGGTAACAGCCACCGAGCTGCTGGGAGAAGAGTTTCGCTATCACACTAGTATTCTCAGTACCGGCTCGCCAAAAAGCGGCGTGCTTAAAGGCGATCTCTATTTGCTGTTCAGTGGCGATCCTACCTTAACGCGCCGGGATCTGACCGAGCTGTTCAAGCGTGTCTCTGAAGCCGGTATTAGCCAGGTCCAGGGCAATCTTATCTTGATAGGAGAAACCCATGAGCAGCTGCGAGCGCCCGGTTGGGTATGGGATGATTTGGGGATCTGCTACGCGGCGCCCGTCTCCAGCTATGTGATCAACCAAAACTGTGTCCATGGCAAACTCGAGCCCACACTCGCCTCGGACAAAGCCAAAATTTCCGCGCCGGTTTATCTGCCAGTCAAACTGACCACCAACGCCATCTTCGACAAGGGCCACAAGCAGGACTTTTGCGAACTGCAACTCGACCGATTACCCGGCAACCACTTTCATTTCAGTGGCTGTTTCCCGGGATCCCAGGTATTGCCGTTGGCGCTGGCGGTCAACGACCCCGGCCAATATGCCATCGACAGCGTCGCCGGCATTATCAAGGGCAAACTCAGTATCAAAGGCAAGATACTGACCTCCAATCAGCTACCGGCCAGCTCAAGGGTGGTGGCCAGTCATGCCTCGGATGCCCTGCCCGAGCTTTTGGAAACCATGCTGCTGGAATCTGACAACCTGATTGCCGACAGCCTGCTTAAACAGTTGGGTAAACACTATTATGGTGATGGCGCCAGTTTCAGTGCCGGTGCCAAGGCCATCAGGAAAGTGCTGGCGGAAAAAGGCGTAGTGTTGGAAAGAGCCCAACTGCTAGACGGCTCAGGGCTATCACGCTACAACCTGCTCAATGCCAGACAACTGGCGCAGTTGCTGCGATTGATTGCCGATACCCCGGATTACCAGTGGTTGATGCACAAGCTGCCGGTTTCCGGCCACAGCGGCACCTTG
This sequence comes from Shewanella sp. BJSY2023SW005, assembly GCF_047314585.1. Taxonomy (NCBI): domain Bacteria; kingdom Pseudomonadati; phylum Pseudomonadota; class Gammaproteobacteria; order Alteromonadales; family Shewanellaceae; genus Shewanella; species Shewanella sp. BJSY2023SW005. The sequence goes on from NZ_JBKORJ010000020.1 coordinate 353,202, forward strand.
AAGTACCGCAAGCGCTACGCCAACAAACCGCTCAAAGGAAGAGTCTGGGCCAAGACAGGCAGTATGCAGGGTGTGGTGAATCTGGCCGGTTATGTTACCGATGACAGTGACAAGCAAGTGCCCAGATACCTGTTTGTGATACTGGAAAATGGTTTGAGCCCCCAGAGTAAGGAGCTTGAAGCCGCCCCCTTTGCCACACTTTTGCTGCAGGGGCTGACAGATTACCGTGCAAACAGCCGCGCAGAAAGCCAACTGGCGGCAAAAGAGCAAGACAAGCCCAAACCAACACAGCAGGACAAAGCGCAGACAGAGCTTAATGTCAGCGCCCGTTAGTGAGGCACCTTCAAAGCTCTTACCTCCATAAAACAGCAATAAAGCCATAAGAAAAGAGCCGCTTATCGCGGCTCTTTCAATTTAGCTTGAATACTTCTGCGTTCTCAGAACAGCTCGGGCGCAAGGGCCATCACACTGTCATCACCATCGGCCAGCTGACTCAGGTGGAAATCGGCTTTGGCCAACAACTTGGCAAAGTAGAACTCCTTCAGTTGGCTCTTGACCTCGGCAAAGCCCGGCTCGAGCGTATCGGTTGCAGCAAGTGCCTTATCTGCCATCAACAGCCACAGGTAACCGTAGAGTATGTAACCAAAGGCATCCAAGGCTTCAACCGCCAAGGCGTTAATGAGCGCAGGCTTATCGCCTTTTTGCTCGTTAATGGCGGCAATCGCGCTGGCAAACTTGTCGAAAAGGCTTTCAACGCGCTGTTTCTGCTCATTTGATACTTGTTCGAAGCTCGCCATATCGGCCTTGATATCGGCGATAAACTCATTCAGGGTCGCCAAGCGGTCACCTGTGAGCTTACGTCCCAAAAAGTCGATGGCCTGAATACCATTGGTGCCCTCATAAATCTGGGCGATACGGGTATCACGCACCAACTGTTCTATGCCTGTCTCACGAATATAGCCGTGACCACCGAATACCTGCTGCGCCATTATGGTGGCATCCAGACCGCGATCGGTCAGGAACGCCTTGGCGACAGGAGTCAGGAGGCCCACGTAACGACTGGCTTTGGCTTTAACCGCTTCATCTTCGGCAAACTTGGCCAGATCCAGCTGTTTACCTGTGAGCATGGCCAAGGCCCTACCCGCTTCTGTCATGGCGCGAATATTCAGCAACATGCGCCGCACGTCGCCGTGTACCAAAATAGGATCGGAATCGCTGCCGGTTGGTGAGCCGCCGGCAGCTACGCCCTGGAGGCGCTCTTTGGCATAGTCGGCCGCCATTTGATAAGCGCCCTGAGCACTGCCAAGACCCTGAATACCTATGGACAGGCGTTCATAGTTCATCATGGTGAACATGCACACCAGGCCACGGTTGGGCTCGCCGATAAGGTAACCCTCGGCATCATCAAAATTCATCACACAAGTCGCCGAGCCCTTGAGGCCCATCTTGTGCTCTATGGCACCGACGGTTACACCGTTGGCTTCGCCCAAACTGCCGTCATCGGCCACCTTGAACTTAGGTACCAGGAACAGCGAGATGCCTTTGCTACCGCTGATTTTGGCCAGCACCAGATGCACCAGGTTCTCGGTCAAGTCCTGATCGCCACCTGTGATGAAAATTTTTGAACCACTGATAAGGAAACTGCCGCTGTCGGTCGGTTCGGCGCGAGTGCGGATATTACGCAGATCCGAACCTGCCTGTGGCTCTGTCATATCCATGGCGCCGGCCCATTCGCCTGAGTAGAGTTTAGGCAAATATTTGGCCTTGAGCTCCTCACTGCCGTGGGCATGAATACACAGTGCAGCACCTGCGGTCAGTGCGCTGTAAAGTGTAAAGGCGTTACAGGCGCTGTAACCCATTTCATCGACCATGACACCGAGCATTTTCGGCATCCCCATTCCCCCCAGCTCAGGATCGCCGCACAGCCCTACCCAACCACCGGCGGCAAACTCGGCATAGGCCTCTTTATAGCCATCGGGTGTGATCACCTTGGCAGCCTCGAAACTTACTCCTTGTTCATCACCATTGCGGTTTATAGGATGGATAAGGTCGCGACACAGTTTGGCGCCTTCTTCGAGGATGGCAGCGGCAGTATCGAGATCGACCGCATCGGCCATCGCAGGCAATGAAGACCAGGTTTGTTCGGCATCAAAGACGTGCTCAAGCAAAAAGCGCATATCGGTTAACGGAGCTTGGTAGGGATTCATCAGCAGACTCTTTAAACGTTAGATTTAAACACTTGTTTCAATCTAACCCAGATGTCACCGCAATACAATGCGCCAAAGGTAGAATTAGCAAGACAGCGACCACAAAAAACGCCTACCGCCAGCCCATTTACGAGTGGGACTCTTCGGCTGCAAAACACCTTTATTCAAGCCATGAAAAAACCGGCCATCAGGCCGGTTTTGTTGACTAAACGCTCTCGCCGCCTTTATTTGGTCCAGCGGTCCATCCAGCCCAGTACCTTGGCGTACCACTGCTCAAGGTTATTGGGGTTGAGGATCCAGTGGTTCTCGTCCGGATAGATCAGCAACTCCGAAGGGATATTGTTGCGCTGCATATAGCTGAACGCCGCCAAACCCTGACCGTAAGGTACCCGGAAGTCTTTCTCGCCGTGGATCACCAGCATAGGAGTCCTCCAGTTTTCCACATAGTTAGCCGGATTGAACTTCTCATAAAGATCCTTGGCCTGCTCATAGCTGCCGCCAAACTCATGCTCAGGGAACCAGAGTTCCTCGGTCACATGATACATGGAGCGCATATCAAACAAGCCGGCGTGGTTAACCAGGCATTTGAAACCGTCATTCCAGTTGCCCTGGATCCAGTTCATCATGTAACCGCCGTAGGAGCCACCGAGAGCACAGGCGTTATCGGCATCGATCCACTTCTGCTGTTTGGCAACCGCAGCCAGACCTTTTTGCAAATCTTCCAAAGGCTTACCGCCCCAGTCCAGGCTGATGGAATCGGTAAAAGCCTGACCATAGCCGGTAGAGCCGTGGAAATCCACCATCACCACCGCATATCCGGCACCGGCCCACAGCTGTGGATTCCAGCGGAAGCTGAAACTGTTGCCGAATGAACCTTGTGGGCCGCCATGTACCAGGAAGGCCACCGGATACTGCTTGCCTTTCTTGAAGTTGGCCGGCTTGAGCCAGTAACCATAAACCTCTTCGTTGTTCCAGCCCTTGAAGCTGAACTGTTCGAACTCACCGAACTTGACCTTGTCCAGCTTGGCCTTGTTGACTTCAGTCAAACGGGTCAGGTTTTGCCCTTCCATGTTGATGGAGTAGAGATCGCCCGGTTCCACCAAAGACTTATGATTGATGATCAAACGATCGCCCGCCAGACCCACCAGGCTGTTGCTGCCATCGTTGTAGATGGCGCGCACATCACCAAACTGGGTGTTGATGGCAAATACAGACACCTGCCCCAGATCCTGAGCGGTCACATACAGGGTGTTGTTATCTTTACCAAAGCTCAGCGAGGCCGGGCTTCTGTCCCACATGGGCGCCACTTCCTTGCTCTGACCCGTGACTGTGTCTTTGAGCATGATGCGGTATCTGTCGGCCTCGAATCCGGGCTTTTTCATCGCCAGATAGGCCAGATAGCGGCCATCGGCGGAAAACACCGGCTGAGCATCCCAGGCCTGGTTATCTTCGGTGAGATTCTTGGCCTTGCCACCTGTGACCGGCACCTGCCAGAGATCGTAGTTGGTGGTCCAGGCCTGATCTTTACTCGGTGCCTTGGCACTGTAGACAATATATTTGCCATCCGGGCTGAATGTCACCTCTTCCATGCCGGAAAATGGCTTGGGTGGGGTTTCGGTATCCAGGCCCTTGGTCACATCCACCGGCTTACCCAGCTTGCCGTTTTCAAGCTGCGCCACAAACAGGTGATTACGGGCATGGTCAGACCAGGTGTCCCAGTGACGCACCATCAACTGATCGTATTCACGACCTGTACTCTTGCGCTCGGCTTCTTTATCAAACTTGGCTTTTGAACATTCCAGGGTGTCGCACTCGGGAAAAACACGAATGCTCATCACCACCTGCTTGCCATCGGCCGATAATTTGTAGCCGTCGATCCCCAGAGGCAAATCAGATACGGCCTGGGCTTCACCACCATCCAGCGGCAAGCGATACAGTTGGCTGCTGCCATCACGGGCGGCAATAAAATAGACTTGCTTGTCGTCGCTGCTGAAGGCCACATCGTGCTCGGTACCCGGTGCAGAAGTCAGCTGTTTGGGCGCCGCGTTCTTGTCACTGAGATCCAAAAGATAGAGATCTGAGCTGCTGCCATCGTCGGTGACCTTCTTCAGGCCGTAGATAAGCTTGGTGCCGTCATTGGATACAGCGGCAGAATGGAGTTTGTTGAGCTTGACCAGATCCTGGACAGTAAAAGGTGCCTTATCGGCAGCCAGCGCCGGCAGAGCCAGACCTGCGGCGAGCAGCGCCATCAATAGTGGGTTGGTTTTCATTATAAATCTTCTTATTGGTTGTTGATTGCAATGCAAAAGGGGCCAACAGGCCCCTCAAGGTTCAGCTTAAGCCTTGGCGTTCTGGATATTCACCTTCCAGATCGCCGGGCCGGTTTCGTGCGCATTCACCCCGTTGGAGTCAACCGCTACAGTAACAGGCATATCCTTGACGTCAAACTCATAGATGGCTTCCATCCCGAGATCTTCAAACGCCACCACACGGGATTGTTTAATCGCCTTGGACACCAGATAAGCTGCGCCGCCGACGGCCATCAAATATACCGCCTTGTGCTTGCGGATAGATTCGACTGTGGCCGGACCACGTTCTGCCTTGCCTATCATGCCCATCAGACCCGTCTTATCCAGCATAAGATCGGTAAACTTATCCATACGGGTAGCGGTTGTCGGGCCGGCCGGGCCAACCACTTCATCACCTACCGGGTCGACTGGACCTACGTAATAGATGAATTTACCAGTGAAATCAACTCCTTCAGGCAAGCCTTCACCGCTTTCAATCAGGCTCTGGATCCGTTTGTGAGCCGCATCACGGCCGGTGAGCATCTTACCCGAGAGCAGCAGAGTATCGCCGCTGTTCCAGCTTTCAATCTCTTCCTGGGTAACGGTATCGAGATTAACCCGGCGCACGCTCTCACCCACTTCCCAGGTGATTTCCGGCCAGTCATCAAGGCTTGGCGGAGTCAACTCGGCTGGGCCGCTGCCATCAAGATGGAAATGCACATGGCGGGTAGCGGCGCAGTTGGGGATCATCACCACAGGCTTGGAGGCGGCGTGGGTGGGTGCTGTTTTGATTTTAACGTCCAGTACAGTAGTCAAACCGCCCAGGCCCTGGGCACCAATGCCTAAGTTGTTGGCGCGCTCGAAGATATCCAAACGCAGCTTCTCTTCCGTGGTTTCGGCGCCGCGTTCCATCAACTCGTGAATATCCACGCTCTCCATCAAGGCTTCCTTGGCAAGCACTGCGGCTTTCTCGGCGGTGCCGCCAATACCTATTCCCAGCATACCCGGTGGACACCAGCCGGCGCCCATGGTTGGCAGTGTCTTCTCAACCCAGGTGGCGATATCGTCAGATGGATTGAGCATCACCATCTTGGCCTTGTTTTCACTGCCGCCACCCTTGGCGGCAATGGCCACTTCGATATGATCGCCGGGAACCATCTGAATATGCACCACGGAAGGTGTGTTATCGCGGGTATTCTTGCGACTGCCGGCCGGGTCGGCCACTATTGAGGCACGCAGCGGGTTATCAGGATTGGTATAAGCGCGGCGCACGCCTTCATCCACCATCTGCTGCACTGTCATATCAGTCTTGTCCCACTGCACGCCCATCCCCAGATAGACATAACAGGTCACAATGCCGGTATCCTGACACAGGGGTCTGTGTCCTTCGGCAGACATACGCGAGTTGATCAAAATCTGGGCAATTGCATCCTTGGCAGCCTGGCTCTGCTCACGCTCATAGGCGGCGGCCATGGCGTCGATAAAATCTTTGGGATGGTAATAGGAGATATATTGCAGGGCATCACTGATGCTGTCGATAAAGTCAGCTTGCTTGATTACAGACATGTTTGGCGCTCCATTAGCCTAAGGATCCGCCCCTTCAGCTCAGGATCAACGCTCAACAGAGATTCAAGCCAAAGCCTTGAATTTCAGGCTCCGCTTGTCGGTTTTGCGACACAAAAATGCTCAAAACGACAGCAAAGCCGTGATACAACGCGTTTTCACCAAGGGCCAGGGGTGGTTTTATTAGTTTTTTGTGGCCGTTATGATACTCTTTCGTTCCTTTTTGGGCTACATCACATTTTCAGATAGGGTCGTTCGATGTACCAGCAGGCTATTTGCCCTCCCGCCATTCGCGTTCTTGACTGGCAACTCTCAACCTTAGAGCTGTTTTCCCACTTCAGCGGTGAGCCTTGGGCCATGCTGCTGGATTCGGCCGATGCCCAGCACAATGACGCCAGATACGACATCATAGTTGCCGAGCCAATAGCCAGACTGGTGACCATGGCTGAAACCACCCAAATCTCTGAGGCGAGCGGCGTACGATGCTCAAGTGACGATCCTTTTGCCTTGCTGCAACAACTGCTGCAACAGTATTTTCCCAATGCCATGCAGGTCAATCTGCCTTTCAGCGGCGGCGCGGTGGGCGCCTTCAGCTACGATCTTGGCCGCAGACTGGAAAAACTGCCAAAACTGGCCGCAGCCGATATCGCTCTGCCGGAGATGAATGTCGGTCTTTATGACTGGGCCCTTATTCGCGATAAGCAATTAGAGTGCTGGCAATTGGTGCACTACCGCGGCGAAAAGGCGCTGACAGCAACCCTGTCGTGGCTGACGTCCAAAGTCACAAACAGCCCCAATAAGCACCTCGACCAGAAAGCGTTCCGACTCAGCGGTGAGTGGCGCTCGCAGCTCAGCCGCGAGCAATATGGCGACAAGTTTGCCCAAGTGCAGCAATATCTTCACAGCGGCGATTGTTATCAGATCAATCTGACCCAAAGATTCCAGGCCGACTATCAGGGTGATGAGTGGCAAGCCTATCGTAAGCTCAGACAAGCCAACGGCGCGCCCTTTTCTGCCTTTATCCGCCTGGAGCACAACTGCATCCTGTCCATCTCACCCGAGCGTTTTATTGCCCTGGATTCCAATCGCCATATTGAAACCAAGCCCATCAAGGGCACCCTGCCCCGAAGTGCCGATGAACAGCAAGACAGGGAACTTGCCAAACAGCTGGCTGGGTCGGAAAAAGACAGAGCCGAAAACCTGATGATAGTGGACTTGCTGCGCAACGATATTGGTAAGGTTGCCAGCCCCGGCAGTGTGGCCGTGCCGCATCTATTTGCCATAGAAAGCTTTCCGGCGGTGCACCATCTGGTCAGCACAGTAACCGCCGAACTGGCACCGGGTTATCAGGCCACAGACTTGCTGCGGGCCGCCTTCCCCGGCGGCTCTATCACAGGCGCGCCCAAGATCCGCGCCATGGAAATTATCGAAGAGCTGGAACCCAGTCGCCGCTCACTCTACTGCGGCGCCATCGGGTATCTGAGCCAGGATGGTAAAATGGACAGCAGCATCACCATTCGAACCCTGGTTGCCGATTCCGGGCAGCTCTATTGCTGGGCCGGCGGCGGCATAGTGGCCGACTCGGACGTGGATGCCGAATACCAGGAAACCTATGATAAAGTGAGTCGAATACTGCCGCTATTAGCCCCGGAGCAAGACTAGCTTAGCCTGATACTTGTTATTCAAGCTGGTTGATAGTTCTTTGCGAAGACAGGGCAATAATGGCTTGGGTTATTGATTACTTCAATCGACTTCAAGGACGCTATGGATAAAGACGAGCTGTTAACCCGTTTTCAACTCAGAGCCCTGAGTCGATACCATTCGAGTCCTTTGACCCCGGCCAAACTCAGGGCCGCCGCAGTACTTATCGCACTGGAGCCGGGTGTGCAGGGACCGGAGCTTATCCTGACCCAGAGGCCGAAGCATCTCAAGGCTCATCCCGGCCAGGTGAGCTTTCCCGGCGGCAAACCGGAAGCCGAAGATCAGAACCTCATCATGACAGCCCTCAGAGAGGCCGAAGAAGAGATAGGTTTGGCACCGGACAATGTCGAAATCATAGGTCAGCTTCCCAATCATCCCACCTTTACCGGCTTTGAGATCACCCCTGTACTTGGCTGGGTAAAGTCACCCTTTGAGGCCAAAATTGACCCGGCCGAAGTGCAGGAGCTGTTTCGGGTGCCGCTGGCGTTTTTACTCGAAGAGGAAAATCGTCACACGGCAATGTTCGAGCGCCGCGGTCATTTCTATCCAGTCACCTTTATTCCCTATCGCAGGCACTTTATCTGGGGCGCCACAGCGGCGATTATCGATATGCTCTGTCGACAACTGCGCTGACAACACAACATGAAGGCTTAGATAAAGAAACGCAGATACAAGCCGGCGGCGGTGGATGAGAGCAGCAACAGTGGAATATTGAACCAGTAACCCAAACGGCTGTGATGGGCCACATACCAGTTAAAAGCCAGACTGAGGAAACTGATGGCGGCGCAAGCCCAGATGATGTATTCCAATAGCATGGTTTGCTGAGGGTCCCAGTACAAACGCACCGGCGCCCCTTTGCTGAAGAAGTAGCCTACGGCCCTGTCCGGCCTCGCCTTATCGAATACCAGCAGGGCATAAATTGCCAGTGACCAGCCTATAATCGATAGGCTTGCCAACAGATATTGAAAGATTTTCACCTTCTTCATCCGAACTCCTTCCGTCTGAAGGGGGATATTACCCCCAGAATACCTTTTTCAGCTTGAGAAAAGCCACCAGCAAGGTAATATAAACCTCCAAATTTTTTCCTGTGTCATCAATATAGTCAGGGATTTGCCTGATTTCTGCTCTCGAACTATTTTCGGGGCCGAGTTGAAGCATAAAACGTTTCATTGGAGAACTAAGCAATAATGAGCATTGCATCTGTCGCATCTGTATTTAAAGGTGAGCATGCGGTCGGTTCACAGGTCACTGTACGTGGCTGGGTTAGAACCCGTCGTGATTCCAAGGCCGGCATCTCGTTTCTTGCCGTCTATGATGGTTCCTGTTTCGATCCTATCCAGGGCGTGGTGCCAAATAGCTTACCCAATTACAATGACGAAGTGCTGAAGCTCACTGCCGGCTGCTCCGTGATTGTCACAGGTGAAGTGGTTGAAAGCCCAGGCTCAGGCCAGGACTTTGAACTGCAAGTGACCCAAGTGGAAGTCACTGGCTGGGTTGAAGATCCTGATACCTACCCTATGGCCGCCAAGCGTCACTCGGTTGAACACCTGAGGGAACTGGCGCATCTGCGTCCACGTACCAACATCATTGGTGCAGTTGCCCGGGTACGTAACTGCCTGTCACAGGCGATTCACCGTTTCTATCACGAAAATGGCTTTATCTGGGTCTCTACCCCACTGATCACCGCCTCAGACTGTGAAGGCGCCGGTGAAATGTTCCGGGTATCGACGCTGGACATGGAAAACCTGCCACGCACTGCCGATGGCAAGGTGAACTATGACGAAGACTTCTTCGGCAAAGAGGCGTTTCTGACCGTATCCGGCCAACTCAACGGCGAAACCTACGCCTGTGCCCTGTCAAAGATTTACACCTTTGGCCCTACTTTCCGCGCCGAAAACTCCAACACCAGCCGTCATCTGGCTGAGTTCTGGATGGTTGAGCCGGAAGTGGCCTTTGCCGATCTGAACGACATTGCCGGTCTGGCCGAAGCCATGCTCAAGTACGCCTTCAAGGCGGTGCTGGAAGAGCGGATGGACGACCTGCAGTTCTTTGCCCAGCGCGTCGATAAAGGCGTGATTGAGCGTCTGGAGAACTTTGTCAGCAGTGACTTTGCCCAGGTGGATTACACAGATGCCGTTGAGATCCTCAAAAACTGCGGTAAGCAGTTTGAGTACGATGTCGAGTGGGGCATAGATCTGCAATCCGAGCATGAGCGTTATCTGGCCGAAGAGCACTTCAAGGCTCCTGTGGTAGTGAAGAACTATCCAAAAGATATCAAGGCCTTCTATATGCGTCTCAACGAAGATGGCAAGACAGTGGCGGCGATGGACGTATTGGCCCCCGGTATAGGTGAAATTATCGGTGGTTCACAGCGTGAAGAGCGCCTGGATGTACTGGATATGCGCCTGGCCGAGATGAACCTCAACAAGGAAGATTACTGGTGGTATAGAGATCTGCGCCGTTATGGCACTGTGCCTCACTCAGGTTTCGGTCTGGGCTTCGAGCGTCTGGTGTCTTATGTTACCGGTGTTTCCAACATCCGCGATGTGATCCCCTTCCCTCGCGCCCCAAGAAGCGCCAACTTCTAACGAACTCTTATCCAAAAAACGCGCTTCAGGGTAATGCCGTTCACTTAGTGTGAACGGCATTTTTCTTAGGCTTAATGGGATACTTGTTTTTACTCATTTTTAACGCACGTGGATAGGCTCTATCCCGTTTCCCATCAAGCTTGAACTGCCTCGCGTTACGCACTATATCCAAGACCTCTCTCGGAACATTCCCAGGCATTTGAGATGACAGCTGAGTCAGTTTAAAAATGATATAACTCGATGCATCTCTAAAGCTTAATTGGTTCGGATGTAACGACGGTAAGCTCTTAGCCATCAACACCATCTTGTATCTGATGAGGTTATAGGCCAATAGTACCCCCCACAATTCTTGGATAACCAGCTCTGGCAATTGACTGCGTAACGTAAAGCGACTCTCCAGAAGATGCTGCTTCATCTCCCGATAGCCCACTTCTATCTCCCATCGATGGGCATATAAATCCGCTATCTCTGCCCCCGGATAACGCAATGGGTCTGTTAATGAGGTCAAAATGGAAACCGACTTACCTTTTATCGTCTTTGTCAGTAAGCGAGCTTCAATATTGTCAGGTAGCATAGGCCACTT